>DATKZH010000353.1:0-20644 GCA_035528065.1 Thermoguttaceae bacterium | reverse complement strand
TCCCATCTGGCCCATCGTGGAGAGCCGCGACACGGAGTTCGCCACGGCCCTGATGATCTACTGGCGACTCGAAGGCCCTTTCCTGGAAGGCGGCTCGGAGGAAGCACGTCGACTTCACGCGCTTGTTGAGGAGCGACTTCTGACGGGCTACTATCGAAAGGGAGCCCTCCGATACGATCCGGTTGCCGACAACGGGCTGTCGAAGACGCAGGTGTACAAGCTCCGAAAGGCCGGCGTTCCCGCGGAGTTGCTCGAGCCTGCGTAGAAACGGAGGGCCGTAGGGTGGGTCGAGGCACGAGACCCACGCGTAGAATACGGCGAAACAAGAACGTGGGTCTCGTACCTCGACCCACCCTACCCGCTACCGCTCAAGAAAGGCAACCACCATGCGGCGAACCCATGCCTGCCTCCTCGTGCTCGCAATCGCCTTAGCTCTCAGCGCTGCGACGAGCGATCTCCTCGCCGCCACCGGCGAAGTGAAGAACCTCCACGGCTCGCCCACGCTCTTCGTCGACGGCAAGCCGACCTCCCCCTTGATCTTCTTCGGCTGGGCCTCCGGCGGGCGACCGTACACGTTTACGCTCGATACCGAGTGGAAAACCTACGGGCTCACGTTCACCGCGCCGGAGAACAACGAGGGCAACTTCGGCGTGCACATCCGCCTGGGCGGAAGCGGGCCGGGGACCGTGTGGATCGACGACGTCCGCGTGGTCGAAGGCCCGCGCGACGACCCGGCGGCCGAAAACATGCTCCGCTTCGGCGGCTGGGAGGGGACCAAGGAGGAGGTGGGCCAGGCGTGGCAACTGTTCACCGACAAGCAGTCGTACGGCTCCGAGGCCGAGTGGGACGTGGTCGAAGGCGACTCGCCCGAGGGCAACCGGGCGTGCCGGCTCGTGATCCGCAGCGGCGGCTCGTCGACGATGCACTGCCACTTCTACCAGACCGGCATGACGTGCCGCCGCGGCCGGAAGTACACGTACACGCTCAAGATGAAGGCCGACCGCAAGCTCCAGGGCGATCTGTTGCCCCTGCACCACGGGCCGCCGTGGACGAACTACCCGCCCGACGACACCCACTCGGTCTACCAAAGCCAGGTGCGCATGGCCGCCGCGGCCGGGATTCACATCCACTCGTTCGGCATCCCCATGCCGTGGCCCAAGGAGGGCGACAAGGCGGACTACGGCGGCGTGGTCAACGCCTTCGAGGCCACGCTGAAGGCCGATCCCGACGCCCTCTTCCTGCCGCGATTCGGCATGGGGGCCCCGGGCTGGTGGCAGGAGGCCCATCCGGACGAATGCCTCACGTTCGACGACGGCCAGACCAAGGGCGAATGCCCCGCCTCGACGCTTTGGCGGGAGGAGACGGTCCGGCACCTCCGCGCCCTGGTCCGCTTCTGCGAAGACAACTACGGCGACCACATGCTGGGCTACCACCCCTGCGGCCAGCACACGGGCGAGTGGTTCTACCAGCGGTCGTGGGAGCCGCGCCTGTCGGGGTTTTCACCCGCCATGGCCGCCGGGTTCCGCCGTTGGCTGGGGGAGCGATACACCACGGACGAGGCCCTGCGGGCCGCGTGGGGTGATCCGACCGTCTTGCTCGAAACGGCCCCGCTCCCCACGGCCGACCAGCGGCGAGCCACCACCCACGGCCTCTTCCGCGACCCGACCGCCGAGCGGAGAATCCTCGACTTCTACGAGTACAAGCAGCTCGCCATGGAGGAGCCGCTGGAGATGATGGCCCGGGCGATCAAGGAGGAGACCGGCGGCAAGAAGCTGGTCACGCTCTTCTACGGCTACTTCTTCGACATGTGCGGCATCCCCTCGGGCCCGCAGGTGAGCGGCCACCTGGCCATGGAGCGAATGCTCCGGTGCCCGGACGTCGACGTCCTCTGCTCGCCCATCTCGTACTTCGATCGCCAGTCGGGCGGGGCGGGGCTGTTCATGACGGCCGTCGATTCCGTGCGGGCCGCGGGCAAGCTCTGGCTCAACGAGGACGACACGCGCACGTACCTGGCCGCCGAGGACGCCGGCTTCGGCCGCATCGACACGCCCCAGAAGTCGTTCTGGGTCCACCAGCGCAACTACGGCCACGTCCTTCCCCGCCGCATGGCCTGCTGGTACATGGACCTGGGCGGCGTCGGCTGGCTCGACGGGCAGGACATTTGGGACAACATCGCCCGGCTCAAGAAGCACTACGACCAAAACGTGGCCGCGCCCGCCACGTTCGCCCCCGAGGTGGCGGTGATCGTCGACGAGCGGTCGCCGTTTGCCATCGCCTGCAACCGGACGATCATGCGCGAGCAGTGCTACCTGCTCCGCGCGAAGCTCTACCGCATGGGGGCCCCGATCCGCGTCCACTACCTGGGCGACCTGCTCTCGGGCAGGGTGCCGCCAGCGAAGGCGTACATCTTCCTAAACCCGTTCCATCTCGACGAGGCCGCGCGCAAGGCGATCGCCCAAGCGACGCGCGAGAAGACGGCCGTCTACTTCTACGGCAGCGGCTTCCTGGGCGACAAGGCCGACGACCGACTCATCAGCGAGCTGGTGGGTATGCGGGTCACCCGAATCGAATCCGAGAATGCGGAGGTCAAGCTCGTCGGGGGCGACGGCCCGCTCCTCGACGGCCTTTCCGCCGAGCCGTTCGGCACGAAGGCGAAGCTCGCGCCGCTCTGGGCGGTCGAGCCGGGGCCGGGCGTTACGCCGCTGGCCGCCTTGCCGAGCGGAGAGGCCCTGGTGGCCGCCAAGACCGGGCCCGCGGGGCTGCGCGTCTACGTGGGAACCACCGACGCGCCCGCGGCCCTGTTGCGCAACGTGCTCAAGGCATCGGGCGTTCACACCTACGTCGATTCGGACGACGTCGTGAGCGCCGACGCCCGGTTCCTCGCCCTTACGGCCGGCGAGCCCGGCACGAAGCGGGTCGTGTTGCCCCGCGCGACGGCCGTCCGCGATCTCTACGCCGACCGCGTGATCGGCGCGAGCGTCTCCGAGTTCGAGCTTCCCATGGTCGCGGGCGAGACGCGGCTGTTTCTCTTGGGAGACGAGCCATGAAGCGTGCTGCCATCCGAGCGTTCTTGCTCTGCCCCTTGCCGATCGCGGTCACTACGAGCAGTCCCGTAGGGTGCGTGCTCGCACGCACGCGCCCTTGCTGGACCGTTCACCCGCATTGCCAACCGTTGGACGACGGCGTGCGTGCAAGCACGCACCCTACGGCTTGCGCCAGAGCCGCTTGCGGAGCGTGGGAAACATCTCCAGCGCGTTCTCGCGCATCACCTGCCGTCCGATCCGGTGGGCGTCGGCCTCGCGGAGATCGCCGCGGAGGACCATCTCGGCGAGCGCTTCGGCGAGGCACTGCCGCGTGAACTCCGTGGAGCCGTAGATCGCCTCGGCCATGCCCGAGTCGGAGCCCCACATGATCCGGTTGGAGGGGACCATTTCGAGCCACTCCTGATACGCCCGCTTGCCGATCGAGTAGGAGAGCGTGGGGAGCCAGCAGGAGTCGATCCAGACGTTGCGGAACCGCATGGCGATCAGGCCCGTCTCGTCGATCCACGGGAAGCCGCCGTGGAACAGGATGAACTTCGTCTTGGGGTTCGCCTGGATCATGTCGACCAAGAGCATCGGGTTGGAGCCCTGGATCCGCGCGTGGCCCGTGTGGATCTGAAAGGGCAGGTCGTGCTTGGCGCTCAATTCGACCAGGCGCCACATGACGAAGTCCTCGAAGTCGCGGACCTCGTCGGGCGTCAGCTCCTTTCGGGGACGCCCGAACGCGGCGGCCGCACGCTCCTTGGCGACGTTATCAAACCGCAACGTGCGGTTGTAGGCCAGCGTGCTCTTGAGGCAGACGGCGCCGGCCTGCTTCGCTTCGAGGACGATCCGGTCGAGGACCGCCACGTACTCGTCCAGCGAGCCGATCTCCATCTCGTGCTTTTCGGCGAACCTGTACGGATCGTCGAGCGGGTTGTCGAACTCGGAAGGGTGAAAGCCTCGCACCAGCGAGGTCACGTTGCACAGCGCCACGGTGAACGGGTAGTGCGTGCTGAAGTCGAGCCGGGCCCAGTAGGGATCGACGAGCATCAGCTCGACGTTCGCCCGCTCGGTGATCACCTCGTGGAGCCACTTCTCGTTCTGGGAGTTCTCGTAGATCCGCTGGCTGAGCTTGCGGGCTTCATCGGCCGTGATCGCGTCGAAGTCGACGCCGTACAGATCGCGAAACGCGGGAAGGAGGTAGCGGTAGCAGCTCGCGGCGCGGGCGTTGGCGAAGCCGGGCTGCGTATTTTTCCACCAGTCGTCGAACGAGCCGCTTTCCGGCCAGGCGGCCAGCGGATGCGTCCAGCCGAAATAGCTGCTGGCCCAGAGGTGACGCAGTGCCTGATCGGGCCCGGCGGCGCGGGGGATCTGGTCGAACGGGCGCAGGTGGTCGTGCGTGTTGATCGACGAGACGGCGTCGACGTCGGTCTTGATCCGGGCATAGACGTCGGTCTTCTTGACGTCCTCCGCGTGAATCGGGAGAACGACCAGCAGGACCTGGGCGAAAAGCAGAAACGCGGCACGCACTCGCATGGCGACACTCCTACAGGACACAAAGGGCTCTTGCGATCGGCCCACCGCGGGCCATCTTGGCGGCGGCCACGGTGCGTGTCAAGTCGCTCGGCCGGGCGCATGCCGGCCTTGCTGTGGACGCGCTCGAATCCGTCTGATAAAATGGCTTAACCGATTCCGAGGAGTCCGCGAGGCCTTTGGCATGAGACATGACTACCACGTGGTCTACACGACCATCGAAGACGGCTGGATCATGGCCACGGTGCCCGAGTTGCCCGGCGCCGTGACGCAAGGGCGCGACATGGACGAGGCCCGGGCCAACATTCGCGAGGCGGTGGAGTTGGTCCTGCAAGCGTATCGCGAGAACGCCGCCAAAGATGCGCCGGGCGGCGCGATCTGGGAGACGCTTTCGGTGGAAGTGCCCGCGTCATGAAACGTGTGGACTTGATCCGACATCTCGAGCGTCACGGGTGCTACCTGGATCGCGAAGGCGCCCATCACACGATCTACCGCAATCGCGGCCAACGGCCGCTGCGCCGCGGTCTCCAGGCATCGGGAGATCAAGGAAACAACCGCGCGCACGATTTGCGACCAGCTTGGGATTCCCAGGCCATGGAGCACGAAGCACTCCGCGTGCGTGCAACCACGCACCCTGCGATCTGCCGTGGGCGCAGTGGCGAGACGCCCGTGGCACCCAACTCACAAGGGAAGGGCTAACGTACCACTAGCTTCTTACTGCGCATGGTCTACTTGTCGCCTACCTGCGCCTGAATGGCCGCCTCGACCGCGTCGGCAAGCGGCTCTTCGGCGGCGGCCGCTTCGGCCGGGGCTTCGGCCGCAAGCCGGGTGCGCTCTTTGGCGACGTACTGGTCGCGCACGGCGCTGAGCTTCCGGATCCGGGCCTGGAGGTGTTCGCGCTGGGCGGCCGTTTTGGCGAGGTAGGCTTTTCGCTCCGCCAGGCTCTTCGGCTGCATCACCTGGGGCAGTTGCTCCGCCTCGAGCTGGTCGAGCTTGACCGTGCCGTCGGCGACCGCGTCGACCAGGTCCCAGCCGGAGTTCTTGTACAGGCTCGACGCCTTGAAGCCCGCCCGGGCCGCGGCCGCGCTGACGGCCGATCGGGCGGCGTTCACGTCCTGGGCCTGTTGGCGGTCGGCGAATGCCCGGCGCGCCTCCGCGTCGCCGTAGGCGAGATACGTCTTGTTCAGCTCGCCGCTGAGCCGGGCCAGCTCGTTGTCCTGCGGGGCCACGATCGGGGACACCTCGTGGTCCTGGTTGATGCACAAGTACGACCCGTCGGCCAGCTTCGCCCCTTGCTCCCAGTTGGTGCGTACCCCCTCGTCCCGCTCGCCGCAGTAGATCGTGCTGACGGTGATCCCCCGGTCGGCCGCCGCTTTGCAGGCGGCGCGGAAGTCGACGTCGCCCTGGGTGAACGGCTCGTTGCCGGCGATGAAGATGCACCGCAGGTCGCGCCCTTCGCGCCTCCAGTCGAGCTGGCGCGTGGCGACTTGGATCACCTTGCCGCAATACTCCTCGCCGCCGTCGGTCGAGAGGGCGAACAGCGCCTCGGAGATCTTGTCCACCTCGTCGGTCAGCGGCACGACCATCCGCACGTACCCCTCGGCGGCCGGCAGCTTGTCGTTGCCGTACTCATACAGCGCGACCTCCAGCCGGGGCGTCCGGCCGCCCAGCTTGGTCTTGGCAAACTGGCCGACGATTCGCCAAAGCTGCGTCTTGGCCTGGTCGATCAGGCCGTCCATGCTGTTGCTCGTGTCCAAGAGCAGGGCCAGTTGAACGGTCGGCGGCTCCTTCGCCTGCCCCTTGGCCGGGCTCTTCTCCGGCTCGTTGGCCACGGCAGCCAAGCCCGCGAGAAGGGCCGTCAGACTCAGCACGACCAGCCAGCGACGTGGTGGGAACATCGTCTCGTCTCCTTGCTTTCCAGGGATCGGAAACACCGCACCCCCACCCTGCGGGGGGTGTCCATCACAATTTCAAGTCGGCCGCCCCCCGACGCACTTCGCAGAGCAGGGCTTCGTGACATTGGACGTATTTCGGTCGGGCAGGGTTCCCTCAACCGGGCCCTTTCTGGCTAGCCGGGGATTGGTTGATCGAGCCCGCTGGGGCGGCTATTCTGGCGCCAGCGTCGGCCATCTGAACCGTTCCGCAGTCCGTCCGGTTTGAAGGAGACTGGTGATGTTCGCTCGCCGCTCGACATGGTTTGGGATGAAGGGCCTGGCGGCCCTGACGGTTGGCTTGGTGGCATGGTCGGCAACCGTTGGGCTTGCCGATGAGCCGGGCCTGAGGTTCTCCAAGCGCCTGCTGATGGTCAACCAGAACGAGGGCTGCGCCGTGGCCGACGTGAATCGGGACGGCAAACCGGATATCATCGCCGGAACGCACTGGTACGCCGCGCCCGACTTTCTCCCCCGGCCGGTTCGCGATATCCCCCAAGTCTCGCTCGGCTTTGCCCCCGACGACTTCTACGCCAACAACGGAGACCACGCGTACGACGTGGACGGCGACGGCTGGATCGACGTCGTCTCCGGCGGCTGGACCGAGTCGGAGCTCTATTGGTACAAAAACCCGGGCAAGGAGGGACTGGAGAAGGGCTGGAAGTGGGAGCCGCAGCTTCTGGTCGACGCCCGGGCGCAGAACGAGGCCTTTCATCTGTTGGACGTCGACGGGGACGACGTGCCCGAGATCGTCGTCCACTGCTGGGTCCAGAAGGACCCGCTCGTGGCGTGGAAGCTGGCCAAGACGCCCGACGGCAAGCCGACCGTGAACCGGATTGTGTTGGGGGAAAACGGGTCCGGGCACGGCTACGCCGTCGGCGACGTGAACGGCGACGGGCGGGACGATGTCCTCTGTGCCGTCGGCTGGTACGAGCGTCCGAAAGGCGATCCGCTGGCCAAGCCGTGGAAGCTGCATCCCGAGACCGCCCTGCGGACCGCCAGCTCGCCGTTTCTGGTCGTCGACGTCAACCGCGACGGGCGAAACGACCTCGTCTGGGCCAAAGGACATGATTACGGCGTCTACTGGTGGGAGCAAGGCGAGCCCAAGCCGGACGGGACCACCACGTGGACCGAACACCTCATCGACAAGTCCTGGTCCCAGGCGCACAGCATGGCCTGGGCCGACCTGGACGGCGACGGCCACGGCGAGCTCGTGACCGGCAAGCGGGTCCGCGGCCACGGCGGGCGCGATCCCGGGGCCGACGAGCCGGCATGCCTTTACTACTACTCCTGGGACGCATCGGCCAATAAGTTCGTCCGGCACCCGATCGGCCCGCCCGGCGAAGGCGTCGGCACCGGCATGCAAATCTGCGTGGCCGATCTCACCGGCGACGGCCGCCCGGACGTCGCCGTCGCGGGCAAAACGGGCACGTACCTGATGGTCAACGAAGGGCGGTAGCGGACGGGGCCGGCTAGCCGTTGGTGACCGCCTATGCTATTCCGCCCACGAAGGACGCAGTGCGGCGACGCTGGACCGTGTTGGACCCCGGTCGCGGCAGCGCGTACGCGGGAGACCCTTCCGGTTGGACTCAGTCCCAGTATTCCACAGATAGTCGCGGCACGCGGTCGAAGTCTCGGCGATTCCGGGAGATCAACGTGGCGGAGTGATCCACGCAAATGGCGGCGATGCGGAGATCGTGCGTCGCGACGCGCACCTTCTGCTGCCGCCGGTGCTCAACAAGCGATTCGGCTTGGGGTGTGTAGGGCAGAACGGTAATGCGCGCGAAATCCGCGAGGGAACGCCGGAAGAGCTCATACGCACGGGCGATCGAGACCGGTGCCTTTCCCGCCTCCGCCCGACGGATGACGTTGAGTCTGCCCCGAAGAATTTCCTCCACCACGACAATCGGAATCGCCTGCTGGCCTTGAGGCACGCACGCGGCACGATCGACAAACGCGCGGTTGTCCAGGAGGATCTCGGTCAGGACGTCCGTGTCGAAGGCGATCATTCGCGCGGCTCTCGATCGCGCTGGCGGTACGCGTCGGCGCAGATTGGGCGGAGCGTCGGGTCGTCGGCGTACTTGCCGGCGAGGTCAGCCACCCCGAGGGCATCGATTTCCAGGGTAAGCAATTCGCCGCGTTGGACCCGCTCGGCGATTTCCGCTCGCAGAGCCGCAATCGCCTCCTCACGCGTTGGGCCAACGACCCGCACCTGCGGCGCACCGACCAACGTGGCCGCATACTGACCTTCCGATAGCTCGACAAGCACGGGAAACGTCATGCCCAAGGCACCGTGAGCGTCTGGGGCGGCAGTTCCACTCTCCATTGTATCGAGCGAGGGGCGCCGTGAGGAGCTTGCTATAGCATGCGTGGACGGCTTGCGAAGACGGGAAACGGCTTGCGGTCCGGCCTGCGCAGCGAAGGGCGTCGTAACCCTAGCGAGCGCCGAGGGATACGCCCCATTCGGTTCCACGAGCCTCTCCGCCTTGACGCTCTCGCCGCTCGTTGAAACCGCCCTCCGCCCGGCCTATAGTAGGGAGGGACTTCATCCCACTTGCAGGTGGAACGCCCAGCAGGAAAAGGAGCTACCGTACGATGATCCGGCGCAACCGCTTCGACCGTCACACAGATCGCCAACCGGCTGCGTATCGGACCCTTCCGGCCGCGACCGGCCTGGCTGTGGCACTTCTGCTCTATGCCGGGGCCGGTCTCTCGGCCGAGGGCGAGCTGTTCTCGCCCGGCCACGTGGCCAGGCTGAAAAGCGTCACCTCGGCGGCCGTCTCGCCTGACGGCAAGCACGTGGCGTATACGCTCTCGGTCCAACGGCGCCCGGTGAAGGACGACGACGGCTCGGCCTGGAGCGAGCTGTGGGTGGTCGACGCCCAGGGCGACGCCCGGCCGTTCGTCACCGGGAAGGTGAACGTGGGCAGCGTCCGCTGGACGCCCGACGGGCGCGGCATCGCCTTCCTGGCCAAGCGGGGCGAGGACGAGCACACGTCGCTCTACCAGATCCCGATCGACGGCGGCGAAGCAAAGCGCCTCTTCGAGCACGACGCCGATCTCGACGGCCCGAGCTTCTCCCGCGACGGCCAAAGGCTTGCCTTCCTGGCCACCGAGCCGCGCTCCAAGGAGCAGCAGGAGCGCCGAGACAAGGGCTTCGACCAGGAGATCTATGAAGAGGACTGGCGCCCGAGGAAAGTCTGGCTCGCCGCGGCCGACGGGTCCGGCAAGCCCGAGGCGCTTGAGCTGGAGGGCTCGGCGTCGCTGGTCGCGTGGAGCCCCGGCGGCCGGCAGCTCGTCGTGGTGCTGGCCCCGACTCCGCTGGTGGACGACGGCTACATGTCGAAGCGTGTCTACGTCGTCGATGCCGACACGGGCAAGGTCGTCGAGCCGATCCGCAATCCCGGCAAGCTGGGCCAGGTCGGCTGGAGCCCCGACGGGAAGCACCTGGCGATGATCTCCGGCGTCGACATTCACGACCCGCGCGACGGCCGGCTGATGGTCGCCGAAGTGCCCGGCGACGGAACCCTGCGGGACCTGATGCCCGACTACGAGGCCCACGTCCACTCGTTCGCGTGGAAGGACGCCGAGACGCTCCTCTGGGTCGCTTACGAGGGCACGGCATCCACGGTCGGCACGGTCACGCTCGACGGGCGCCGGCGCGTGCTGGTCGACGGCACGGGCCCCGTGCTGGCGTCGCTCTCGCTGTCGGACGACGGCCGGACCGCCGCGCTGGTCGGCCATGCGCCCGGGCATCCGGGCGAAGTGTTCCTGCTCGGCACGCGCGACGGCGTACCCCGGCGACTCACCCGCAGCAATCCCTGGCTGGCCGATATGCGACTGGCCGAGCAGGAAGTGGTCCGGCACAAGGCCCGGGACGGCCTGGAGCTGGAAGGCATCCTCGTCTACCCGGTCAACTACCAAGAGGGCCGGCGTTACCCGCTGATCCTGTGCGTGCACGGGGGCCCCGAGTCGCACGTCTCGAACGGGTGGGTCACCAGCTACAGCCGTCCCGGCCAGACGGGCGCCGCGCGCGGCTTCGCAGTCTTCTACCCCAACTATCGCGGCAGCACGGGCCGCGGCGTCGCCTTTTCCAAGATGGGCCAGGCCGACGCCGCCGGACGAGAGTTCGACGACCTGGTCGACGCCGTCGATCACCTGGTCGGCGTGGGGCTGGTCGACCACGAGAAGGTGGGCATCACCGGCGGCTCGTACGGCGGCTACGCCTCGGCTTGGGGCGCCACCTACTACTCCGACCGGTTCGCCGCCAGCGTGATGTTCGTCGGGATCAGCGACAACGTGTCCAAGCTCGGCACGACCGACATCCCCGAAGAGATGTTCCTCGTGCATCACCGCAAGCGTCTCTGGGAAGACTGGGACTACTTCCTCAATCGCAGCCCGATCAAGTACGTCGCGCGCAACCGCACGCCGACGCTGATCCTCCACGGCAAGAGCGACCCCCGCGTTCACCCTTCGCAGTCGATGGAGCTGTACCGACACCTGAAGACGCTCGGCCAGGCGCCGGCCCGGCTCGTCTTCTACCCCGGCGAAGGCCACGGCAACCGCCGCGCCGCCTCGCGGTTCGACTACAACGTGCGGATGCTCCGCTGGATGGCGCACTACCTCCAAGGCCCCGGCGGCGATCCGCCCGAATACGCGATCGACTACGCCGAAGAGCTTGGTGACGACGAGTGAAGCAGGCGTCTGGGAGGGCGTCGTCCGCGGTTGGCGTTCCGGCTGCGGACGGGCGGGAAGCCCGTGCCGCCGGCACACCGCCCGATCACTCGTCCTTCTTCCGCTCCTTCTTCTTTAGCGGCGCCGTCCAGAGGTAGATGGTGTGCTTCCGCTTCTCCTCCTCCGGCTCGAACTGGACGACCTTGTCCGGCTGGACCCCCTCCATTTTGAAGTCGTGGGAGACGATCCGGGAGCCCGGCTTGAGCTTCTCCAACTGGGGGATCAGCTTCACGTTCAGGCTGGGGAGCAGGTAGAGGGTGATGACGTTGGCCTTGCTGAGGTCGAGCTTGAAGATGTCCTGCTGTTCGATCTTCGCCAGGTGCTCAACCTTGTTCTTGGCCACGTTCTCCCGGGACTCCTTGATCCGCTTGGGGTCGATGTCGAAACCGACGGCGTGGCAGCCGTACTTCTTGGCAGCGGTCACCACGATCCGCCCATCGCCGCATCCCAGGTCGTAGAGCAGGTCGTCCTTCTTGACGTTGGCCAACTCCAGCATCTTCTCCACCACCTCCTGGGGCGTGGGCACGAAGACCACGTCGGGCTCGCGCTGCTCCTTGGGCTGCTTCGTTGCCTTTTCGGCCACGTCCTGGGCGTAGACCGCCGACGTTGCCAACCAACACACCAGAACCACGGTTGCCGGAACGATGCGGTACATGGACGCGTCTCCTTGTGACTGAGATGGGAAGCCGTCGGCCCCGGGCAAGTCGCTTGCCGCTCGACCGGACGACGCCGTAAGTATGAACGGCGACGGCAGAGGATTCAAGCAATTCCGGGGACGTCCGCTGCCCGCCCGCGACGAGCGATTCAGCCGCGGAGGATCACCCGGGCCGCGTTTCGTCCGCAGGCCCCGATGACGCCGCCCCCGGGGTGCGTGGCCGCCCCGCACAGATACAGCCCTCGGATCGGCGTGCGGTAGTCCAGTCGCATGGGGCCGAGCTGATCCAGGCCCATCGCCCCCTGCATGATGTTGCCCCCGGTCAGCCCGTAGATCCGCTCCATGTCCCGCGGCACCATCAACTGACGGTGGAGGATCAGACCCTTGACGTTCGGGGCGTACCGGGCGAGCACCTCGATGCACCGGTCGGCGAACGCGTCGCGCTTCTCGTCCCAGGTGCCTTCGGCCAGGTCGTACGGGGCGTACTGGACGAAGACCGACATCACGTGCTTGCCGGGCGGGGCGAGGGTGTCGTCGAGGATCGAGGGGATCGTGACCTCCAGGACCGGCTCGCGGCTGGGCCGCCCGTACTTGGCGTCGTCGAACGCCCGCTCGATGTACTCCATGGTGGGCGCTAGATGCGTGGTGCCGCGCAGGGCGACCTGCGGATCGACCGAGCCGGTGCGGAAATCGGGGAGCCCGTCCAGCGCCAGGTTCAGCTTGGCGCTGGCCGAAGCGTAGTCGATGTTGCGGACCTCTTCGGCGAACTCGTCCGACAGATGCTCCGCGCCGAGGAGCTTGAGAAAGGTCTGGTTCGCGTCGACGCTGGAGGCGACCGCGGCGGCCGGGATCTCGGTGCCGTCGGCCAGCGTCACGCCGGTCGCCGTACCCCGGTCGACGCGGACACGGACGACTTCCGACTCCCGGCGGATCTCGACGCCCATAGCGCGACACGCCCCGTCCAGGGCGTCGGCCAGCCCGCCCATCCCGCCCCGCACGTATCCCCACACGCCGCGCCGTCCGCCGATCCGGCCCATCACGTGGTGCAGAAGAACGTAGGCGCTTCCCGGCGACGACGGCGCGGCAAACGCCCCGATGATCGCGTCGGTAGCCAGGGTGGCCTTGAGCACGTCGGACTCGAACCAGCGATCGAGGACCCTGGTCGCCGAGGTGGTCAGCATCTCGACCGCCTGGCGCAATGGGCCCCCCAGCCGCGCCATCGCCTGACGGTACCGCCACCACTTGCCCAGATCCCGCAGTCGGGGGGGCAGCTTCGGCGGCCGGGCCAGAAGGAGCGGCTCGAGCGACTCGGCCAGCCGGGTGAGCATGGCGTCGTACTTGGGAAAGGCTTCCGCGTCGCGCCCGGAGAACTTGGCAATCTCGCGGCGGTTCGACTCGTCGTCGTGGCCCAGAAGCAAGTAGCGGCCGTCGGGAAGCGGCGTCAGCGACGAGGGGTCGCGGGGCAGGATCTCCAGCCCGTGCTCCCGAAGTCTCAGCTCCCGGATGATCTCGGGCAGGAAGAGGCTGATCACGTAGGCTGCGGGTGAGGCCCTGAAGCCGGGCCAGAGCTCTTCGGTCGAGGTGCAGCCGCCCAGAAGGGGGCGTCGCTCCAGCACGCAGACCCTCTTCCGGGCCCGAGCCAAGTACGCCGCCGTCACCAGCCCGTTGTGCCCCCCGCCAATCACCACGCAATCGTATTCGGGCATGGACGATTCCTTCCGCGCCAGGGCATGAGAGATCTGTACTCCGATTGTAAGCTGTCGGCAATCGTCTTCCACCCTGGATTTCTGCGGAGGCGGCGTGGTCTCGGAAGGCTCCTCTCCGGTCCCGTCTCAAACTGAGGATGATCGCGCTCTCCCGGCCGGCCAACCGGCCAGATCGCCGGAACCGGCCACCCAGAGGGAGGGCCGCATGCCTCATAAGTGTCAAAATAGTCGCCAAAAACGGGGATTCGTTTGGGATATCGCTGGAACTTTTGGAGCGATTCGGTGAGAATTGAAAGGGGGTGAGGGTACGCATGTCTTGTCCGACTCTGAGGACATAAGGAGACGTCACATGAATCGCGCCAGACCAAGAGGATTTACGCTCGTCGAGCTGTTGGTGGTGATCACCATCATCGGGATGCTGATGGCCTTGTTGCTGCCTGCTGTCCAGGCCGCCCGGGAAGCGGCTCGCCGGGCCCAGTGCTTGAACAACGAGAGGAACCTTGGCTTTGCCACGCTGGAGTGGGAGTCGCGCCGCGAGTATTTCCCCGGCTACATGAACTACCTTGGGCTGGACGTCAACAACTCCCCCGTCTACGGCAGTTGGCTCGTCGAGATTCTGGCGGACGTGGAACAGAGCCAACTGTTGGATCTGTGGAAAGACCAGACAAAGTCGAGGGCCCAGAAGACGTACATCACGTGGGAATTGGTCCAGTGCCCAAGCGACGTGCGTGATCCGGCGCCCGCCAACCGACCCAATCTGGCGTACGCGGTCAACTGCGGCGTCGTGGATAATCAGGACACGAACAACCAGAACCAGTTGTACGATCCGGTTCGGGCACCAGCAGGCGTCTTCCACAATCACGTGTTCGAAGATCCGCTGTTGCAGGCCGATCCCGCGTTTCGGCGCGAGTCCGTCAAAGTCTCCTTGGATTACATTTCGCAACATGACGGCTCCACGTACACCTTGATTCTGACAGAGAACAACAACGCGGTGACTTGGGCGACCAGGTACCCTCAGAGCGGCCGCGGCGTCGAGAACTTCGAGATCGATTTCGGGGTTTGCTATGACTACAACTGGGAGCCGGATCCGGCTATCGGAGTTTCAGTGGACCCGACAAACCCGAACCCCTGGCCTCCCAACATCAACGTCCTCCGAGACTACAGCTTTCCCCGGCCGTCGTCACGCCATCCCGGCGGCGTGAATGTCTACTTCGGCGACGGGCATGGGAAATTCCTGGCCGAAACCTTGGACTACCTGATCTATCAGCACGTCATGACGCCTTATGGCAAGAAGGCCGGCACGCTCGCGCAGATGACCGGATGGGACACCGGCATACAACCAGCAACGCATACCAACCTGATTTTCGACATCTTCGACCCGGGCGACATCTAAGCCGCCACGAGCGGGTCGATCGAGCAAACCAAGCCCTCCGGTCGCCAAGTTAGGCCGGAGGGCTTCTCCTTTTCTTGTCGGATCGCTCGGCTGACCCTCAGGATTGCAGAGCCGGGCCGTACGAGAGCCCTTCGATCGGCTTCTGCGCTTTGGGCGTCTCCCCGGAACTTGCGGCCGGCCTACTTCCCCATCTTCCTCAGGTTTGCCAGGCACTTCTTGACGTTCTCCAGCGGATCGCCGGCGCCGCGCTCGTGCTCGACGATGTACCACTCCGTGCCGCCGCTGGTCTCGCAGATCCGGAAGACCTTCTTCCAGTCGACCTCGCCTTCCCCGACGACGGCCTCTTTCGGCCCGCCGTACTCCTTGAGGTGGACGGTTGCCGAGCGGCCGGGGAAGGCTTCGAGGATGGCGTACGGGTCGCCGCCGCCTTCGATGCAGTTGCCGATGTCCATCTGCATCGAGACCCCGGCACACGTGCTCCCGAAGAAGAGGTCCCAGGCCGTCTTGTCGCCGACCTTGACGAAGTCGCCGCCGTGGGCATGGTAGCCCACTCGCATCCCGTTCTCCTTGACCTTGGCGGCCACGTCGTCGTAGATCTTGGCCGTCTCCTTGATCTTCTCGACCGACTCCAGCATCGAGTGCGGCATGTAAGAGACGATGAGGTAGGGGTTGCCCAGCGTCTGGTTGAACTCGACGGTGCCCGCGAGGGCGTCGCCCTGGAGCGTGTCGAGCCGGATGTGCGTGCCGCAGCACTTCAGGCCGCCCGCGTCGAGCATCTTCCGCAGGTCGGCGGCGGTCCAGTTATAGTACCCGGCGAACTCCACGCCTTGGTAGCCCATCTTGGCCACCGCCTCGAGCACCCGGGGCAGCTCCTTCTCGGCCTGGTGGCGGACCGAGTAGACCTGGAGCCCGATGGGGATCTTCGCGTCCTTGGGCTTGGCCGCGGCCGCCAACGGACTGGCGCCGGCCAGGCACGCCGCGCCGGCCCCGGCGCCCCACTTCAACAGTTCGCGTCGTGAGATGTTCATGGTGGCTCCCGATTCCTTCATCAATGCGGTCTTGGGTGGCTACACGTCAATCGGACGAAGTCCTTCCGGTTTGATCTCGGCGACCGTGGTCTTGAGGGCGAAGGCTCGGCCAGGGCCAGCCGGGTTCCTCCAGTGTACACGGGCCGAATCCGGGATCAAGCGGCCGGTTTCCCACGCGCGGCGTCCGGGCCGGGCCGAGCGCTTGACGCCCGTCTTGCCAGGCAATAGGATCGCGCCGGGCCATCCGAGACTGCCGTTTGCCTCAGGGAGCACGCCATGCGCAAGTTGACCGTTCTGCTCGTCGCCGCCATCGCCGGCGGGAGTGTGTGTGCGAGCCTTGCCGCGGACGCGGAGGGACTGGCCGTTTGGCCGGTCGATCCGCACGTCAAGGTCTTTCGCGACGCCCAGCCGCCGGAAGCGTCGGGCCCGGTAACCCTCCGGGCGGCACGCAACGAGTATGAGCCGGCGCAGGTCGCGTTTCGTGGACCGAAGGCGCTGGAGGACGTCCGCGTCGAGGTCACGCCGCTTGCCCAGGAGGACGGCGGGGCGACCCTCGGCCCCGAGGCGGTCGCGTGGAGCTTCGTCGGCTTCATCCCGCTTGCGAAGAACACGACCGCGAGCGATACGCTTCAACTCCGCGCCGCGCCCTGCGAGGTGCCCGATCCGCTCCTGGAAGCCGCGACGATCGACGTCGAGCCGAACGCGACCCAGCCGGTCTGGATCACCGTGCACGTGCCCAAGGACGCCAAGCCGGGGCTCTATCGGGGCGAGATTGCCGTCACCGCAGGCGACGATCGGGTTGCCCTCCCGGTCGAGCTCGTGGTCGATCCGTTCACGCTCCCCGACGAGCGCCACCTGTCGGTGACCAACTGGTTCAACGTGGGCAACATCGCCAAGGCACACGGCGTCGAGCTCTGGTCCGACGCGTTCTGGGCCGTGTTGGAGCGATACGCCCGGAACATGGCGGCCCATCGGCAGAACGTGGCTTACACGCCGTGGACGCTCGTCGAGATCACGCAGGAAGCGGACGGCAAGCTCTCGTTCGACTACGGCCGTTTCGACCGCTTCGTCGAGCTGTTCGAGAAGGCCGGCGCGGCCGACCGGATCGAGATCACCCACGTCGCTCACTTCGGCCCGGGCGGCTGGAGCGGCAAGGAAATCGTGTTCCGCAAGGTGACGGCCACCAACCGCGAGACGGGGAAAAGCGTCGCCCTGGGACCCGAGGAAGGACTTGCCCCCCTGCTGGCCGACCTCGTGCGGCACCTGGCGGAGCGGGGCTGGCTCGAAAAGTCGATGATCCACGTGGCCGACGAGCCGTCGATCAACAACATCGAGTCGTGGCGCGAGGCATCGGAGTTCGTCCACCGCGCCGCGCCCGGTTTGCGGCGGATCGACGCGATCGAGACGATCGACTTCTCCGGCGCCCTGGACGTTTGGGTGCCGAAGCTCTCGCACTTCGACCGCTGGCGCGAGGCGTACGAAGCCCGGCGGGGGGACGACGAGATGTGGTACTACATCTGCTGCCATCCCTACGGAAGCGTGTACCCGAACCGGTTCCTCGACTACCCGGCCACTTGCGTCCGCGTGCTGCACTGGATCAATTTCGCCGAGGATCTTTCGGGCTATCTTCACTGGGGGCTGAACTTCTGGGGCGACGATCCGTTCGGCACGCCCCGCGATGGGCTGCCGCCGGGCGACACGCACGTCATCTATCCCGGCTCCGAGGGGCCGTTGAGCTCGATCCGCTGGGAGATCCAGCGGGAGAGCCTGGAGGACTACGAATACCTGCACTTGCTCGCGGCCAAGACGGCCGAGGTGAAGGGCCGGCTCGGGGCGGCGGCCGGTTGGCTCGACCCGCGTCGCCGGGCCCGGGAGCTTTGCCGGCGCGTGGTCCCCAGCATCGCCGAGTGGGAGCGCGATCCGGCGCGGATCGCCGCAACGCGGCGCGAGATCGCCGACGAGATCATCGCCTTGGACCGAGCCCCGCTGCTGCTGGTGCAGACGGAGCCGCCGGGCGGGTCCACGCTCATCAACGGCCCGATCGTGGTCGAAGTGCGGGGGATCGTCGAGCCGGGCACGACGGTGACGGTCGGCGGGCGCCGCGCCGAAGTCCGTGCCGACGGGACCTTCGCCTGCACCGCCCACCCGAGCGGGGAGACCGGCGAGCTGGCCATCGAGGCCGAGCGTGAAGGGCAGAAGAAGTCGACCGTGCGGCGCTTCGAGATGCGAAGGTGAAGTCGGTAGGGTGGGGGCTGTGCACCCACGCGCCGTCTATCGGCCCGATTGGTCTGTCCCTGTTCGTACGTCCTTCCCGTCGGTGGGGATGACCCACGAGCTTCTCAATCGCTCGCCGATCGGCTATGCTGCCGGATAGAGGTCGACTGCGGGTGAGCACGGCGAGGCGCCCGTGCCGCGCGGCGGAGTGCGGAGATCGTGCGATGAAGATCAAGTTACGCTGGACGGTTGCGGCGTTGGCTCTGGTGGTCGTCGTCGCGGCGGCGCTTCTCGCGGCGGTCTTTCTCTGGGCGACCCGCGACTGGGACGCGTTCTCCCGGCCCGAGGGCGTGATCTTGACGTTCGAGGTCGATCGGGAGTCGATGTTCGACGGTCGACCGGTCGACATGCTCGAGCTGATCGCGGCGGTCGACCGGCGGCTCGGCGGCCGCTGGCGCAAGCAGGCCCAAGTCCGCCATGCAGGCGACGAGCGGATCGAGGTTGTCACGTTCACGACCGATCCCGGACAGCTTCGTCGAATCGAGGGCATCGTGCGGACCCTCGGCACGCTTGAGTTCCGCATCCTAGCCAACCGGCAGGACCACAGCGCACTGATTGAACAGGCTCTCAAGCAAGAGGGCCGCGCATTGACGGACGGAGCGGGCGAACTGCTCGCGTGGTGGGTCCCGGTCGCGACGGGTCGTGAGGAGGACTTCGCCAACGCTCCGGAGATCGCGACGCGAACGCGCGTACGAAAGGGCGGTGAAACGCTGGAGGTGCTCGTCGTCAAGGACATCTTCGACGTGACCGGCCAGTACGTGGTCAGTGCCGATCCGAGCGTGGATCAATGGGGAAAGCCGGCCTTGCTGCTGACGTTTAACGAGCCGGGTGGGCAATTGTTCGGCGGGCTCACCGGGAACAACCTACCCGACGAAGCAACCGGCTTCTCGCGAAAGCTGGGGATCCTCCTCGACGGGTCGCTCTATTCCGCGCCGGCCATCCGGAGCACGATCTTCGATCGGGCCGAGATCACGGGGGATTTCACGCGGCAGGACGTCGAGGATCTTGCCCAGATTCTCAACGCCGGCTCGTTGCCCGCACCGCTCAAGCCGCTTGGCCAACGATTGGCGGACCAAGAGGATTAGCGCGTTCATACTGTGCCGCGAGAGCCGCCGACCCTGCGCACCTATCGCACAGGCACAATTCCCAAAGCAAGCGACCTTGTGGAGTGCGGCGACTTGTCGCCGCTTTTTGGGCGGCCGAAGAACGTAGCGAGACGGCTTTCGCGTGAACCGTGGCACCGCTCGTCCGTTGCGCAGGACGCGCAAGAAAGCGGCGACAAGTCGCCGCACTCCAAGGAAACCTCGCTTGTTTGCGGACTAATCGGGGCGGCTGGACTCGGCCTCCTTGCGGGTCTCTTCTCGAATCGTCCACACGACGATGAGTACCGGGATCGCGTAGAGCAGCACGGTTCGCAGCAGGAGAACGAAGAGCGCGCCGGGTCGGACGGCGTTCATGAGCTGAAGGGCGCTATAGACCGCCGAGACCAAGGGAAAGAAGCAGAGTATCGCGCAAGACAGGCCGGCGATGGCCCGCCCGTGCTCGTGACCTCGGAGGATGAGCACGCCTCCTACCACGATCAGCACGGCAGCCACGGGTTGAAGCAATCCGATCATTCCGGACGCATCGAAGAGCCCCAGCGGAACGATCAGCACCGCGACGGCCCCGTACACGATGCTGAGGATTCCGACAACGATCCGCGGCGTGAGATCCCGCCAGTTCAGCTTCTCCGGAGGCTTGTCGCCGCGATCCGCTGCCGCGAGGTCCGACACGGTGGTCTCGAGCACTTCACGATCGGCCGCCACGGACCCGGCGGCTTGGGGACCTGCGTCCGGGGGCCCGTTTCCCCGAGGCGCGACCGACGTTTCGGACGTCGGCGCCGTCTTGGACGCCGAGCCGGGGACCTTCATCGTCTGCCCACACGGGCACCTGGCCTCCCGGCCGGCCATCCGGTCATCGAACCGGTAGCGCTTGCCGCACCCGGGACATTGAAGCGGGATGGACATGGTTTTTTCCCCCGTGAGGCATCACCGGTCGGCGGCCCGAATGCCCCGGCCCCGGCCGGCCCCATTGGGTTGTTCGTCCGCTTGGCCATCTTATTGCGGCTCGCCGGGCGTCGCCAGGACGTGGTGAGGCCGCCGGCCGCAGGATCGGCCGAAGAACAACTTCCGCATTTGCGGAGTAGCAGGCACACGCCGTGTGCCGTAGCCAGCGGACGGCACACGCCGCGTGGGCTGCTAAGAATTTGTTCGTATTTGGGGGACGTTTTTGTTCTGTCGAAGCGCGAGGGCTTGCTGGGCAGGGATGGTCATCCCCAACTTGTCGCGGAGCCATTGCGTAACGTGGTCGACGCGGACCGTGGCCAGG
>DATKZH010000352.1:0-58083 GCA_035528065.1 Thermoguttaceae bacterium | reverse complement strand
GAATTGACTCATACGTACCTCTCCTGGCAACGCTCCGGGAAACAGCGACCACCGCATCACGATATCCAAGCTAGCGTCATTCCCCCGGCATGCCCAGTGGGCCTCCGAAAAAAATCACAGCCTCGCCGTGTGCCTGCTACTTCGCCGCCCCGATCACTTCGCTTCCGGCGTGATCGTCACCGTGACGGTGGCGGCCGTGACCGGCTCGCGGAGGTTGATCCCCAGCCGCACGGGAACGCGCCCGTCCGGCAGGTCTTCCTCGATCCGCAGGGCTTCCACGGAGAACTTCTCGCCGCCGGCGTCCACCTCGACCTGAACGGCCGCGGAGCCGTTGCCGACAAGGAGCCGGCCCGCGCCGGACTCTTTCCAGTCGGAGAACGTCACCAGCGCCGTCGCGAAGCTCTGGGGGGACGCGAGCTCGACTTCGTCGATCACCACGAGGCGCCCGGCCCCGGCACGCGAGAAGATGAAGCTGCGCTGGAGCTTCTTCAAGCCCTCGACCTTGTAGGCTGCGCTCACGTCGAGGACCAGCGTGTCTTGCTCGTCGGTGAACTCCGCCTTGAGGACTTTCGCGGCGGCGGATCGCCCTCCGGCTTGCAGCTTCCCTGCGACCATCGGGACCGGGTGACCGAACGAGTTGAGCACGCCGCTCTCGTAGCGCTCGCCGCTGAACGTGCGGGCCGTATAGACCTCGGAGCCGGGGTCGACCAGCGGCGTGTTGCCGGCCAGGGCGACGACGAACGAGCCGACGTCGTTGTGGTTGTGGTGCTCGGCGTTGTGTCCGCCTTTGAGCGCGACGCCCAAGCCGCGCTCGTTGCCCGGCCGGGGGCGGCAGATCAGGATGCCCGCGTCGGGGAACCAGTCGCGCAGTGGCTGGTCGGGCGCGGATGGCTCGGCGGCGGCGACCCGGGAGGCGGAGTTCTCGAAGCCGTAGATCCCCAGCTCGAACAAGCTCGACGAAGGCCCGCCCGCCAACAGAAGCCCGCGCTGTTCGATCTCCTCGAGCCCCCAGCCGAACCGGCGGCTGAGGAAGGCCGCCAGCCGAGTGTCCGGGTGCGAGGCCACGTGGCAGTCGGCAAACGCCGGATAGATGCCCGGCAGGATCTCCATGCGCACGCCGAACCGGGCGATTTGGCGGACGCTCGGCTCCTCGAAGAGATCCACCCGCCCGCCGGTCGCCTGCTGGATCGTCTCGGCCAGCAGCACGTAGTGGCCGAACCCGTAGTTCCAATAGCCGAGGCCCTCGGAGCAGTAGCCGTCGGGCGTGAAGCCCTTCAAGAAATACTGGACGTACTTCTCCGCGGCGGCGACGAAAAACGCCCTCCGCGGGGGCGACTCGATCGCCCCCAAGGCCGACCCGGTCACGCCGGCCAGGCAGACGGCGTTCCAGTTGTTGGTGCCGGTCGCCCACCACAGTCGGGGCTTGCCCTTGTTGACGTAGCTCTCGAACGGCCCGAAGCAGCGTCGCTCCAGCTCGCTGTGCACGAGATCCCTCGTCTTTTGACTCAGCACCTCGCCCAGCCAGTAGTCGGCGGTGGCCAGGTTCCACGAGGTGGCGGCGGAGCCCAGGTCGATTTCGATCACCTCGCCCTTGAAGTTGCCCAGGCTTCGGTCGTGGGCCGGGTACACCCAGGTCTTCTCCTCGCAGACGGCACGGATCGCCTCTTCGATCGCCGGCAGAAAGCGTCCCCGGTTCTCGATGCACTCCGCCAGCACGAGCGCCGGAAACCGCGAGTGGCGTTGGCCCAGGACGCGCTGGTACCGCGTGCGATTGCCGGTACGGGAGAAGTCGAGATACAGCTCGTCGGTCGCCTCCGGGATCGGCTGCGCCATGAGACGTTCCGCCTCGGGCACGACGCGCTTGAACTGCGGCGCTCGGGCCACCGCCTGCCACGCCTGGCGATCCGTAATGGGGCGCCCCACCCCGACCGGCGACTCGGGCAGCATGGCGGCCAGTGCCTGGACGCGGGCCGGATCGACGGCTTCCTGGGCCGGGGCGTGAGACGCGGAAAGGATCGTTGCCAAGAGCGCTGTCAGAAGCACAAGTCGGAGCGAGGTCGTGGAGACACGGTTTGTGGCCATCGCTGATTCTCCTTCAGTCGGTTGCAGGATACACGGGGTGTGAAACGGAAGGTGAGCGCGGGCGGGTATCGCGGGCCGGCGTCACGGGGCGTCGATCCCAAGCTGCCGGGCCACGACGTGAAATACGTCGGTGTCGGAGACCGACAGGCCGGGCAACAGGCCGGGTTGAGACACCAGAAGCACGGTCCGCTGCTGCGGGTCGAGGGCCGGGGCACCGTGCGAGCCGCGCACCCGGCCGGCGTCCAGCGGGATGCTCTTCGTGGCCGGATCGAAAAACAGCTCCACCGGATCGTAGCCCGGCTTGCGGTGGATGTCGACGGTTCGGGCCAGCGCCGGCGCCCGATCGTCGTCGAGCCACCAGTAGTACGCCTGCCAACTGTCGGGCGTGGAGACGAGCACGACCTGGCCGCTTCGCGGGTGGTCCAGGCCGTAGCGGCTCAGGTCGTCGCCCACGAGCACGTCCTCGAAGCCGGGCTTGTCGCGGAACAGTCCGTCGACTCGCCGGATGACGTCGGGATCGGCCCCCGCGACGAAGACGTGCGAGAACTGGTGGTCGACCAGGGCCCAGGCGCGGCTTGCCGCGAAGTCGAGGTGCTCGCCGTCGTCCATCTGGCGGACTTCGAGCAAGCCGGCCTCGCGCAGCACCCGGTTGGGATACGTCGCGTGCTCGACCGGCGTGATCGCGTACTCGCCGGCGACGAGCCGGAGCACGCTCTCGCCGTAAGCGGCGCGGAACCCCTGGGCCAGCTTGTCGAGCACGTCGTCCAGCTCGGCGACGGCCTGCCGGGCTTCGTCGCTCTCGGGGCCGGTTCGCTGGGCCGCGTAGTCCAGGTGCGGCAGGTAGACGAAGAAGAAACGGGGGCGCCACGCCCCGGCCGCGTGCACCGCCGAATCGGCGATCCAGGCCGACGACTTGACGTTGGCCATCGGGCCCCAGAAATGCTGCAAGGGGAAATGGCCCAACTGGTCGCGAAGCGTGCCGTAGAGATCCGTCGGCTTGGTGTAACACCAGAGCGATTCGGAGCCGTCGGGATTATGGATGGGGGCGGGCGTGCAGGCGTAGTCCGCCCCGCAGCCCTTCAGGTGCATCGCGAACCACACCGCCGACGTGTCGCCCGGCTTGTGCTTGGCGATCAGGTCCCAGATCTGCGGCCGCTCGATGCAGTCGTTCGGCGCGGTCCACATCTCGACCGCCTGCCGCTCGGGCCAGTAGAACCCGTTGGCGACCACGCCGTGCTCGCGAGGGAGCGTGCCGGTGGTCAGGTTCGCCTGTACGGGGCAGGTGACGCACGGGAAGCTGGGCACCAGGTCGGCGATCTCGCCCCCGGCCATCCACTCCTTCAGCTTCGGCATCGCGGCCACGTCCTTCTCACGCAGCCCGGGAATCGACAGGAGGATCACGTGCTCAGGCATCGGTTTCAAGCCTTTCGATCATCGGGTGGAGGAAATCGAACGCCCGGCGTGCCGCGTTGGGGGCGTCGT
This sequence comes from Thermoguttaceae bacterium, assembly GCA_035528065.1. GTDB lineage: Bacteria > Planctomycetota > Planctomycetia > Pirellulales > Thermoguttaceae > DATKZH01. The sequence continues at coordinate 54,519 of DATKZH010000352.1, read as the reverse complement.
GGCTGTGGCGGCTCAGCTCGACGTGGACGCCGCCTTCGTAGCCCACGTCGGCCAGGGCCTCGATGACGGGCGGAAAGTCGATCTCGCCCTCGCCGAACATCAGGTGCTCGTGGACCCCGGCCCGCATGTCTTCCAGGTGGACGTTCACCAGCGGGGAGGCCCAGCGGCGGATGTGCCTGGCAAGCGGAAGCTCGCCTTGGCAGTGCAGGTGGCCGACGTCGAGCGTGAGCCCCAGGTTAGGCGCGTCGACCAGGCAGAGCAGCTCTTCGTAGCGGCTCATCGAGTCGATGAGCATCCCCGGCTCCGGCTCGAATCCGATCAACACCCCCTGCCCTGCCGCGAATTCCAGCACTTCGTGAAGCCCTTCGGCGAGCCGGGCCATTGCCTTCTCTTGCGAGATCCTATCGCGCAGCACGCCGGACCAGAGAGAAACACAGTCGCTCCCCAGCTCCGCGGCGCAGCGGACCGCGTGCCGGTAGAACTCGATGCGTCCCGCCCGGGCGTCCGACGACTCGGACACGAGCGTCGGCTCGTGCTTTCGGGCGCGGTCCAGCAGGAAGCGGGCGCCCGTCTCGATCACCGACCGCATGCCCAACTGGCGCAGCAGCCGTCGCAGGCGCGCAAGCCGCTGCGGCAGATAGCGGCCGTGCGGCGGCAGGGCGTGGTGATCGATGGTGATCGCCACGCTCCGGTAGCCGATCTCGGCCAACAGCGTGACCGCGTCGAACAGCTCGTGGTGGGCCATGCCGTTGGTGTTGTAGCCGAGCAGCATTGCGTGGGCCGTGGCTTATCGGTTTGAGTGCAGGCCGTCAGCCTTCGTCTGGGTCCCCAACCGAGCTTGGGGACTGTCCCGATTTTCGCGCAGCGAAAATGCGACTGTCCCCTTCCCCCCAACGACTGCGCCGGGCTCGGTCGGTGCGCGCCCCCTCACGTCGACTCGATCCACCAGCCCAGGATCACCGTGGGGATCAGCAGTACCAGGACCATCACGGCCCCCGGGATGCCGCGGACGACGAAACAGGCCGCCGCGTCGAGGATCACCAGCGATAGGATACACTGTTTGACGGCCATTTGCACCCGGTACGGCACCGGCTCGACCACCGCCCGAAGGCATCGAAACCCCACCAGCGCGCCGAGCACCGCCATCAGGAGCGTCCAGCGGCCGGGCTCCTCTCGCAGCAGCGACACGATCTGCGTCTGATCGCACCGCCCAGGCACCAGCCAAAGGAGGCCGATGCCCGCGACGATCACGGCGGTCGCCGGACCCAAGTGCCGGCGGCTGTTCCGGCCTGCCTCGGTTCGGGCGAACCACGTCACGCCCGCGATGTACGTCCCGACCGCCGCAGCCACCAGCCAATGCTCGTCGTGCCACGGGCCCGCCGCAGCGCTCATCCCCAGCAGCACGTTGAGCATCCGGCAGGCCCCCATCGCCGGCGGCCCGAGCGGGGTCCGCTTCAACACCGCGTCGTAGAGCACCACGCAGGCCGCGAGACCCGTGCCGACGAAGCCGGGCCGGAGATCGTCGGCCAGAAACGCGGCCAGCCACGCCAACGCCACGCCCAACAGCAACAGCTCCCCGCCGAGCCACCGGGCAACCGAGAGCGAAATACGCCCCGATGGCAACGGCCGGTCCGGCCGCTCCCGGGCGTCGACCGGGAAGTCGAACACGTCGTTGAGCACCACCCCGGCCGCATACAGCAGCGTGGAGGCGGCCACCAGCAGGGCGAAAACGGATCCGTCGCCCTCGCCGATCGCCGCGTGCGTGAACAGAAAGCCCATCGCCACGTCGGCCATCGCCGTAAACAAGTTCGGCGCCCGCAACAGTTGCAGGTACGCTCGCAGCGACGACGGCGGGGGGATCTGCGTTTCCGGTCTATTCACGGTCTTGCGGTTCTCTTCCAGCGCCGGTGCTCACTCATCGGCTCGTTGGCGCTGATCGAGCCACATTTCCAGCCGCTCCGGGAGCTGATCGGGCCGGGCCGTGCCGGTGGTGGCGAGCTGCTGGATGGTGATCGAGGCGACGAGGTTGCCAACCAGCGCGGCCTCGGGGAGCTCGGCGCCGGAGGCCAGGGCGAGGACGGCCGCGGCCGTGACGCTGTCCCCTGCCCCGGTCGGGTCGATCGGGCCTTCGACGCGAACGCCGGGTACGACGGTCGGCTCCGGGTCGCTGACGACCGTGCCCTGTTCGCCCCGGGTGACGCAGACCGGGGCGCCCGTCCGGGCGCGGAGCCGCTCGATGGCCGGGGCCAGCGCGTCGAACGGGACGGTGGCGTCCGGCGGCGGGTTCTCTTGCCCCACCGCCTCGAACTGGTTCGGCTTGATGATCACGCGCTGGAACCGGCGGATGCGACGGCGGCTGTCGGCCCAGAAGACCACCTGCGGACGTCGCTTGGCCCGATCGGCGACCGCGTCGCGGACCCGGGCGGTGACCACGCCGCAATCCTCCTCTTCGACCTGGTCGGCGATGATCACGGCGTCGAGCTCCGCGAGCAGGGCATCCAGCGAGTCGAGGATCTTCTGCGCTAGCGGAGCGGAAGTGTGCGTGCGGTTCTTCGTGTCGTACCGCGAGTGCTCGCCCCCCAGGCTCGGATCGGTCTTGTCGCGGGGCTTCAGATACGTAGGGGTCATCCGCCCGGGATCGCAGTGGAGGTGATCCGTGCTGCAACCCAGGGCCCCGAGGCCCCGTCGCACGTCGTACGACTCGCCGTCGTCGCCGGTGAACCCGACGGCGTGCAAGCGTCCCGCCCCCAAGGCGGCGAGGTTCGAAACGATGGTTCCCGCCGCGCCCGGGCTGTGGCGGATGCCCGTCACCTGGTGGGCGATCTTGCCCGTCTCGAGGCTCGGCTCGGCCAGCGAGGGGTCGACGTCGAGGTACTTGTCCAGGAAGAAGTCCCCGATTACGGCGATCCGCACGCGTGGGAATCGTTCGAGAAGCTCCTGGAGCCGGTCGGGGGCGAGATGGTCGAACGTCTTCATGAGCGGGCCTTCGCGATGATCCGGTCGTAGAGCGCGGGGATCGTCTGCCGGTGATCGCCGCGCACGTAGTAGCTGGTGCCGCCGTCGGCCACGGTACGGACCAGCACCGTCTTGTAGGGGCGGAAGTAGTATCGCGGATCGGTCTTGGGGGCTTCCGTCTGGAGGTCGTCGCCCAGGTTCGCCACGTCGAAGACGGCGGTGGTGAAATCGCGGATCGACCGGCCGCTCTGCCGGGCCACGTTTCGGGCCATGGCCAGCGCCTTGAGATAGACCTCGGGCCCCATCACGGCGGTGCCGATGTTGAGAAACACGCCCCCTTCGAGCCGTGCAACGCTCTCGGTGAAGACGAGAAAATCGGTGTACGAGGCGGCCCCGGTGGCGGCTGGGTCGAAGTTGGGATGCTCGTGGACGATGTCTTGCCCGATCGCGACGTGGACGGTCACCGGCACGCCCAACCGGAACCCTGCGGCGAGCACGCTCGTCTCTCGATGCGGGAACCGCTCCGTTTCGATCATCCGCCCGATCGCTTCGCCGAGCCCCAGCCCGTCGCGATGGCCGGCCACGGCCGCGTCGTTCATGCGCCCGGTCTCGTTCCACAGCCCGAACTGGCCGGCCGAGACGTAGCGGGCGACGCTTTCGCAGGTACGGCCGACCAGCGCGAGCTCGAAGTCGTGGATCGCCCCGGCCCCGTTCAGGGCGAGATGGGTCAAGAGCCCCCGCTCCATGAGGTCGATCAAGAGCGGGCCGTTTCCCTTGCGAAGCACGTGCGCCCCGCAGAAGAAGATCACGGATCGGCCGGCCCGGGCCGCTTCGGCGATCCGCTCGGCGAGCGGGGGCAGGGCCTCGTGCTCGAACGGCTCGCGCGGGCTGTTCGGGAAGAGGAGGCACGAGCGATCCAGGTCGTGCGTCCGCTCTCCCAGCGGCCGGAGGATCAGCCGGCTTCGGTCGAATTGGTCGTAAGGCATGCGCGGTCCTCGTGCGACGATCCGCCCCCTACGTAGCGAGTGTTGACGGAGGCGCCTATTCTCGCGGCCTTGGCTTCGTCGCGGGCTCCCTATTCCTCTCGTTCCACAAGTAGTCGATCAGTGTCCGCCAATCGCGATAGTCGGGGACCACCAGGTCGGCCCCGACGCCGATCAGCCGGTCGCGCTTCCACGGGTCGGGCTTGCCGCTTCGGCCGGCTTCGTCGCTGGCCACGGCAACCGCCGTGCCGCCGACCGTCTTGACGTTTTGGATTTCCACGTACCCGTCGCCGAACCCGAGGAGCGTCGCGCCGTCCACCTCGTTTTCGGTGAGGATCCGCTCGATCACCTTCGCCTTGGAGAAGGTCTTGTAGTCGTCCAGCGCCCCGTAGATCTTCGAGCCGAAGTATTGGTCCAGCCCGAGCAGCCGGGCTTCATCGAGCACGTACTGCTCGTCCGTGCCGCTGGCCACGTAGAGGGCGACGTCGCGATCTCGCAGGGCGTCGAGGATCTGGAGCGAATACGGCACGAGCATCTGCTCCCGCGGCACCTCGCCTGCGCGGAGCGATTCGCGCCGGCCGGCGATCCGCTCCATGAGCCGGTCGTGATACATCTGCTTGTATCGGGTCGGCTCCTCGGGCGCGCCGCCCCGCTTGCGGACCTCCTCGGCGAGGCGAATCATCTGGTAGATCGTCTGCTTGCCGTTGAGCTGCATGACGAACTCGAAGGCGAGGTCACGCAGAGCCCGGGGCGGCTCGTCGGTGCCGGTCGCCTGGAGGATCTCGACCATCATCGGCACCATTACGTCCGGCCACCCTTCGCGCACGAGGCTCAAGGTGCCGTCGAAGTCGAACAGCACGTGCCGCACGCGGCCGCGCCGGCCGGGCTCGCGGATGATCTCCACGCGGGAGCCCGGCAGGAAGCGCGTCGGCCCCACCTCGTCGACCACGCGCTGGTAATCTTCTTCGTAGTAGCCGGAGGTCATTTGCCGCTGGTTGCTGAGAGAAGCGAAGCTCTTTGGACTGCGGCGACTTGTCGCCGCTTTCTTGGGCGTTCTGCGCCAGGGGGCGAGCGATGCCGGACTCCACCTGGAAGTGGTCTCGCTACGTTTCCCGGCCGCGCAAAAAGCGGCGACAAGTCGCCGCACTCCATAACGTGTTTCGCAATACCGATCTCCTTTCTAACGATTTTGCCGGCGTGGTTCAAGTACGTCGGGCACGTCCGTCACGTCCGGCGGCACGCAGCGCCGCCCGGCTGAGCGCGGTGCGAGAAGGCGGCGCCGGGGCCGGTTCCGACGCTACTCGATCACCGCCACCGCTCGGATCGGCGAGCCGTCGCGGCCCCGGAAGTTCAAGGGGAAGCCGACGAACGTGAACCGGTCGGGCAACCGGTCAAGGTTGGCAAGGCCCTCGACGATTACGATTTCCACGCCCTTCTCAAGCAGCGCGTAATGGCATTCACGCCCCGCGATCTTGCTCGGCGTTGGGGTATCCATGCCCAACAGGGCGATGCGTCTCTCGGCGATCCATCGGGCGGCGTCGAGGGTGAGCGACGGCAGGTCGGTGAAGAACTCGGGCCGGCCGAACGTCCGATCCCACCCGGTCCGGTAGACGACCTTCGCTCCGGGTTCAAACGCCTCGGCGTGCTGCTCGAACATTTCCACCGTGAGTGGCGTCTTCGGCCCGAGCGCGCCGCCCGGCGCGAGGTCCACGAGCCGCGCCGGGCCGTAGAACCTCTCCAGCGGGATCTCGTCGAGGGCGGCCCCGTCGGCGAAGAAATGGAACGGCGCGTCGAGGTGCGTGCCTTGATGGCTGCCCATCGCAATGCGGCTCACGTTGACGCCGTGCGCGTCCATCGTGCGATGCGGCGTGACGTGGATCTCGGGATCACTCGGATAGCTCAACTGTCCGTCTTCGAGTGGATGGGACAGGTCGATCAACCGGACCATCTTGCTGCGATCCTCGTCGTTGGCCAGCGGTTTCGTTAGGTGGCGCTCGAGCGCCGATAGGATCGTATGCGAATCGGGGCCGTAGCGAAAGGGGGGGCGTGCCACCAGAGAAAGGGAGCCTGGCGATCTGCGGTTGTGGGGCAGCCTCTCCCGTAAACCGCCGTTGCGGCGAAGCCCGAGATCGAGGGCGTGCGATCGGCGTTTGGCCCTCCGGACAAAGTGTCCGGTTTCCGGCAGCCCCTTTTGGCAAAAAACCGGTGGGCGGACGGGCGGATGCCGCGTTGGCTGAGCGACGAGCCCGCTTGGACGGTGCCGACGGTCGACCGTGGTGCGGCTCGGACGCGTCTTCAGATACATGGCGTTCCGACGAATCCATCCTACGCCTGGTGCGTCAATGTCTTCCGTGAGGCTAGTGTATGGTTTGACGAAAGAGTGCGTGCGAAACGCGGTATGGAAGGAAGCTTCCAGTTGAACTACACCAAGAAAGTGACCATTTTTTCGGCTTGACTGGCGGCCGACGGGTGGAACAATGGATTCGTCTGCCGCGTAGAATGCAGCGTAGGAATTCGGCGAGGCGGTTTTCCGAACGGAGGTTTTGGATGAAGACTCGCGTTTTGCTGGGATTGGCTCTCGTGTTGGCGGTCGCCGTAGTCGGCCTGTCGATCGCTGCGGATTCCGAAAAGGCGGCTCCGGCGGAGAAGGCTTGTTGCGCACAGGCCGCCGCGGTGTCTTGTTGTTCGGCCGAAGGCAAGGCGTGTTGCTCGGCGGAAGCCAATTCTTGCTGTTCAGGCGAGTCAGGCTGTCCGGTCGCGTCGGACGCGAAAACAGGCTGCTCGAGTGGCGGGGGTTGTCCGCTGACCGCTTTGCTTGGGCTGGGCGGTTCGGCCGAATCGGGTTGTTCGTCCGGCGGCTGTTCGGGCGCGACCGCCTGCTCCGCCGAGGGCTGCCCGTTGCAGGCAGGCTGTGCGTCGGGCAAAGCCTGTGCGGCCGAGAGCGCCCCGATCGTCTGCCCGGTTTCCGGCGAAACTGCTTCCAAGGCGGTCAAAGTGGCCTTCAACGGCGCAGACGTCTACCTCTGCTGTGCGGGCTGCAAGGCCAAGTTTGAAAAGGACCCGCAGAAGTATGCCGCCAAGGCCAACCACCAGTTGGTTTCCACCGGTCAGGCCGTTCAAGTCGCATGTCCGGTCAGCGGCGGCAAGGTGAACAAGGACGTCAAGCTGAAGGTAGCAGGAGTTGACGTCGCGTTCTTCTGTGGCGGTTTCCGAGCGGAGGTTGCCGAGGCGAAGGCCGACCAGCACCTCCAGCTCGTCTTCGGCAACGAGGCATTCCAGAAAGCTTTCAAGATCAAGAAGCAGCCCCCGAAGACGCAGAAGCCCGAGCAGCAAGCCAAGAAGGAACATCCCGAGAAGAATGAGAAGAAGAGTTGATGCTGCGTAGCGGGAGGCGTCCGCGGAGCTGTTCGCGGCGACTCCTGCAAGAGTCTGTCCTTTTTGTCCCCCTCCCGGTAGTGGCCGCGTCCCGAATGGATTTTTCGGGGCGCGGCCCACGTTACTTCTTGCGCCATAAAGGTTTACGTCGTCTGCTTTCCCCTACTGTGGACCTTTTGTGACCATCGGTAACGTCTGTAATGTGCGCATCTTGACAGACGCTACCACCGAGGGGGAACAGGTCTTCTTGAGAGAAGGCGATATCATGGTCACAAAGGCACGATTTGTGACCCCGGGACAGACCTTTGCGATGAGCGGGATCACTGCGGTAAGGACCGGAGTTGCTCCACCAAATAGAACTGGCCCATGGATTCTGATTGGCGTCGGCGTCTGTTGCGCTTGGGGACTGGGTACCATCCCTATCATCGGGGGAATTGTCTGGATGGTGAAGCAGAAGCCCGAGTACGTTGTCTTCCTTGCCAGTGCCTCCGGCGAGTCCGGCGCGTATGCGTCCAAGGATCAGGACTTCGTGCGCCGCGTCGCCGACGCGCTCAATGAGGCAATCATCGCACGCGGTTGATTCGCGCCGGTGCCGGAAGTGGACGAGTGCCGCTCCTCTCGTCAATCAGGTGGGTGGGGCAGGCGCCTTCTCCGTCGTGTAGCCCAGGCTTCCAGCCTGTCAAACCCGACTCCCGGACCGGGAAACCGGGCACGATGCCTGCGCTCCTACGTTCTTCCCCAAAGTCCGTCTTACGCGGCTCCCTCGGGAATCTGGCCCTTGAGCGTCAACGCTTTGACGAGGAAGACGATCAGCAGAATCAACCCCGCCAGCGCGGCAATGGGGCCGACGATCATCCCCAAGCACGGGACAAATCCCCCAACCAGAGAGACCGCATAGCAGACCGCACACGCGAAGCCGATCTTCTCCCCGCAGTCGCCCACGTCGGTTCGCCCCTGTTCGCCGAAGTAGCCCTGGTACGACTTGGTGAGCTTCGGGAAGACGAAGAACATCCACACGACGTTGAAAATCGGGATCAGCAGGAGCCAGGCCTGCCACGGTTCCATCTGTCGGTGCTGGGCAGGAATCCTCTGGAAGCAACTGTACAGCAGGTAGGCGACAACGGCCGCGATGGCCACCCCGATGAGGATGCCAACGAGCATGCCCACCAGGATCCCGGCAAAGAGCGCCCCCACCGCGGCCTCGGGCATCTCGGCCGAGAAGTCGGGCATGTCCTGTTGCGCGAAAAGAAGCAGGTTCGCAAGCATCGTCTTTCCCCCTGAAAGGTGGTGGTGAGAAGCCGGATCGCATCGACGGCGATCCCCCAGGCCGGAGTCGCGTGTATCCCCCCCGCCCGCTTGACGTACGATAGCCGACCGAGACTCCCTTCGTCAATCAGGGACGTCATTTGTCACGGGACATGGAAGGCGGCGCGTCTTCCGGCCGGCTGCCCCAATCCTCGTTCGGCTCGGGCCCCAGCTCCAAGACGAGCGTTCCCCCGTCGATCAGCTCGCGGTGGTAGAACCAGGGCTTTTCGAGCGGCCGGCCGTCCAACGTGGCCGACTGGATGTACTTATTCTGGGGGGAGTTGTTTCGGGTGACGATCTCGAACCGTCCGCCCGGGTAGCATCGCTCGTCGAGGTGGATGGTCACGCGGTCGAACAGGGGGCTGGTGATCTCGTACACCGGGTCGATGGCGGCGCCGCCGCGGAGCTGGAAGAGGCCGATCGCCATCATCACCCCCAGTCCGCCTGCCTGGCCCTGGTCTTCGTCGCCCCGGTAGCCGCTATCGGACGTCACCCCGCCGAAGGTCCGCTCCTTGACCTCCCTGACCCACTTTTGGGCTAGCCATGGGGCCCCGGAGTAGTTGAACAGGTGGGCCATCCCGATCGAAGGCTGGTTCCCGTAGTTGACGTAGGGCGTGATGAAGCTCCCCGAGACGGATTGCTCGAAGGCGTAATTGAGCTTCCGGTTGAAGGCTTCCCGTCCACCCACAAGCTCGATGAGCCCCGCCACGTCGTGGGGCACGAACCAAGTGTACTGCCATGCAGTGCCTTCGCACCACCCCTTGGGGGCCTTGGGATCGAACGGCGCCAGCCACGAGCCGTCGGAGTTGCGAGGCCGCATGAAGCCGGTCGAGGCGTCGAACAGGTTGCGGTAGTTGCCGGCCCGGGCCATGAACAGCCGGTAATCGTCGTCCTTTCCCAGCGCCTTGGCCATCTGGGCCAGGCACCAGTCGTCGTAGGCGTATTCGAGCGTTTGGGCGGCGCCGTCGGCGTGCCAGCCGCCAATGTTCTTGCGGTCGTCGGGGATGTAGCCGCGCTCGATGTAGTATTCGATGCCCCCGCCCGTGCACGTGTCGTGCTCGTAGCCGGCCTTGCTCATCAGCCCGCCGGGGAACGCATTCTTGCGCATCCCTTCGTAGGCCCTCTCGACGTCGAAATCGCGGATCCCTTTCATGTAGGCACTGACGATCAGCGGCGTGGAATGGGCCGAGATCATCACGAAGCTGTAGTTGTGTCCGCTGGGGCCCCGGGGGATCAGCCCGCCGTCGTTGTACATGTCGACCAGGAAGTTGACCCACTCGCGCATCAGGTCGGGGTAGGCCAGCGCCCAGACCTGGTTGATGTTCCAGAACGTGTTCCAGAAGGCGTCGGAGTTGTAGTGGGCGTACTTGGGCTTGCCGTCGGGCCCGAGCGGGATCTGGCGGACGACGGGCTTGGGGCCCGTGTTGTCGCAGTACTTGCCGTCGACGTCGCTGGTGAGGCGCCGGCCCAGGAGGACGTGCCACAGGTCGGTGTAGAGCTTGGTCCGCTGCGCCTGGCTGCCGCCAGCCACCTCGATCCGGCCGAGCCACTCGTTCCACACGCGCCGCGAGTCGTCCCGGACGCGGTCGAAGTCCCAGTGGGGCAACTCGGTATCGAGGTTCACGCGTGCCTGATCCGTGCTCACGTAGGAGAGGGCGACTTTCAGTTGGATCACCTCGTCCTTTGCGGTCGAGAACTCCACGACGGCCCCGCAATCCTTGCCGGAGACCTCGTCCACACTGCCAAGCGGCAGCTCCTTCTTGCCGGCCCAGCCGCCGAAACGCGCAAGCGGCTTGTCGAATCGGGCCACGAAGTGGATCCTGCACGGCTTGGGCCGCCGCGGGGTCGGGCCGTTGACCACGTAGCCCTCCAGTTCGGCGTTGCCCACTCGGCGGGCCAGTGCGTCGGCCATCGGCGACGGCACGGCCTCCGAGCCCAGGTTGAACAGGATCCGGGCCGGCCCAGAGTTCGAGAAGGTATAGCGGTGGAACCCGACGCGGTCAGTCGAGGTCAACTCCGCGCGGATGCCGTACCGGTCGAGCGTCACGGCGTGGTAGCCCGGGCGGCAGATCTCCGAGTCGTGGGTGAACTCTGACCGATAGCCCTCGATGCCCTCGGCCGGCTTGACGTCGCCGGTCGTCGGCATCACCGAGACGCCGGCCAGTTGCCAGGCGTGCACGTGGCTGAACCCGCAGATCGATCCGGTCCGGTAGCAATACCCGGAGTTCCACCAACCTTTCACGTCCGTATCAGGGCTCAGGTTGACCATCCCGAACGGCCGGCATGCCGAGGAGAAGAAGATCCACCGCGAGGCGGCCGAATCGATCAGGGGGTCGACCCAATCGACGGGTTCCTTCTCGGCGGCAATGGCGATGGTCGTTGCTGCGGTTATCCAGCAGAACAGCAGGCTAAACGCAATGAGTCGGCTGGATCGTGATTCGTTGCGCATGGCTTTTTGTCCGTGCTGAGGAAGGGTGGAGCCGCTTGCGGCTTCGCAGGTTGATCACTACCCGCGAAGGCGTAAGCGGCTCCACATCGTCGGTCCGAGACGCCGCTCGCTCGCCCCGCTGCCTACTCGATCCCGAAGGGGAGTCTCATCTGCGGGTCGTCGGCCCCGTCGGGGTCGAGCTCCTGAAAGAGCAAGCTGGGTTGGATGTCGGTGTTGTGCTGGTACTTGTCGCTGTCGTATTCGGTGATCTCGCCGCGGAGGTCGTGGTAGAAGATCTGGCAGATGGGCACGCCGGGGTAGACGCGGACGGGCTGGATGGCGAACATCTCCAACGTCCAGTAGCCGCAGAAGCCGACGTCGCCGAACCCGGCGGTGACGTGCACGAACAGCCCCAGCCGCCCCACCGACGAGCGGCCTTCGATCATCGGCACCAGGTTGTGCGTTTCGGTCCGCTCGGCGGTCCGCCCCAGGTAGAGCTGGTTCGGCTGGAGCACGAACCCTTCCGGCGGGATCTGGATCCGTGTGACGCGGTTCTTTTTCCGCATGTCGAGCACGACTTCCTCGTAGACCATCAGCTCGTCGTGCAAGGCGAGGTTGTAGCTGTTCGGATTGAGCCGCGACTCGTCGAACGGGTCGATGACGATGCTTTTGCCCTGTTGGGCTCGGATCTCGTGGCCGGAAAGGATCATTCGTCCAAACGTCCGTGCGTTGAGTTCTTGTGTCGTTATCGTCGGCCAAACGGCGACTCCGCGTCGATCCCATGGGACACAGCCCATGGGCTTGGGAAGTCTTGTTTGCTGTGTGCCACTGCTTCGCGGAAGCAGTGCTTTTGCTGGGGCATCCCACGTAGCACTGCTTCTGCGAAGCAGTGGCACACCGTTTACAGTCTTCGGAGTCCTTCAACTCGACTTGGAAACAACCGACGGTCTAGGAGAAACCACAAACAACCGACTCAGCCGACGCCGATGCGAGGGCAGAAAGCTTCCATCGGGCAGCCGTCGCACTTCGGCTTTCGCGCCGTGCATATCCGGCGCCCGTGGTGAATCATCCGGTGACTGAAAACGACCCACTGCCTCTTGGGCACCAGCTCCATCAGCTCCTGCTCGATCTTGTTGGGGTCTTTCTGTTCGGTGAGCCCCAGTCGCCGGCTGAGGCGGCCGACGTGCGTGTCCACGACGACCCCCGAGGCAATCCCAAACGCCGTCCCCAGGACGACGTTGGCCGTCTTCCGGCCGATCCCGGGCAGCTCGACCAAGGCGTCGATCTCCCGGGGAAGCCGGCCGTCGTACCGCTCCACCAGGGCCTGGCAGCACCCTCGGATGCTCTTCGCCTTGTTGCGAAAAAAGCCGGTGCTGCGGATCTCTTGTTCGAGCCGGCTTTGCGGGACGCGGGCGTAGTCGGCCGCCGACCGGTACTTCTGGAAGAGGTCCTTGGTGACCACGTTCACGCGCTCGTCCGTGCACTGGGCCGACAGAATCGTCGCCACCAGCAGCTCCATCGGGGTGCTGAAGTTGAGAGCGCACTGGGCATCGGGGTAGTGGCGGCTAAGCTGCCTGGTCACCCGGGCGGCATGACGCTTGGCTTCTTGCGATACGGCCATCCTGGTGGGGCGAACAGCAGTGCTACGGGGCCTTGGCGAACACCCGCCCGACATGGGCTCCCTCATCGAGCGCGCCAATTTTCCGCGGTGGGGCGGACCGTGTCAAGTGGCCGGCGGGCGGGCAAAGTGCAAGCTGGGACCGGCAGACCGGCAGAGTAGCCGTTCAGGGCGTTCGATGAAAGTAGCAGCCCACAGGCCGTGTGCCGTCAGCGGACGTCATGTTCGGGCCAGACCCACGACGCGTCTAAGCGACTCTGCGGCGTACCTCTCGCCGGGCGGACGGCACACGGCGTGTGCCTGCTACTTTGCCGGCCGCTTCCTCGCTTCGTGCCGCCGCGATCGACGGCTCGTGTGAGGTATCCTTGACTTGCGTCGATGAGGATTGCGTCCGGTTCCGACAGGTGGTGCGAAAGATGTCGCCCGTTGAGCACGATTCGCCCTCGCCCGAGCGTTTCCCGAAAACGGCACGTCTCCTCCCGCTGCCGAGCCTGGTACTGTTTCCCCGCGTGGTGCAACCGCTGCGGATCTGCGAGCCGCGCGATCGCGAGCTGCTCGAGGCCGCGTTGGCCGACGATCGCCTGATCGCGACGGCCCTCTTGGCCCCCGGCTGGGAGCATGATTACGAAGGCAGGCCGCGACTTCTGCCGGTCGCGTGCCTGGGGCGGATCGCCGCCCATCATTGCCTGGACGACGGTTCCTCGAACGTCCTCGTGGCGGGACTTCGGCGCGTGCGATTGTTGCGGGAGCTGCCGCCGACGAAGGGGTTCCGGGAAGCGGAGGTGGAACTGCTTGAGGACGTCTGTTTCCCGGCGGATGCCGCGCGCGAGCGGGCCTTCCAGCGGAGACTCCGCGACGCGCTGGCCCGTGTGCTTCCCGATCTGCCGGCGGCGGGAGATTCGTTGCACCAACTGCTCCATGGCGACGTGTCGCTGGGCGCGCTGACCGACATCATCAGCCACCTGCTGGACATCGAGCTGGAAGCCAAGCATGCCCTGCTGGCCGAGGCGAACGTCCATCGCCGGGCGGAGTCGCTCCTGGGGCACCTCTCGGCCGTCGCGAGCGACACGGCGCTTGGTCGTGCGGGCAGAAGCGAGTTCCCCCCCGAATTCGGCCTGAATTGAGCGGGGCGGAGGAGCTGCGAGGCCCGCTCGACGGCCGAGTCTGCCCGGCTCTGCCGAACGGGGGACAGTCACTCATCGAGCCGAGCCCGCTCGCCGCGGCCGCGCAATCGGTGCAATCGTTATTGCCGAAGGAGATCGCCACCCTCGGGCGCCCGGTTGGGGACCTGCGATCCGTCGGGTCGGTTGGCTGCGGCGCCGGGTCCGGCCAGCGCCGGATAACCGCTCTCGTTTCCGGCAAGCGACGATGTGATCCGCTCGTGCCGGCATCGTTCGGCCGCAGACGACGTTCTCGGCCTCCCGGGGGAGGCGTCTTCGCGGGGCCGTGATCCGGCTCCTTGACCGCCGGCGCGGAGACCTCTAGGATAGACCGTTCAAGGTTCTCTGAGCGAGGTATCCGCGCCCATGTCTTCCCTTTCCAAGGCCGACGAGACGGCCGCCGGCAGCTTGAGCGGCGAACGCGACGAGCCCGGGCGCGAGCCTGCGGGCAACGTGGACCTGGCGCGGATCGAGGGGGCGGTGCGGGAGATTCTCGCGGCTGTGGGTGAAGACCCTACCCGCGAAGGCCTTCGCGACACCCCCGCCCGCGTCGCTCGAATGTACGCCGAGATGTTCAGCGGGCTGCACGAAGACGCGCGTGCCCACTTGCGGAAGTTCTTCACCGAGAAGTGTGACGAGGTGGTGCTGGTGCGCGACATCGGCTTCAACAGCATGTGCGAGCACCACATGCTGCCGTTCATGGGGAAAGCGCACATCGGCTATTTGCCCGACGGGCGCGTGGTCGGGCTGAGCAAGCTGGTCCGGGTGGTGGAAAGCGTGGCGCGGCGCCCCCAGGTGCAGGAGCGGATGACGGAGACGATCGCCGACCTGTTGGTCGAGGAGCTCCACCCGAGGGGCGTGGCCGTGGTGATCGAGGCGGTGCACACCTGCATGAGCGTCCGGGGCGTGCGCAAACCCGGCGCCGTCTGCGTCACCTCGGCGATGCGGGGGCGGTTCCGCTCCAACGCGTCGAGCCGCGCGGAGATCATGACCCTGATCTACGGCGATCGTCGATAGGCGTCGCATGGCACAGCGACCGATGAGCGAACTGGAGCAGCAGCGAGAGCGGATCCACGACGATCTGCGAGGGCTGATCGCAGGCGACGTCCGCTTCGACGACGTGTTCGTGCAGCTTTTTGCCAGCGACGCCGGCGTCTACGAAATGCGGCCCCTGGGCGTGGTTCGGCCCCGTTCGACCGGCGACGTCGTGGCCTGCCTCCAGTACGCCGCCGAGAAGCAGATCCCCATTCACGCCCGAGGGGCCGGGACCGGATCGGCGGGTGCGTCGCTCGGTCCGGGCCTGGTGGTCGACTTCTCCAAGTATCTTCGCCGCGTGATCTATAGCGACGCGGAACGGGTGCGGGTGCAGTGCGGGCTGGTTCACGAGCGGCTCAACGCGCATCTGCACCGGCGGGGCCGGATCTTCGGACCCGACCCCATCTCGAGCCCGGTGACCACGATCGGCAGCGTGATCGCCGTCGACGCCGTCGGCAGCCGGTGGCTCAAGTACGGATCGGCCCGGAGCCACGTGATCGCCCTCCAGGTCGTTCTGGCCGACGGCCAGTTGTTGGAGGTCGGTCGGGAGCCGCTGGAGGACGACGCCGGCCGAAGCAGCAATCCGCGGAAGCGCGAATTGGTCACCCGGCTCTCGCGACTGCTGAGCGAGCGGGCCGACCTGATCCGCCGCAAGCAGCCGAAAAGCCCGCTCAACCGATACGGATACAACCTGACGGACGTCGTCGCCGACGGGCACCTCGACTTGGCCAAGCTGCTGGTGGGCTCGCGGGGAACGCTGGCGCTGGTGACCGAGGCGGTTTTGGCCACGCAACCGGAGCCGAGGTGCCGCGGCGTGGTCCTTCTGTTGTTCGACAGCATGGAGAAGGCATGCCGGGCCGTCGCGGAGATCCTGCCTCACCAGCCGACCGCCTGTGACTTGATGGACCGTCGCCATCTCACGCTGGCGCGCGAGAGCGAGGTCCGTTTCGACGTTCTCCTTCCGCACCCCACCGAGGCCCTCCTGTTGGTCGAGCAGGAAGGGGACGATCCGGTCGAGGTTCGCCAGCGGCTGCACCGGTTGGTGGACCAGCTCCGGCACCAGCAGGGACTGGCGTTCGGCGCCCGCCAAGCCTTCGATCACACGGAAATGGAGCTGTTCTGGCAGCTCGCCCGCCACGTGCAGCCCGCGCTCTACCGGATGAAAGGTGCGACGCGGCCGATGCCCGTCCTCGAAGACGTGGTCGTCCCGCCCGAAGCCCTGCCCGAGTTCCTCGTCCGCATGCAGAACGTGCTCAAGCGCCACCAGGTGACGGCGTCGGTCTTCTGCCACGCGGGCCACGGGCTGTTGCACGTCCAGCCGTTTTTGAGCCTGGTGGACGCCGACCAGTTGCGGAAGATGCGGCAGTTGGCCGAGGATCTTTACCAGGAGGTGTTCGAGGCCGGGGGCGCGATCAGCGGGGAGCACGGCAGCGCCCTGCGCTCGACGCCGCTTTTGCGCCGGCAATACGGCGAGCTGTACGACGTGTTTCGGCAAATCAAGCAGATCTTCGACCCCTTGAATATCCTGAATCCGGGCAAGATCGTCGAGGACAACCCGGATCTGTCGATGCACGACGTGCAACCGGCGGTCGGCCTGCCGGAGAGGATTGAGGGAGTCGGCGGACGGGCGGATGGGCCGCCGGGCATGCGCGACCTGGTCGAGCTGCAACTGAACTGGGACCCCGGACAAGTGGTCGACGTGGTGCGGCAGTGCAACGGCTGCGGGGAATGCCGGACCCAATCTCCCGACGTGCGGATGTGTCCGATCTTTCGTGTCCTTCCCGCCGAAGAGTCGTCGCCCCGCGCGAAGGCCAATCTGCTCCGCGGCGTACTGACCGGGCGACTGGACCTGAGCCGGCTCACCAGCGACGAGTTCAAGGCCGTGGCCGACCTGTGCGTCCACTGCCACATGTGTCATCTGGAGTGCCCGGCCGGCGTCGATATCCCTAAGCTGATGCTCGAGGGCAAAGGGGCCTACGCGGCGGCCAACGGGCTGCGATTCAGCGACTCGGTGACCGCGCGAATCGATCAGGTCAGTGCGCTGGGCAGCTTGATCAGTCCGCTGGCCAACTGGGCGGTCGGCAATCGCCAGATGCGGTGGCTGATGGAGAAAACGCTGGGGATCGCGCACGACCGGAAGCTCCCCCGCGTCGCCTCCCGAAGCTTCCTCCGCCGCGCGGCCCGACGCCGCCTGACCAAGCCCACGCGACGCAGCGGGCGCAAGGTGGCCTACTTCGTCGACACCTACGCCAACTACCACGATCCGCAGTTGGCCGAGGCGCTCTGCGCCGTGCTGGAACACAACGGGGTGGCCGTCTACGTGCCCCAGGAACAGAAGCAGGCGGGCATGGCCGCCGTCTCCCAGGGCGCGCTCCACGTCGCCCGACGACTGGCTCAACGCAACATCGCGGTCTTCGCCGAGGCGGTCCGCCAAGGGTATCACGTCGTGGCCACGGAGCCCGCCGTCGTCGTCTGCCTGAAGCGAGAGTATCTCAACCTGATCGACGACGACGAGGCCCGGCTTGTGGCCGAGAACACGAGCGAAGCCTGTACGTATCTGTGGAGAATGCACACGACCGGCAGGCTTCAACTGGATCTCAGGCCGATCAACGCGACCCTGGCCTACCACATGCCCTGCCGGCTGAAGGCCCTCGGGGTCGGCTCCCCCGGCGAGAACCTGCTCCGATTGATCCCCGGCCTGACGGTCCAGCACATCGAGGAGGGCTGTTCCGGGATGGCCGGGACGTTCGGGATGAAGGCGGAACACTATCGGACCAGTCTGCGCGCGGGTTGGCCGTTGATCACCCGGCTACGCGACCCGAATCTCCAAGCCGGCACGACCGAATGCAGCGCCTGCAAAATGCAGATGGAGCAGGGCACCACCAAGCCGACCGTCCACCCGATCAAGCTGTTCGCGTACGCCTACGGGCTGATGCCCGAGGTCGCCGCCCTATTGACCACGCCAGGCGAGGAGTTGATTGTCACGTGAAGGTTCGCGTCAGGCTGTTTGCCGTGGCCAAGCAGGTTGCCGGCCGGGACTCGGTCGAGCTGGACCTGCCCGAGGGGGCCACGATCGCCCAATTGCGTGAACAACTGGGCGCCCGGGTCCCCCCATTGTCCGGAATCGTTGCCCAAATGATGTTCGCCGTCGACGTGCAGTATGCCAACGACCAAACCCGAATTCCTCCCGGCGCCGACGTAGCCTGTATCCCGCCGGTCAGTGGTGGATAGAATAGGCAGCGCCGGTCGGCTTTCACACGTTCTCAAGGGTACGGGAGCGCGAAGCCGCAAGCGGCTCCACATTCATCAACAACCTCGTGACGTGGCTCTGCCTCGTCACGCAGGGCACGGAGGGTCTGCGTCCTGGAGTGACCGTAACTGACTGTAACATGGTCGGTTACGGCTCAAGAAGGCGCGGCCTCCAAGTCTTGCGTTCCCAGGCGGAGCCTGGGAACGAGGTGGCGTGAGACGGCTTGGGTCAGTGTTTGCCTTGTTCGTTCCAAGGCGAAGCTGCAAGCGGCTTGGAATTCAACATTCGTCGGCCATCACTCATCCTTCATGCTTCGGCCTTTCCCATGATCCAGCTCACCGACAAGCCGATCGACGCGGCGGCGGCGGTCGAGGCCGTGCGGTCTCCGGCGGCCGGGGCGGTCGTGTTGTTCTTGGGGACGGCTCGGGAGAGGACCGGCCAGCGGAGAACCCGCTCGTTGGACTACGAAGCCTACCCCCAGATGGCCCGAGCGAAACTGGCCGAGCTGGAAGAGGAGGCCCGGCGACGCTGGCCGTTGGTGGAGTGCGCCCTCATCCACCGGTTGGGCCACCTGGCGATCGGGGAGGTCAGTGTGGCCATCGCCGTCAGTTCGGCCCATCGAGAGCCGGCCTTTGAAGCCGGCAAATGGCTCATCGACCGCATCAAGCAGGTGGTGCCCATCTGGAAGAAAGAGAACTGGGCCGACGGGACCAGCGACTGGGTCCACCCGGGCATCGAGACGCCAAATACTCACGAGGGAATCTCGCGCAGTGATCGAGAAACCTCAAGCACCGATCGATGAGGAGAGGTAAGCCCGTGAGTATCGCCGGCCCACTCGTCGATCGCTTCGGCCGCGTCCACACCGATCTGCGGATTTCGGTGACCGACCGCTGCAACCTTCGCTGTGTCTACTGCATGCGAGAGGAGGGAGTGGCGTTCCGGTCGCACGGCGAGATTCTCCGGTTCGAAGAGATCCGGCGTTTCGTGCAAGTGGCGGCCCGGCTGGGCATCCGGGAAGTTCGGCTAACCGGCGGCGAACCGCTGGTCCGCCGGGGCGTCTGCCGGCTGGTGGCGATGCTGGCGAGCGTGCCGGGTATCGATGATCTGGCAATGACGACCAACGGAGTCCTCCTGCCCGAGTACGCCGAGGCCCTGAACGCCGCGGGGCTCAGCCGGTTGAACATCAGCCTCGATACGCTCGACCCGCGCAAGTTCCACCAGATCGCCCGCCGGGACGAGCTCCCCCGAGTCCTCGATGGCATTGCCGCCGCCGAGCGTGTGGGATTCCGGAAGACCAAGCTCAATGCGCTGGCCATCCGGGGATACACCGAGGACGAGGTCGTGCCCCTGGCCCAGTTCGCCCGACGGCACGGCATGGAGTTGCGATTCATCGAATTCATGCCGCTCGACGGCGACGATTTATGGGATGCCGACCGCGTGCTTCCCGGCGAGCAGATCCTCAAGATCCTCACCGACGCCCTCGGCCCCCTGGAACGGGTTACGCGGGACGGATCGCGGGCCCCGGCGGCCGAGTACCGCTTCGTCGACGGCGGCCCCCCCATCGGCCTGGTCAAGAGCGTCAGCGACCCGTTCTGCGATCATTGCAGCCGACTGCGATTGACGGCGGACGGCAAAGTGCGCAACTGCCTGTTCTCGGTGGCGGAGTGGGACGCGCGGGCCGTGTTGCGAGCCGGCGGCCCGGACGAACAACTGGCCGAGTTGCTCGTCGAGGCCGTGCGTGCCAAGCAAGAGAAGCACGGTTGCCGGAGCGGACGATTCTCCAGAACCGGCCGGTCCATGCACCAGATTGGGGGCTGACGCCAAGGACTTGCCCCCCCGGGCGGTCGAAGGCCGCATGCCTGAAAGCGACGGTTTTCCTGAAAGCGACGGCTGATGAACGACAGAGCCTGGTATCACGATGGCCTGAGATTCCAGTGCACCGGCTGCGGTCGGTGTTGCACGGGGGCACCCGGGTACGTGTACGTGACGAAGTCGGAAATCAAGACGCTGGCCGCAGCGCTCGGGTTGGAGGTCTCGGAGTTTGAAGAGGCGTTCGTTCGCCCGGTGGGGCGGCGTGAGAGCCTCGTGGAGCTCCCCAACGGTGACTGCGTGTTCTACGACAATCCCTCGCGACGGTGCCGCGTCTACGAGGTCCGGCCCCTCCAGTGCCGCACGTGGCCGTTCTGGCGTTCGAACTTGCGGTCGGCGGAAGCCTGGGAGCGGACCTGCCGCGCCTGTCCGGGCAGCGGGCGGGGCCGGCTCGTCACGCCCGAGAAGATCGAAACGCAAATGTCCGTCATCCGGATGTAGGGCCCGTTCACAGAGCCGTTCTGGCCGGCTCTGATGATTTTTGCGTTTTCGCGGTCTAGCTTGAGTTTTCCGGTTAGGGAGCCGATATAGGCTTGCAGTCGCCGCCCTGCTGCGGTGGACCGGCGCCGCGTCCGCAGACGGGGATCGAGGCCCGTTTCCGTTAGTCGTTACCTTGAAACGACTTAGGGAGAGAAGCCTCGCCGGATTCGGCCCGTGCGGCTAAGCTCTTTGACAACAAGGACTTACTGAAGAACGACCCGGCGTTGACCCCGGTACTGCGGGGCACGTCCCGACCGGGTGCGGATCCCGAGTGGCGATCCCGGCTGGGACGATTGATCTTGACACTAGTCGTTGTGGCACCTACACTTGGAGCGAGACGCGGTTGTGTGGGGGGAGACTGTCGCCGTCCAGTCCGGCGGACCTTCTCACGGGAGAATCGAGCCGTGACCAAGAAAGAGATAGTCCGAACCATTTCCGAGGAAATCGGGCTGACGCAGTTGAAGACCAAGGAGATCGTCCAAAAGACCTTCGACGCGATCGTCGAGACCCTGGTCGAAGACACGAAAGAGAAGCTGCAACAGGGGCCCAATGTACCCCTGGGACGCATGGAGCTGCGCAACTTCGGCGTCTTCGAGGTCAAGCGCCGAGCCCCCCGCAAGGCGCGGAACCCGAGAACCGGCGCTAAGGTGTTCGTCCCCGAGAAATTCGTCGTCACCTTCAAGCCCGGCAAGGAAATGGAAAAAAGGATTCGCGAGTTGGAGCGGGCCGCAGCCGCACAACGGGCGAAAGCCCGCGACGCCGCGAGCCAAGCTCCATCGCCGGGCGTGCCGGAAACACTCGGAACGCCAACAGGTTACAACGCCAACCCCGGCGGCCCCTGACGCCCAGGTATCCCAACTTCGGTCCCGTCGCCCAAGCAGCAACACGGCCCAAGCCGCCGACGAAAGCAACCACCGCCGACCCTCTTGCTCTCGCCGAGAGCGGCCCTTTTCCGCTCCACCGACCCAACCCATCGAAGCAATCCCGTCGGCTTCGAAACCTTTCCCACAAAGCCAATCGCTAGGCGCCGTCTCCGTGCGGAGCGATCCCTAACGCTCCGCCCCAGGCAGGTGGCCGAGGGGTGAATTACGCGCGCCGCAGGCGCGAATACCTGTGTCTCAGGGAGGATTTTGTCATGCGCAAGCTGCTACTGGCGGTTGCGTTCGGACTGCTGTTCAGCACAACTGTCGGGTGTTTGATCCCCGCCTATTCGGGGGATCCAACCCGCCGCGTGCAGCAGTTGATCTTCACATCGGAGAACCTCCGGTTGATCGACGACGAGTGGGAGCGGATCTGGTTCCTCGATCAGCCCGACCACTGCACGCCGTATCGAACGCACGGCGGGATAATCTGACGACCGTGCGTCGGCATTGGATACCCTTGCCGGCTCGGTTTGACGGTTCCCGTCTAGGCCCAGAGGGCTGGCCGGACAACAGCCGGCGTGCGCGTGCTGCCGCTATCGGGAAAGCTCCTCTCGCAGGGTGCATCAGACACATCGCATCGGGCACAGAAATACGGCCCGGCGGTGTCTCTCATGCACCCTGCACGTTTCTTGGAGGCGGACGGCTAAGTGGTTGACCGATAGACACTTAGCACATCAGGGCACGGTCTGCCATGCAATCCGGCGGGATGCCGACCCCCTGCAACATGCCACGGGAGCCCGTTGCCCAGCGTCAGCCGGACCAGTAAATTGCGGGTTTGCGGGCCTCGCTCGTGTTCCGACGCGACCCCGCAGACACGTTGCCGAACCGGCTGGCGGTCGCGCACTGGTCGCCTCTGTGCGAGTTCTCGCCGATTCGGCGGTCTGCCAGATCGAGTGCATCCGTCGATGAGGTGCGGTTGACGTATCTGACGGTTGCCCCAGGTTGTCCTGACCCGTTGTCGAACGCCGAGACGCTGCGTGTATGGCTAGCGAGGCAGGGCCTCAGACCGAGACGAGCGTCCAGTGGTCAGGGTTCAGGGTTCAGGACCTGAAGTTCCACGTATACACGTAAATCCTGAACCCCGAACCCCACAAACTTGACTCATTTGCAGCAAATGTCCGAAGCCAAGTGCCCTAGTCCCGCCAACGTTCAACTCGACGTGCGGCTCGGCCGCTTGCGCTTGGCCAATCCGATCATGGTCGCCTCGGGCACCTTTGGCTACGCCCGGGAGATGGCCGGCCTGGTCGACTTGAACCGGCTGGGCGCGATTCTGCCCAAGACGATCACCCTGCGAGCGAGGCCTGGCAACCCCCCACCTCGTACGGTCGAGACGACCGGAGGCATGCTCAATTCGATCGGGCTGGACAACGACGGGATCGAGGCCTTCATCGAGCGTCAGTTGCCATATCTAGCCAAGCTGGAAACGGCTATCATTGTCAGCATCGCAGGCAAGAGTTACGAGGAGTTCGTGGAGCTGGGGGCCCGGCTGGACGGCGTGCCCGGCGTGGCCGCCGTGGAGTTAAACGTCTCCTGCCCCAACGTCACCGGCGGGGTCGACTTTGGGGTCAACCCGGACATGTGCGAGCAAGTCGTCTCGGGCGTCCGCAAACGGTGCTCCGTGCCCCTGCTGGCGAAGCTGACGCCGAATGTGACCGACGTCACCGTCGTCGCCCGGGCCGCCGAAGCCGGCGGGGCCGATGCCGTCTCGCTCGTGAACACCTGTCTGGGCATGGCGGTCGATTGGCGTCGCCGCCGGCCTCGTTTGGGGGCGGGGATGGGGGGGCTGAGCGGCCCGGCCATCAAGCCGATCGCGCTGCGGGCCGTGTACCAGGCGGCCCAGGCCGTGCACGTCCCCGTGGTCGGAATCGGCGGGATCGCCACGGTCGACGACGCGATGGAGTTCCTCGTCGCCGGGGCCGCGGCGGTCCAGATCGGCACGGCGAACTTCTATCGACCGACCGTGTCGATCGAGATACTCGACGCGCTTCCCGCCGCACTGGCCGAGTTGGGCGCGACGCGCGTGGCCGACGTGGTCGGCACCTTGGAGTTTTAGTCCCCCCCGGCAAGCCGCTTGCGGCTTCGCCCACAGATTGCGGCTTCGCCCACCCATAGCGGAGCGTTCATCCGAACCACCATCCACCCACACCCTACCTTCCACACCGAAAATGCGAGTTCTCTCCGGCATTCAACCGACGGGGCGTTTTCATTGGGGCAACTACTTTGGTGCCATCCGGCAGTACATCGATTTGCAGGATGAGGCGGACGAAGCATTCTATTTCATCGCCAATCTGCACGCCCTGACCACCGTGCGCGACCCAAAGCAGCTATGGCAGAACACGGTGGACGCGGCGATCGACCTTCTGGCCCTGGGGCTCGATCCCGGTCGCGCCACGCTCTTCGTGCAATCCGACGTCCCCGAGGTCTCCGAGTTGTGCTGGCTCTTGATGACCGGAACCCCCATGGGCCTCTTGGAGCGTTGCCACGCCTACAAGGACAAGCGAGCGAGGGGGCTCCCGGCGGACGCGGGCCTCTTCGCGTATCCGGTGCTGATGGCGGCCGACATCCTGGCCTACGACTCCGACGTGGTTCCCGTGGGCGAGGACCAGGTGCAGCACATCGAGGTCTGCCGCGATCTGGCCGCCAGCTTCAACCACCAGTTCGGCGAAACGTTCGTGATGCCCAAGGCGAAGGTCCTCGATACCTCCGCTCGCGTGCCCGGCACCGACGGCGAGAAGATGTCCAAAAGCTACAACAACACGTTGGACGTGTTCGAGGACCCCAAGCTATTGCGCAAGCAGATCATGCGGATCAAGACCGATTCGCGGCCTATGGAGGAGCCCAAGGACCCGGAAACCGACCACCTCTATCTGCTCTACTCGCTGTTTGTCGACGACGAGCGCCGCGAAGCCTTGGCCGCCACCTACCGTCAGGGCGGATTCGGCTATGGGGAGGTCAAAGGGCAACTCGCCGACGTGGCCGAAGGCTACTTCGCCGAGGCACACCACGAGCGCCGCGAGCTGGAAGCCAAGCCCGACAGGGTCCGCCAAGTCCTCGGCGACGGGGCCGCCAAGGCGCGAAAGAAGGCTGCCGAAGTGCTGCTGCGGGCTCAGCAGGCGTGCGGCGTGAAGCCGTGAACGGTCGTGGCACGGCGGTTTCGGCCATGCGGCACGGCCTTTCCAACATCGCCATCCGGGGCAGATTCGGCTAGTATGGGCGTATGGAGACCGAGCGGCACGACACTCCGACCAATCAGAGCCCGCCCACGGCAGCAAGGTTCCGTTGGGACCGATGCTCGTTCTGGGTGCCGGCGTGCCTGGTGTATGGCGGGCTGGTCGGTTGGGTAGCGGTGCTCGTCGAGCGATTTCGGGCGCCCTTGCTCCTGTTTTCGCTGCTGGTCGGCGTGGTGTTGGGGGCGAGCTTGGTGGGCATGAGCCGCGTGGGTCAGGTGGGCAACCGCTTGACGGTTCTCCTCGGAACCGTGCTGGCCGCCTTGGCTGCCGTGTCCGGTCAACACTACGTCAGCTACCGCCTCGCTTGCCGGGAGGCCGTCGAAGATGCTCAGACGTACCGGCGTGCCGCGTGGCTCTTCCAGGACAAGGTGCTGGGCGAGATGCCGGTCCCGCCGGACGACTTCCTCGAGTTCCTTCGTTGGCGAGCCGCCCGGGGGTTGAGGGTGTTCGGTCTCCAGGCCCAGGGGGCGGTCGTCTGGATGATCTGGACGACGGACGGGTTGCTCGTGCTGGGGGCCGCGTTGGCGGTCGTCGTGCCCTCGCTCGAGAAGCCCTATTGCGACCGGTGTCGAAGCTGGTTTGTCACGACCCGGCGAGGGCCGGTTGACCCCGAGACCGCCCGCAAGCTGGCCGCGGTGACCCAGACCGAGCTGCCCGAAGAGATCGCGTCGGCCGGGTATCGGCTCTCTGCGTGCAACGGCGGGTGCGGGCCGACGCGGTTTGAGCTGCGCCTTGAGAAGCGGGGCGGCGAGTGGTCGTCGGCAAAGGCTTGGCTGGACGTCGAGCGGCGCAACCAGGTCGTCCAAGCGCTGGACGAGGGAACTTCCTATCGATCGTGAGCGGGTGACGCCCATGGACATCATCGGAATCGGCACCGACATCACCGAATGCTTGCGGATCGCCCGGATGATCGAGCGGCACGGCGAGCTGTTCATCAACCGCGTTTACACGCCCGCGGAGATCCGCTACTGCCAGACCCGCAAGCAGGCGACTCAACACTTCACCGGCCGCTGGGCCGCGAAGGAAGCCGTGCTGAAGGCCCTGGGGACGGGCTGGGTCCGGGGCATCAGTTGGCGCGACATCGAGATTCGCAACGAGCCGAGTGGCAAGCCGGTCGTCGCCGTCCGCGGCGGCGCCAGCGACGTGGTCGAGCGCCTCGGCATCACCAAGCTCTTAGTGAGCATCTCCCACTGCCATACGCACGCCACCGCCTACGCGATCGCGGTCGGCGAAGGGGGGGAGGGAATGGTGAACGACGATTGACGATCTCTACAGCAGGGGTCTCGGGCTACGAGGCGCGATGGGGGCGTGTGGAGGGGCGTACGACGGGTGGGAAGCCGATTACCCGAAAGCTTGCCGCAGCATGATGGACAAGTGACGAACAGGGGGGGAGTCGGCTGCCTATTTGTCGGCCGTCCTCTTCGGGGTTTTCTTCTTGGCAGTCTTTCTCTTGGAAGTCTTCTTGGCCGTCTTCTTGGCAGTCGTTTTCTTGGCGGGCTTCTTCTTGGCCGGCTTCTTCTTGGCCGTCGTTTTCTCGGCCGTCGTCTTCTTGGCGGGGCTTTTTTTGGCTGCCTTTTTGCGAGTGGCCCGGCGTGTCGGCCCTCGGGCGGCGCGTTCGGTCAGGAGGTCCAGGGCCCGCGCGAGGGTCAGCTCGTCCGGGGCGAGGCCCCGCGGGAGCGAGGCGTTGGTCTTGCCGTCGGTGACGTAGGGGCCGTAGCGCCCGTCGAGCAACTGGACCGGGTCGCCCGTGACCGGGGAGACGTCGAATACCTTGATCGGCTCTTTGCGCCGTGCGCTGCGGCCGCGCCGCTTGGGTTGCGCCAGCAACTCGAGGGCTTGTGGGAGCGTCACGTGCAAGGGGGAGAGGTCGTCGGACAGGGATCGGGTCTCGTCGCCGCACTTGACGTACGGCCCGAACCGCCCGTTGTGGGCTACGATCTTCTCCCCGTTTTCCGGGTGCTCGCCCAGCTCGCGGGGTAGGGTCAACAGCTTCAAGGCCAGCTCCAAGTCGACGTCTTCCGGCTGCATCCCCTTCAGGAGCGAAGCATTCCGGGGCTTCTTGTCGCCGTCGGCCGTGCCGCGCTGAACGTACGGTCCGAAGCGGCCGACGCGAAGGAAGACCGGCTCGCCGGTCTCGGGACAGGTGCCCAGCGGCTCTTCGCCCTGGGCTGCTTTGTCCAGTAGCTCCAAGGCGACCTGCAAGGTCAGCTCGTCGGGGGCAAGCCCCTCCGGGATGCTCGCCCGGCGATCTCCCTGTTCCACAAACGGTCCGTAGCGGCCCACGCGCACGTAGACCTCGGCCCCCGCATCGCCGTTCCCTTCCGGCCTGCCCACCAGGATGCGACTGACTTTCCGGGCGTCGATCTCCCCGGCCTTGCTCTCCAGAATCTGTTTCAGCCCGTCGTGGTCGTTGCCGAAATAGAACGCCCGGAGATAGTCGACGTGGCCCATTTCTCCGCGGCTGATGGCATCCAGATCGTCCTCCATCTCGGCGGTGAACTGGTAGTCAACCAGATCCGGCAGGTGAATCTCCATCAACTGGCAGACGGCGAAGGCGACCCAGGTGGGCACCAGCACGTTCCCCCGCTTGAACACGTAGTTGCGTGCGAGGATCGTGTCGATGATCGACGCATACGTGCTGGGGCGGCCGATGCCCTCTTCTTCCAGCTTTCGCGTCAGCGCCGCTTCGCTGTACCGCGTGGGAGGCTGCGTGGTGTGGCCTTTCGGCTCCAGTTCGACGCACGTCAGGCTCTCCCCCACGGCAACGGCAGGCAACAAGGTCTCTCGGTCGGCCAACTCGGCCTCCGGATCATCGGACCCTTCCACGTAGGCCCGCAGGTAACCCGGAAACTCGACCGTCTTGCCGCTGGCCTGGAAAAACGCGTCGCCCGCCTCGACCACGATCGCGAGGCGTCGGCCCCGGGCATCGGCCATCTGGCTGGCGACGGTGCGTTTCCAGATCAGGTCGTAGAGCCTGAATTCGTCGGCGCTGAGCGCGGAGCGGAGCGCCTCGGGGAAGTCGAACGGGGACCCGGCCGGGCGGATGGCCTCGTGGGCCTCTTGCGCGTTCTTGACCTTGGTCGCGTAGACCCGGGGCTGCCCGGGCAAGTACTCGGGTCCGTACTGGGACTCGACCAGATCGCGTGCCGCCTGGACGGCGACCGTCGCCAGATTGGTCGAGTCGGTCCGCATGTAGGTAATGTGGCCCGTCTCGTAAAGGCTTTGGGCGACCTGCATCGTGTGCCGGGCCGTGAAGCCGTACTTCCGGTTCGCCTCCTGCTGCAAGGTGCTGGTGGTAAACGGTGGGTAAGGCCTTGACGTATAGGGCTTGTCTTCGACCGAGCGAACCCGGCAATCGCCCCGCTTGACCCGCTCGACCAGCTTCTCGGCTTGCTCCCGGTCCAATTGCAGCAGGGAAGGGTCTCTCAGCCGCCCCGTGGCAGGATCGAAATCGCGGCTGGCGGGGAGCTTGCGACCGCCCACCGAAACCAGGGTCGCCCGGAAGCTCTTCCCGCTGGCCTTGGTAAACTCGCCCAAGAGATCCCAGTAGTTCGCCGCGGCAAAGGCCATGCGCTGGCGTTCCCGCGTGACGATCAGCCGCACTGCCACGCTCTGCACCCGCCCCGCCGAGAGCCGCGGACGAACCTTCCGCCACAACAGCGGCGAAACCTCGTAGCCGTAAAGCCGGTCGATGATTCGCCGCGCTTCCTGGGCCCGGACCAGATTCTCGTCGATCTGACGAGGCGCCGCCATTGCCTGCAAGATCGCCTCCTCAGTGATCTCGTGGAAGACCAGGCGGTGAACCGGCACCTTCGGTCGGAGGATCTGGCAGAGATGCCAGCTAATCGCCTCGCCCTCGCGGTCTTCGTCGGTAGCCAGGTAGAGAGCCTTGGCCTCCTTGAGCAGACTCTGCAACTTGCGGACCTGCTTGGCCTTCTCGTGGGGGATCACGTAAACCGGCTCGAAGTCCTTCTCGACATTCACCCCGAGGTGGGCCCACTCTTCCCCCTTGTACTGCTCGGGGATTTCCTTCGCCCCTTGCGGCAGGTCTCGCACATGCCCGATGCTTGCCGCAATCGTGTAGCCGCTCCCCAGAAACCGCCCGATCGTGCGAGCCTTGGCCGGCGACTCGACGATCACCAGGGAGGTGCCTTTGCGGGCTTGTGCTTTCTTGGCCATCGTAAAACCGGGTATATGGAGAGTCTAGGCAAGGATTGTCAATTAGTATCTGCTACGGATGTCCCCATTCCTGAATCGACCGGAACGAGGCCGGACGATTGCTTCATTCGGCCTGATCCTCAGGGGATTCGGGCCCGGAATTGTACTCCGTGCCCCCGGCCGCACAATGGCCCAATTCGGAATAGGTGACCGTATTTGCCGGTTCCCGACCCGTCTGTCGGGCCATATCCGGGGAATCAGGATGCCCGGGAAACCCTTTTGGGATTGCATTTACGTCAATCCGTCTTAGAATTGCCGGACTCCGCCCGGGCTTTCGGGCGCGACACCATTAATACGCCGCGGGCTCGCTTGTCAAGTGGAATTTGGCGGGCGGACCCCCTCCAGAGAGGGATATGCTACCATGGCCAGCCCATTCAAGGTATTCCGCAAGAACCAGAAGCTGATGCTCGCCTTCCTGGGTGTGCTGGTGATGGTCGGTTTCGTGATCCTGCCGATCTTGATGCAGGGGATGGGTGTGCGGAAGCAGACCAATCCCGGCGTGGCCACCACGACCAGATACGGCAACCTCCAGGAAGCAAACCTCCGCAGCCTGCGGTGGCGGCGGCAGGTGGCGATCCGTTTCTTCCAGGCCCTGGGCCGGGCAGTCATCATGGCCGAGGGGAACCCCATGGCCCTAAGTCTCGTGCTGCGTGACATGGCGCCCAGCGAGGACGTCGGGCCCACCAGCGACGAGGCGTTGGTGGAGACGTGGTTGCTGGCACGCCGCGCCGAAGAGCTCGGTTTCCTGGTCGACGAGCGGGCAGTGGTAACCTTCCTCGACGGCCTGGCGCAGAAACGAGTCTCCCCGAAGGGCTGGGCCGGAATCCTCCAATCCGTCGGCCTCAGCGATCAGGACCTGGTCGGCGTGTTGCGCGACGAGCTGTTGGCGCTTTACTTGAAACGAGCATTCCGTTTCAGCTTGCAGGGCGATACCCCCGCACAACGGTGGGACTACTTCCAACGACTGAATCGCAAGGTGACCATCGAATCGTTGCCCGTCGAGGTCTCCGGTTTCGTCGATCAGGTCGCCGATCCGGACGAGGCGACGTTGGAGGAGTTCTTCGACCGGTACAAGGACAAGCCCCACGACCCGACTTCGCCCGATCCCGGTTTCCGGGAGCCTACGAGAATCAAGGTCGAATACCTCAAAGCGGAATATGAGAGCTTCTTCGAGCAGGAGAAAAAGGCCGTTGCCGCCGACGAGGTGAGCGACTACTACAAGGCGAACCGAGAAAACTACAAGAAGGAGAAGCTGCCCGAGTTCTTCGACGAGGAGCCGGCGGCCCCGAAGAACAAGCCCGAGGCCCCCACCGCCGAAGACAACGCAGCGGCAGCCGAGTCGCCGAGCGAGAGGACGAGCCCCGAACCCGCCAAAGCCGAACTTCCTCAAGCCGATCCCGCGAAAGCCGAACCCGCGAAAGCGGTGCCCACCAAAGACGAGCCCCCAGCCCCGGGCGCGGCCGACAAGCCCGCGAGCAGCGAGAAGGAGCCGGCCGCCACGGAGCCGGCGGACCGGTCGGCGCCCGACGCTGCGGACTCCAACGAGGACACGTCTGCTCTTGAGATCACGTCGCCCTTCCACCTGGCCTCGTTCGCACCAGAGGACCAGGAAGAGCCGAAGGCGAGTGAGCCGGAGCAACCTGCGGGTGCCTCGGAGAAATCAACCGTCAAGGCGGCGCCGGCCGAAAAGACCGCGCCGGAACCGGCACCTAAGGAGCAACCTCCAGCCGAGGCATCCCCGCCAGAGAAGTCGCCCGTCGAGCCGCCCTCCGAACCGCCGGCAGCCGATTCGACCTCCCCGGAAAAACCAACCGCCGAGGCAAGCTCCGCAAAAGAGCCGCCAACCGAGCCGATGTCCCCGGCGGGGCCGGCCATCGAGGCAAAGGCCCCGGAACAGCCGGCGGTCGAGAAAACGCCGGCCGAAGGGCCCGCCCTCGCGACGGAAGAGCCGACCGGCGAGAAGAGTGAGCCGACGGCGAAAGCCGAGCCGAAAGCGCCCGAGGGCGAGGCCGCCGCGTCCGCGAAGCCGCAGTACCTCCCGCTGGAGAAAGTCGAGGACGAGATCCGCGGCAAAATCGCCCGAGAGAGAGCCGACGACAAGATCGAGAAGGTGCTGAACGACTTGCGGAACGAGCTGTCGCAGTATCACGACAAGCTGATCCGGTACGAAGTCGACGTCCAGACCAAGAAGGAGGGCGAAGCGCCCACGCCTCCCGAGAGGCTCGATTTTGCCAAGCTGGCCGAAGAGCACGGCCTGAAGGCCGGTCCCAAGGAGGACAATTGGGAGGGCGCCCCCGACGAGTGGATTACGGCACTGAACGCTCAAGACCTGGACATCGGAAAGTCGACGGTCGGAGGGCAGCTTTCGTTCCTCGAATCCGTGTTCGATCTCCCGAACCACCGGCCCCAGGTCTCCCAAGATGCGAACGGCGACCGCTACTTGTTCTGGAAGCTGGAGCAGGTCGAGGAGAGGACCCCGAGTTTCGGCGACGAAGGCGTGCGCGAGCGAGTTCTTCGCCAGTGGAAAATGATCGAAGCCCGAAGCCTGGCTACCGAGGCGGCGGAACGCATGGCGGCCGAGGCCCGCGCGGCCAACCAACCGCTCGGCGAGGCCTTTGCCGAGCGGCCCGGGATCGCGGTCACCGAATCGGAACCCTTCAGTTGGCTGGACTACGGGGCGATCCCGGCGTGGATGGCCCAGGGGCCCCCGAGCCTGGGCGACGTCCGCGGAGTCGAGGCCCCCGGAAACGACTTCATGCGAGCCGTGTTCGACCTGAAGAAGGGGGAGATCGGCACGGCCGTGAATCAGCCGCAGACGGCGGTCTACGTCGTCCGAGTGACCGACAGCAACCCCTTGCCCGATACCCTCTGGCACACGTTCGTCAACGAGACCTACTGGAACTATTTCCGTGCGGCCGATCACGACCGATCCGTGGCGGAACAGGCGTGGCTCGACGGGATCCGGTCGGAGTCGGGCTTCCGCTGGGACCCGGAGTACCAGCGCCAGGCGGCCCAGCGCCAAGCCGACTGAACGCTCCTTCCGTCGTTGAGGGTCCGCACGCGCCTGGATTCGCGATGGGAAGAGTCTCTTCCCCTCGCTACGACTGCCGTGAGGGCAGCTTCGGTGCCTTGGGGCGGCTACGCCGCGGCGGCCGGCGGCGTGGGGATCTTCTTGCCCTGGAGCTGATAGACGTACGCCAGCACCTCGGCCACGGCGGCGTACTTGTCGTGGGGGATCGGCCGGTTGACGTCCACCTCGCGATAGAGGGCCTGGGCCAGCGGCTTCTTCTCCACGATCGGGATCCCATGCTCCAGGGCCAAGCGGCGGATCCGCTGGGCAATCACCCCAGCGCCCTTGGCGACCACGATCGGCGCAAGCATCGTCTCCGGCTCGTACTGGATGGCGACGGCCAGCTCCGTCGGGTTGGTGATCACCACGTCGGCCTGGGGCACGGCCTGCGAAAGCCGTGAGAGCGCCAACTGGCGCTGCACCACGCGTCGCCGGGCGATGATCTGCGGGTCGCCCTCCAGGTTCTTCATCTCCTCGCGGACTTCCTGGGGCGTCATCTTCAAGTCCTGATCGTGCTTCCACCGCTGGAAGGCGTAGTCCAAGATCGCCAGCACCAGCAGGGCCAGCCCCACCTTGATCGTGGTCCACATCAGGATTTCCAAAAGATGGACGCCGATCTCCAGCACGGACAGGGCGCTGAGCCCCAGGATCGTCTCCCGCTCGCCGTAGAGCGACACGAACGCCACCGCCGCGATCACCGCGATCTTGAACAGCCCGAACACAAACCGGGCGGCGCTGGCGATGGAGAACAGCCGCCCAAACCCCTTGATCAGGCTCAGTCGCGAGACGTCGGGGCTGAGCTTGGCCGGCAGGAAGAGGAACCCGACCTGTGCCAGGTTCACCGCGATCGCCGTCAGCATGATCAGCCCGAAAATCGGCAGCAGGCACTTGGCCAATCCCATGACCGTGGTGTTCCACACGACCATGGCCCAATCGACGTCGGCCACGAGCGAGGCCTCGCCGCCGAGCTGACGCGTCGTGTACCAGCCGAGGAAGTCGATGAGCTTCTCTCCGGACATCAGCAGGACCAGCGTTCCTACCAAGAGCAGCAGGGCCGAGCCGAGGTCCTGGCTGCGGGCGACTTGTCCCTCCTCGCGGGCCTTTTGCCTGCGATGGGGGGTCGGTTCCTGGGACTTGTCGCCTTGCTGGTCGGGCATGGATCAGGCAAGCCATTCCGTCTGAAGCGGGACGTGGAGGGCCTCCAGCAGGATCTCCATCGCCGGCTCGAACTGGTCCTGGAACACCCAGGTGGCGGCCCCCAACGACAACGCCAGCATGCCGAACGTGAGCATGGAGTTCATCCCGAAGCCGACCGCCAGGATATTCAACTGGGGCAGCGTCCGGCTGATCAGGCCCATCACCAAGGTGGACAACAACAGCGAAGTGACCACCGGCGCGGCCGCCCGGACCGCCAAAACGAAGCTTTGCGCAAGCAGGAGCACGAACGTTTCGGCGATGGAAGTGGGCACGGCGCCGCTGCCCGGCGGGATCGTCCGAAAGGTATCGAGAAGGCCGGCCAACACGATCCGGTGCCCGCCAATCGTGACGAAGACGGCCAGCGTGACCAGGAGCATCAACCGCGAGAACATGGGAATGCTCGTGCCCGACGAAGGATCGAACACGTCGGCCAGGAGCAGCCCGCCCATCCGCCCGATCATCTGGCCTGCCAATTGGACGCCGGAGAAAAGGATCACGATCCCCAACCCCAGGCTGAGGCCGATCACCAGCTCGCTCCCCAGCACCACGAGGTAGTTGACCGTGTTGCCCGGGTGTTGGACCGCGACGTCCCATTGCGTGGGCGTGATCAGCACGGCCAACGCCACGGCCAACAGCGCGCGGACCCGCGCCGGGACCTCCGGCGTGCCGTAAATCGGCGCCGTCATCACCAGCCCGCTCAACCGCGTGAGAACCAGCGTGAACAGGAGGAACTTCTCGACGTTGATCTGGGCAAGCCAGTCCATCTTGGTCGGAATGACTCGTTGGTGAGCGTGACGGGGTGACGGGGTGACGGGGTGACAAAGCGGATCTCCTCACCCCGTCACCTTGTCATTCCGTAGGCACTACAGCATGTCGGGGATGCCCGTGATCAGGTCGCTTGAATACCGGAGCATGAGCGTGATCAGCCAGGGGAGCGCGAGGCTGAGGGCCAGGACCATGGCCACGATCTTGGGGACAAAGGAAATCGTCTGTTCCTGGATTTGGGTGAGCGCCTGAAGCAGCCCGACCAGCAGGCCGACGACCGTTCCGACCACGAGCACCGGCGAGCCGATCAGCAGGGCCATCCAGATGGCCTCGCGGCCGAGTTGGATTGCGTCGTTGGGGTCCATGGGAGTTGGGAGTTGGGAGTTGGGAGATGGGAGTTGGAGGTTAGGGATGCGGGGGAGGGGGCCGGGGCGATTGGGGCCGGCTGTCGCCGGCCCCGGGGCCCTGATCCCCGTCCCCCGAACGTCACGTGAACGGCTGGAAGCTTTCCATGAGCATTCCCACGACCAGGTGCCAGCCGTCCAAAAGGACGAACAGGAGAAGTTTGAACGGCAGCGAGATGATCACCGGTGGGAGCATCAGCATGCCCATGGAGACCATCACGCTGGCAATCACCATGTCGACAATCAGGAAGGGAAGATAGATCTGGAAGCCGATCAGGAACGCGGTCTTCAGCTCGCTGAGCATGAACGCGGGCAAGAGGACCTGGAGCGGCACGTCGTCCGCGGCGATGCCCTCGTCGCCCGGGTCGGGAGCGTTGGGCGAATACTGCCAGAGCAGATACACGTCGTCGGCGTTGCCGCAGCGCTCGATCTGCAGGATCATGAACCGCCGGATCGGCACCACTCCGGCCCTACACGCCTCCTCGACGCCGATCTCGTGGTTCGTGTACGGGCGGATGGCCCGGTCGTAAACCTGTTTCCATACGGGCGCCATGATCAGCAAGGTCAGAAACAGGGCCATCGAGGTGATCACCTGGCTCGGCGGAAGCTGCTGCGTGCCGATGGCCTGACGCAGGAGCCCCAAAACGACCACGATCCGCACGAAGCACGTCGTCATCAGAAGCACGGCCGGGGCCAGGCTGAGCACGGTCAGAAGCAGCATCACCTGGAGCGTGGAGCTGAGTCCTTCCGGACTGGCCCATTCTTGCGGCCCTCCGCCGAGGCTCTCCGGCATCTCGATGGAAAGCGGCTGGTTGGCCATGTCCTGGGCCGTCGCCGGGCTGAAGAGGCTCACGCCGACCAAGAGCACGGCGGACCACGCCAGCAGGCGGCGCAGGCGGCTGGTCCGCCAGCGAGCCAGGGCGTTTTTCCTGCGTTCGGCGATCGATGCCGATTCAGACATCGTACCCCTCCAAGGTGCCATTGCGCGTCCTAGGCACACCCGTATTGGCCAGACGGACGTCGTCGCCATCCATGCCCGACGGCCCGGGCCCGGCCGGCTGCCCTGCGAATTGCTGGAGCACGTGCCGGAACGTTGCCGTCGTGCTACCCGGCCGCGCCTGGCGGCAGAGGCCGGCGAGGCGACTGACCTCGTCCGGGTCGGTGATCTCGGTGAGGGTCTCCACCCCCGTCGGACTGAGCGAGACCAGAAGCAGCTTGCTCCCGCAACGGACCAGATGGACCTGAGCCTTCCCGGCCAGGGCCGCCCGACCGAGCACCTCCACCACTTCGCCGGGCAGCAGAAGGGACGCGCCCGGGACCGTGCGGCGCATGGCCCACGCAACCACGAGAAACAACCCGAGCACCACGCTCAGACTGCTGGCCACCGTGACCCACGACGGCGGGCTTCCGGCCCGGGCGCCCCCCCCGGTCTTCCCCCTCCGGCCGGATTTTCCAGGGGGAGAGAGACGGACAGGAGCGTCGTCGCCGTGCGGCGAGATCGTGAGGGAACCGGGATGATTGTCCGGAGACGCGGGCCCTTCCTGATGCGGCGGCCGTTCGGGCCGGCCCATCTCGGCCGCGCGCTGAGGAGGTGTGGGCGACGGGGACTCAAAACCGACCGGCCTGACTTCGCCCGACCTGGTCGCCAAGTCCGCCTGCAACTGCCGGCTTGCCTCGTCAGCCAGACTGCCGTGCATCCTGGCCGGCGTGCCACCGGGACTGGCCCGCTGGCCCGTCTGGCCGGCCAGGCCCATCGAGCCGGCCAGCGCCAGCATCAGTCCGACGATTCCCGCCGTTGGGGGCATCCTTGCACTCCCGCTGGTTTTTTTCTCAAGTCGGCCAAGGCCCGTGGACGATATCGATAACGGGTCGTTGCAGCCTGAGATTGTCCGGACGCGACACGATCTCCAGTCGCAAGGTCACGCTTGCGGCTGTCTTTCCTTCCTGCGGAACCCTTACCCCCCGTCGGTTGGGCCTCCTGCCCATTCGACGCGGATCAGCTCCCGGCGTTTGACCCGGCAATCAGCTCGCCTACGCGGACGCAGAAGTTGTCATTGAGCACAAGGACTTCGCCGCGGGCGATCAAACGTTCGTTGACGTAGATGTCGACCGGATCCCCGGCCAGCTTGTCCAGGGGGACGACGGATCCCTTGCGGAGCTTGAGCACGTCTTCCAGGTACATGTCGGTCCGCCCGAGCTCGATTTTCACGTCGAGCTGGACGTTGCTGATCAGGTCGAGCGTAGCACTCTCGGTCGAGGCGGGCTCGCCCAGGAACTGCTCGAACTCGAACGGTGCCACGCCGGGCGGGATGCTCGCCCCGGTTTCCGAGTCGATCGACTCCAGCGCCCTCTCCGCTTGATTGAGCAGATACTCGATGTCGGCTTGGCCCATCGCGCTTTCCCCGGCGCCGGAGGGCGCCGCGGCCTTGTGGCCTGCGGAAGCCGGGGCGGGCGACGCCTGCGCGGGCGAGGACCCGGCGCCGGCCTGGTTGAGCAAGCGGTCGATGTCCGCTTGTTGCAGGCCCTCGTCCGTGCTTTTGCGGCCCGGCGAATCCGAGGCCCGAGACGCCCGGCTCGTCGAGGCCGAGCTGCCGGTCGCGCCTTGGCCCCCCTTGCTCAGCAAGGTCTCGATGTCGCTTTGACTGAGCGGGTCGTCGGATGGGGTGTCGGCCTGCGGGCGCCCTTGCTGCGCTTCGTCCGGCGAATCCTGCTTGGAAGACTGCCGCCGTTGGAGCAGTTGCTCGATCTCATCCTGGTTGACGAGTTCGTCGGCCATCGGAATCCGTTCCTGGCTTGGGCCTCCAATGTCGTTGGAGGCGTCCCTACCGTAGCCCTATCCCTGCACCAGCAAGGGGGGCTGCTAGCACTGCCGGCTACTGTTCGATGAAGGAGAATTCGCTGAATATGACTGCTTGAAGAAGAGGCTTGCCGAGGGTCCTGTTAGTTTTCTCCAAAATCTTCCTTTTGATCAACCCCAACCCGGCGTCGGTCAACTCCGAAAGCTCGCAGCCACGGACGGTCACGATCACTTGGTCGCGGAAGCGGTGGGTGTTCTCTTGCCACGCCAAGTCGAACTTCGGCTGGTCGTCGGGATGGATGGTTCCGTACATGTGGAAGTCGATCCGCAGCGTCGTGTTGGAGCGCGGCTGGAAAGAAACGACGTGGAACTCCCCCAGGTCGACCTCCATCTGGTCTTCCAGGGCTGCGTCGGCTTGGTCTTCCGCCGGCAGTAGCGCGCCGGCCTCCAAATCCGTGGTGACCACTCCGGCCATGACCGCCGTCTGTGAAGGACTGGGTATGAACAGGTAGGCGACCAGGCACTCCACGGCAACGACGCCCCCGACGAACGCCACGACGGAGAGCCTGGACAGGATCGACGATCCGCGTCCAACCGGAGCCGTTGCGTGCTCGGCCGCATCTTGTTCCGGCGCGGGTGCGACTTGCTTGGCCATAGGATCGAGATAACGTTTGAAGGAAGTGCCTGACTACACCTTGTGGGGGTACGTCAGCCGACGCGGGATGGGTCTACTGCGGATGGTCCATGTTCGTGTGGCTCCCGCCTGCGCGAGCTCACCGGCCGGCCGACGACGTGGCTGGCGGATAGCCCATAATTCCCCTTACTTAAATATATAGCCCAGTTTTTCTCTTCGCCCCCACCAAGTAGCCCCCGCAAATGCTGTTGGACGAAAGCGGGAGACAGATCGCAAAACGCTTTGTTGCAAGGACTTATGTACTGCGGGCCATCGTTAGGGCGTCTCCTCCGTTGTGCGTGGTTTCTTTCGCTCCGTCTCGGTTCCTTCCAGGTCCTCTGTCAGCGTGTCGAGCAGGAAGATCTCGACCCTCGCGTTCTTCTTTCGCAACAGTTCGTCGTAGCCGAGATGGAGCGGCTCGTTCTCGCCGGCCACCCCGAATCGGATCCGCTTGGGACTGACTCCCAACTGGACGAGATACTCCATCACCTTGGAGCATCGGGCGTAGGCCAACTCCCAGTGGCTTTGGTAGGGGGAGCCGGGCCCCAGGGGGCGCGTCGACGTGTGGCCGCGGATCTCGATTTTCTGTGGCTTCCCGCCGATGACGCGGGCGATGGCCTGAAGCGTTTTGCGGTGCTGTTCGGTCAGCCGGCTGCTTCCTTCTTCAAAGTAGACAACGCCCCCCTGGGTGGAGTCGTCGGACGGTCGGATTGCCGTGACGCGCGGGTGGTCGCCCACGGGCGCCTGGACCTTGTCGCCGCCGTTCATTGTGTTCTGCCGCCTGGCGCGTCCCAGGCTGGGCAGCCGGTTGAGCGCCGAGGTGGTGGCGGGGAGACGGCCGGGCAAGAGGCTGAGGGCAGCCGTTTCGTTGCCGAACTGCCGACGGAGCGACTCGATGAGAGCGAAGCTCTCCTCCTGCTTGATTTCGCTCATGGAGAACAACAACACGAAGAAGGTGAGCAGAAGCGACATCATGTCGCCGAAGGTGATCACCCATTCCGGGATCCCCGCTTGTTCTTCCTCTTCGATCGCCATCGGATCAGGCGGCCTCCTGGGCTTCTGCCCTGAGTTTCGGCGGGATAAAAGTGGTGAGCTTCTGCCGGATGACGCGGGGGTTCTCGCCCGATTGAATGGCCATGATGCCGCGGACCACCACTTCCATGGCCAGAAGCTCGGATTTGTCGATCAAGGCCAACTTCTCGGCACAGGGCAGAAAAAACACGTTGGCCGCGACTGCCCCGTAGAGGGTGGTAATCAGGGCCACGGCCATCCCGGGACCGAGGGCGTCAGGGTCACTGAGGTTTCCGAGCATGATAATCAACCCCATGAGGGTTCCGATCATGCCGAATGCCGGGGCAAAACGGCCCATTTGGTCCAGGACCTTCTTTCCGTTCCGATGCCGGCTGGCGACGGCTTCCATTTCGGTCCGCAAGATGTCTTCGATGACTTCCGGCCGGGTACCGTCGACGGCCATTTGGATCCCCAACACGATGAACGCGTTGGAGATGTCCTCGACCCGGCTTTCCAGGGCCAGGAGCCCATCTCGGCGGGCGGTCTCCGCCAGAGAGACGACTTGCTCGATCAGGTCCGGGAGGTCTTCCGCCTTGTTGAAGAAGACGTTCTTCGTCACCCGTCCCAGGTTGAGGAAGCTCTTCAACGGAAAACAGACGAGCGCTGCCGCGATAGAGCCCCCAAAAACCACCATCAAGGAGGGGTAGTCGATGAACGCCCCGAAGGACGCCCCCGGGGCGATCGCGATCGTGATCACCAACAAGGCGCTTCCGAGCAACAGGCCCACGACGCTGGCAATGTCCACTTTCTCGCGCTTCCTAACTCGTATGCCTAGGTGTGGTCGGGCCCCGCGCCGGTTCCACGGTGTGACCAGGCGCTGCGGCCTGACGTTGAGGGTCCGCCGGCGGGGGCAGCAAGCGCTTCGCCTGCTGATACGTCACCGCGCGGCGGAGGACCTCGTCCATCGATTCGACCACCACGATCCGCTCGCCCGTGGTGAGGGTGATGAACGTGTCCGGTCGCTGTTCGACGTACTGGATCAGGTCGGCATTGAGGACGAATGCCTCTCCCCCCAATCGGGTTAGCTTGATCATCGTGCTTTCGATGTTGCCGGGGTCCGGTGGGAAAGCGGCCCGTCCTGCTTCTCCAACAGCCCTCGTAAACCATACGTTTGGATACGCTAGGGTCAACGACGCAACAACAGGAGTTCATCGATCATTTCTTGGGCCGTGGTAATCACGCGGGTGTTCCCGCGGTACATGGTCGAGGCGAGGATCAGATCGATCAGGTTTCCGCTGATGTCGGTATTGGAGAGTTCCACGGCCCCGGCAACGATGTTGCCGATACCCTGCTGGCCGGGGTCTCCTTCCACCGGCAGCCCGGAGTTCACCCCCTCGGAATAGAGGTTTTCGCCCCGTTGTTCCAGGGCGGTCGGATTGGCGAAGCGGGCCAGCCGGATTTGTCCGAGGCCTCGGGTCACGCCGTTGGAGAAGGTGCCGCGGATGATGCCGCTCTCGTCGATGGCGAAGGCCGTCAAGGAGCCCGGCGCACAGCCGTCCTGGCGCGACACGGCCCAATAGCTGCCCTCGTCCTCGGTGGCGGCCAAGCCGGAGAGCTTCGAGAAGTCGATCTCGAAGGTGAGGGGCGAGGTGCTGGAGACGTGTCGCCGGTCGATCGATACGGCCGTTTCGGAAGCGTCGACGAGACTCCCCGTTCCGTCGAACGTGAGCAGCCCGGTGCCGACGGCGATATCGGCCCCGGTCTGGGGATCGTTGTCCGAGGAGTCGGCGAACCAACGATAAACCGTGGCCGTGCTGCCGCGGGACTCCAGCACGGCCGTCAGCCGCACGCGCAGGGGGATGCCCAACGTGTCGTAGACGAGGAAGTCGGTGACCGCGCTTTCCCCCACGGCCGATTGGATCGAGTCGAACGAGAGGTCAATGTTTTCCTTGCCGCTGGCGGTGACCAGTTGCATCGACGCCGCCTTGACATCGATGGCGTTCCCTTCGCCGTTATTGCCCGTCAGCAGGATGCGACCGTCGAGCGTGACTTTCCCGCCCGGGCTCGTGCTGGAGCCGGCATCGGGTGGGATGTCGCTTCCTTCCTGGATGCCCAGGGCCTCTTCCAAGAAGGTGTACAAATCCAATACGGTGCTCGCGGCCGTAATCTCGAACTCCTTCATGGCCAGCGTCCGTCCGCCTTTGTCTCCCGCGAACTGGAGCGTCCCTTCCTCGAAGATCTGTTCGTAGATGGAGCCTTCGCGCATCAGCACGTTGGTCAATAAGGTGCTGTCGACAGTCTTCGGGCCGTCCGGGTCGATCATCGCAAAGGTCGGATTGGTGGGGTCCGAGATCTCGGCGTCGGTCAGCTTGTCCGTGAGGATGACGTCGCTGGTCACGTCGCCAATCTCCCCGACGTAGTAGAAGTTCGTGTCGTCGTTGGAAACGTTGCGGTAGATCCGCCGGACCTGCCACCCGTCGGCCGGGTCGCCCGTCGGCAGGTCGTGCAGAAGGACGCGTCCATTGGCGACGTTCTGCGGACCGCCCAGCGGGCTGGGCCGGCTTTCCGTCCCGTTGCCGGGGCCCCCCGCGGCGGTGGCGAACGTGACATAGTAGCTGTAGTTTCCGGTCAAGCGATCGTTGTTCAGTTGGGCTCCGAGAGCGACGTCGCCGGCTGTGTCGGGGTACGTGTCGATGCCGAGGGATACGTCGATTTCGTCGAGGTAGAAGAAGTCGCTTCCGCCACCCTCGGTCCGGTAGATACGAACGTGCGTATGGGTACCGGGTGGCAGCGGACTGATGGGGATGTCTTGCAGATTGATTCGATCTTGGCCAGGCCCGAGGCTGACCGTGACCACGTCGGAGGGCGTGCCTTCGTCCGGCTGACCGGTGCCCGCATAGGGACCGTTGGCGTACACGAACCGGTACTGGTAGACGGCCCCCGCGTCCAGCGCACCGCCACCCACTCCGATCCCGGAAGTGGACTCCGCGGCCACGTCAGGAGGTACGGATTGCAGGGTCCCCGGCGCGGTGGTCGGGGCCGTGTACTGGGCGTCGCCCAGGATGTCGCTCTGGATCCTTTCGGCCGTGTCCGCCACGTCGCCCGTCGGCGAGAGGTTCCCCTCCAGATACGCGTTTTCCGTGGCTTCGGCCACGGCGGCGGCGCCCAAGGAGATCTCAATCGGTACGAGCACGGTCCGCTGGATATCGAAGTCGTCGTTGATGCCGTAGCCCATCACGCGGTTGCCCGAGATCGTGACCAGCTCGTTCGCCGAGTTCATCTTGAAGATTCCGTTGCGGGTGTAGAGATGCTCACCCGTCTGGCCTTGGACGATGAAGAACCCGTCGCCTTGGATGGCCAGGTCCGTGGGGCTGGAACTGATTTCCAGCGTCCCCTGGCTGAAATCCGGCGCGATGTCGGCGACCATCGTACCCAGCCCGGTCTGCCGTGGGTTGGAGCCACCGGAGGTCTCGGTGGGGGCGGACCCCAAGCTCATGGTCTGCATGAACTGGGTGGAGAAGGCGGCGTTCGACGCCTTGAACCCCACGGTGTTGGAGTTGGCCAGGTTGTTGCCCACCACGTCGATCGTCGTCTCGGCGGCGGTCAGGCCGGTCAGCGCGGTACTCAGTGCAGATTGAAGTCCCATCGCATATTCCCCTAATCACGAAGTTGCGGGTTCAGTTTGGGTGCCCCTCCTAGGCACTTGCGGATTCGTCCAGGATGTCGGAGACGTTTTTCAGGTCGATGATGTGCTCCCCGACGTAGAGTTTGGGTTGACCATCGACAATCGAGACCCCGTCCACGCGGCCGGCGACCTGCTCCGCCTCGTCCGTGAGCCCCGCGACCAGCCGGCCGATCATGCTGTTGGCCGTCGCGATGTTCTGCCCCAGACTGAGCGATTCCAGGGTCTCCGTCAGTTGCAGGTTCGATTCGATCTCCCGGATTTGGCCGAGCTGCTGGAGGATCTCCTGGTTGCTCATCGGTTCCATGGGGTCTTGGTTTTGGAGCTCGGTGATCAGAAGCTTGAGGAAAGCATCCGAATTGATCTCGCTGACCACATCGTTCTTGGTCGTGTCCCGTTGACTTTGCGTGCCGACGGCTCCCACCGTGGTTGTTCCCATGATTCGGCGTTCCTTTCCGTGAACAGCGGGTTCGGAGGCTTGGTTCTTCCCCACCTCTGTTGGCGATGTGGCGTTCAAATGACGACGTCCAGTTGGCTCCCTTGGCCAGGCTGTACAACCGCTCGCGGTTGCGGCGGACCTTCCGCTTCGATCTCCTGCTCGGGGCCGGAATGGGGGGAGCCCCGGTCCGGGTGGTCGTGCGGTTGCGGATGGTCGCCCGGGCCTTGTGGCGTGCCGCCGCCCGATCGATCGCTCAAGTCGACGTCGAACCGCCCCACCTTGATCTCCTGCCCGGCCAGACGGTCGCGGAGCGCGGGGAGGTTGTCGAGGAGCATGGTTCGGGCGGAGTTGGTTTCGACCTCGAGTCGGGCGGTCATCGTGCCGTTGCGGACCGTCACCTCCAATCGCAGCGACCCGAGCTCCGGCGGATGGAGCCGCAGGCGGACGCTGCCGCCGCGGTCGCCCATCGCCTCGAACGCCCGGGCCACCCGCTGAACGAAGCGGACCCGGTCGACCTGGTCGGGACCCGATGTTCCTTGGGCTGAGCCGGGCGACGTCTGGCGAATGGGCTGGTTGACGCGCGGGGGCACGGCCGTTTCACCCCCACGGCCGTCCGTCGGCGTCGAGACGGCAGTTGTGGTACCTCCCGCTTCTGACTTGATCTCGTCCGGGGCTTCGGTCTGCGAAGTGGTGCTCGGGGTCTGCTGCGTCGGTTCGGGTGCGACGCCCCCGGCGGACTGCCCGGTAGGATTGTCGTCCCGGCTCTCGGCAAGCAGACGACCGCCGTCGTGCCGCCCGGACTTCCGACGGGAATCCGCTTTTGCTTCTTGCACTTCGATCG
The DNA here is from genome assembly GCA_035528065.1 of Thermoguttaceae bacterium. Classification (GTDB taxonomy): domain Bacteria; phylum Planctomycetota; class Planctomycetia; order Pirellulales; family Thermoguttaceae; genus DATKZH01. The sequence goes on along the minus strand of DATKZH010000352.1, from coordinate 10,811 downwards.
GATCGGCGGCCGAGGGCCCCGCGTCGTCGGAGCCGGCATCGTCCGCGTTCTGCCCGCCTTTGGTCGGCTCTTTCGACTGCTGGGCGATCCGGTCGCCGGCGCGTTCCTCTTCGTCGACCTGGATCCCTTCCTTGCCGTCGGCCTCCAGCCCGGCGGTTGCGTCCTCCAACGACGCGGCTTCGGCATCTCCCTGTTCCGTCTCGCCCGGGACCAGTTGACCCGTTGTGTCCGAGGGGGCCGTCTGCTGCGTCGGCTTCTCGGCCTGGCTCTTGCCCTCAGTCTCCTCCTCCGACACCGCGGACACCCCGGCCCCGTCCTCCTGATCGCTCGGCTTGGCGGAGGCGATGACGGCCAACGCGTCAGCCACTGGGGGAGAGCCGACGGCGAGCTGTCCGTCGTCGGGCTCGCTTTGCTTGTCGGGTGCCCCGTCCGTATCCGAGGCGCCTCCCGCCTGCGGGGCATCCGATTGCGCGTCGCCGGCGTCGGCTTGCCCGTCGGAATCGGATTGCGCCGGGCTGGACGTCGAGGGATCGTCTCGCGGACTGCCGGGAGCGGACCGGGCGGTGTCGGCTTGGCGATCGGCGGCGGACGGAGCCTCTTGGGCGGCTTGGCGGCGCGCTGCCTCGGGGCGCCGATCGGCAGGCGGCGGTTGCGCGGCGCCGGTCGTCCTCTCGACGGTCTGCCTGGCCTGCTCGAGGTGCCGCTCGAACGAACCGGCCCGGCCGCCTTGACTGGCAGGCGGCACGGTGGCCGCGGTGACCAGCTCGATCGACAGGAAGCCACCGAGGTTTTTGAAGTTCAGTCGCGACATGACGGGTCCCTAGGTTCCGGGGAGATTACCGGGTTGGAGCTGTCCGAGCGTCTCTTCGGCCATTGAGGCGACGGGTTCCCCTTCACCGATCCGACGCAGGATTTCGCTCACCTTCTTGTTTTCTGCCTCTGATTTGAACTCGGCGATGATCTTCGCCCGTTTGGATCCGGTCATCGCATTGAGCAGGACCACGACCTTGTCGATCCCTTCGCCGTCGAGCATATCGAGGATCTGGTCCTTGGCCTGCTTGGGCTTGATCGACTCGAGGATGCTGCCGAGCGTCTCGATTCCCTCGCCCTCGGCCTCCGCTTTGGACGCAGCCAGTTGGGTCTCAAAGGCCTCCCGGATCCGTTGGAAGGTCTTCTGGTCGTTGGCCAGTTGCCCGCGCTCGACGCTCAGTCGCGCCACGGCGTTATCCAGCGCCTGCTCGCGAAGCTCCAGGTCGCGGAACATGGTGGCCCTGCGGTCGATCCAGTCCTGGTAGGAGGGCTCTTCCGGTGCGACTTTTTCGTCGTCGCTCCGGGCTTCCTTTTGTGCCGCGAACAGGTCGATTCCCTGCGCAATGGCCAGCATCTGGACCGTCTTCTCCCGGTCCAGTTGCCAGCTCAGCCCGAGATACCCCAGGATGATGATCTGTGCGAGCAGCGTGGCGATACAGAAACAGGCGAACAGTCCGATCGCGGTTTTGAGCCATCGGGCGATCATTCGTCGTCCTCCTGCCCGGCGCGGCGTCCGGCCATTTCGTCCAGTTGTTTGATCTCCTGCCGGTTCTCTTCCCGGCGGTGGTGGTCGAGCTGCTTCTGGTGGAGTGCCTCGAGCACACGGACCTGGCGATTGGCGTCGACCAGGGCCTGCCTGCGCCGCTCGACTTCCGTCTGGACCGCCTGGTGCTGTTGGGCCAACTGTTGGTCTTGGGAGTGGAGAACCAGCTCGTAACGTCGGGTTTCCAGCAGTCGATCGACGTCGAGCTGTCCCGGCGCCGCGGCCCGGCGGCTTTGCCGTTCCACCTCGCGCAGCTCGCCGGCGACGCGCGTCCGCTCCTGCTCGATGATTTCGTCAGCCCGGTAGGCCTGGGCCAGTTGCGCACGTCGTTCGTCGCGAGCCGCCTCGCGGAGCCGCAGGAGCGTAGCTAGTCGGAATTTGAACTTGGCCATGGCTTACGCCGCGTTTGTAGGATCACGGGTTGGGGGCCGCAGCCGCCGGGGACTGCCCGGGGGCCGGGGCCGACTGCGAGGCGGCCAGACGTTGTGCGGCCTCCTGCTTCAGTCGCAGCAGGTTGGCGTAGGTCTCCTCGGCCGTGGACCGCTCTTCCACGCGCTGACACAGGTAGCGGCTGATCTCGTCCTGCATCTCGATGGCCACGTCTACCGTCGCGTTGGCGCCGCGCCGGTACGCGCCGATGGAGATCAGGTCTTCGTGGTCGCGATGGGCCGCCAACAACTGGCGGACCACAACCGCCGCCTGGCGATGCTCGTCGGAGGCAACGTCGGGCATCAGGCGGCTGAGGCTTTCCAGCAAGTCGATGGCCGGGTAGTGTCCGCGGGAGGCGAGCTTGCGCGCCAGCCAGACGTGGCCGTCGAGCAGGCCGCGGACCGCGTCGCTGATCGGCTCGTTGGGATCGTCCGCTTCCACCAACACGGCGTAGAACGCGGTGATGCTGCCCTTGGGGCTCCGCCCCGTCCGCTCGACCAGTTGCGGCAGCAGGGCGAACACCGAGGGGGGGTAGCCGCGCGTGGTGGGCGGCTCCCCGGCTGCCAGACCGATCTCCCGCTGCGCCAGGGCGAACCGCGTCAGCGAGTCCATCAACAGCAAAACGTCTTTGCCCTGGTCGCGGAAGTACTCGGCGATCGCCGTGGCGGTCGATGCCGCGTGGACACGCACCAGGGCCGGCTCGTTGCTGGTGGCGACGACCACCACGCTCTTCGCCAGTCCCTCCGGCCCCAAGTCCCGCTGGATGAACTCGTTGACCTCGCGCCCTCGCTCGCCGACCAGGCAGATCACGATCACGTCGGCGTCGGTGTGTCGGGCCATCATGCCCAACAGGACGCTCTTGCCGACGCCTGAGCCGGAGAAGATCCCCATCCGCTGCCCCTTGCCGCAGGTCAGAAGCCCGTCGATGCCTCGGATCCCGGTCGTCAAGGCGGCATCAATCCTGGGGCGGTCACAGGGATGGGGCGGTTGGCCCCGAAAGCTGGTTCGATCAGAGAGGGCCGGCTCGGCCTTGCCGTCGACCGCCTTGCCTTGGGCATCGACCACCCGTCCCAACAGCTCGCCGCCCACGCGAAGCCACCGCGACGTGCGAACCAGGCGGACCCGGTTGCCGTGCCGCACGCCGACCAGCTCGCTGAACGGGTACAACACGGTCAACTCGTCGCGGAACCCGATCACCTCGGCCAATAGCGGCGGCCCCGCCTGGCGACGGATCTCGGCCAGCGCCCCGACCGGCGCGGGGAAATCGGCCACCGAGACGGTCATTCCCACCGTCCGGGCGACGCTCCCGACCAGTTCGGTGGACATCACGGCTTCGAGTTGGCTGGCAAAATCCATGGTAGGGTTCAGAGTTTAGGGTTGAGAGTTTAAAGTTCAGGGTTCAGCGTTCAGGGTTCAGGGTTCGGGGTTCAGGGGTCGGGGGTCGGGGGTCGGGGTTACTCGTTGGGTCGACAACGGCCGTGTGTCGTCGCGTTTGATACTCCATGTTTTCACTGCGTCCCGCGGGATGACGCCGGATCACCGCAGGCGACCGCGCACCGCTGCGCTCGCCGTTGATCCTCTTCCCACGCTCACGTCAACTCCTCCTCGATCCTGGCAAGCTGTGCTTCGAACTGCTGGTCGATCACGCCGAACCGGGTCTCGACACGGCAGCCGCCGGGCCGGACCTCCGGGTCGGCCACCAGTTCGGTCGATCCCAAGGGGGCAAGCTCGGCGATCAGGGTCTCCACCTTGGGGCCGAGGGTCTGGTGGTCGCTCGGGTTCATGTGGATTCGCAACTGCGAGCTGCCCACGGCCAGCTCCAACGCCTCGCGGATGAGCGTGAGGGTAATCTCGGGATTTTGCGAAAGCTCTCGGCGGATCACTCGCCGGGCGATCGCCGCCGCCACGTGGACGCCGCTCTTCTCCCAGTGCGCAAGCCACGCTTGCTTCGCGTGCTGGATGTCCTGGACCACTTGCTGGAGCGTGGCCATCTGTCCGACAAGCTGCTTTCGGACGATGCGCTCGATCTCCGCCTGGCCGGCTCGACGGCCTTCGATCTGGGCCTGCTTGCGGATCTCCTCCGCGTCGTTGCGGGCCTGGGCCACAATCCGGCCCGCTTCGGCGCGGACCCCGTCCAGATACTGATGCGCCTTGGCGGTCATGTCGTCGAAGTTGAACGCCACCCCCGGCAGGTCGTGACTCAGGTCGGCGGCCTTGATGACTGTGGACATGGACGCGTCGCGTTCTCGTAAGGATTGGCCGGATGACTTCCGTGTGTGGTAGGGCGGGTGCTTGCTCCCACGCGTCGGTGGCAGCCTTGGCATTGAGCAACCCATTCCGCGTGCGTGCAAGCACGCACCCTACGATTGATTCATCTCACCTAAACACATTAGTACATTGTTATTGACCGATCGTGCTTTGGCACGCCTCGGGCCATTCTTCTCGTTCCCCGTTTCCTCTTTCTCCTTTGCGTCTTTGCGCCTTGGCGAGAGTCCTCCCACTCAGCGCGGCTTTCGGGGAAGATCGATCCGTCCCTCCATGGCCAAGCGCTGGGCCAGCTCGGCGATTCGGCGCCGGGCTTCTTCCACGTCGCTTAGACGAATGGGCCCCAAATGGTTCAGTTGATCTCGGATGGAGCGGACCTCCGCCGCCGGATAGCCGGCCAGCACCCGATCGATCAGCTCCGGCGGCGCGCCGACCAGGGCCAGGATCGCCAGCTCGGGCTCCGCGGCCCGGAAGATCGCGGACAAGGTGGCGTCGTCGAGCCGGGCGAGGTCGGCAAACGCAAGTCGGGGGGGGCTGAGCCGTTCGGCCAGTTGGCGGTCGTGGGAAGCCAGGTTGGTGAGGATCTGGGTTCCGACCGGCGCGTCGGACGCCTCCAGAATCCCGGCCACTGCCGACACCCCGGCCACCCGGCGTCGCTGCTTGAGCATCTGTTCCGAGAACCGCGACTCCAGCGCGCGTTCGACGTCCCGGAGGATCTCCGGCTCGGTCTCTTCGAGGTCGACCAGGCGGCGGATCACGTCGACCTGAAGCGCGGGCGACAAGCGGACGAGCACGGTCCCGGCCTGTTTCGCCGGAAGATGCGAAAGCACCAAGGCGATGGTCTGTGGGCGTTCGCCGGCCAGAAGCGTGGCGAGCCGCTCGCCCTCCGCGTCGTGCAGAAAGCCGAAGGGGGGGCTCCCCGAGGCGCCCGATGGGGGGGCCTCGTGAGAGGAGAAGCGGCTCGAACGCAGGAGAAGCTTGCGGGCGAGCCCGCCGTCGAGCTCGATGCCCGGTGGTTGTTTCTTCGGGACCATCGGCCGGACGCGGAGGAACTCGTCGACGACTTGCCGCTGTTCCTCCGGATCGATCCGGTCCAAGAGATCCATCGTCATCTGGCGGACCTGTTGCGCCTGGGCCGGGTCCATCCGATCCAATACGCGATCGGCGGCCGGCCGGTCGAGGGCGGCCACCAGAATGGCAGCTTTGCGAAGGCCGCTTATTGGTAGCTTCATGGTTTAGGTTGCCGTGCCGATCCAGTTGCGAAGGATGTTGGCCGCGATGTCGGGATCCTCGTTGACCAACTCGGAAAGCTCGTCGCGGAGCGAGCCGCGCGAGCCGGAGAACCGCTTGAGCTTACGGTCGGCGACTTCCTGCGCCGACAGTTCTTCCTCCTCGCCGGGCTCGCCCGAAGCTGCCGCCGGCGCGCGGGCTTCGGTGGACACGACCGGGGCGGCGCGGATCATGGACCGCAGCATGAGCAGGCTCGCGAGCGCCAGCCCGATCAGCCCCAGCGTGCTCCAGTAGTCGCCCAGCCAGACGAAGACGTTTGCGGCCAGCCCCGGCTCGGGGATGTCGGGCGGGGCGATGTCGGGGAACGGGGCCACGGTGACCAGGTCCTTCGGATCGGTCCCGTCGGCGGGTTGGGGGATGGTCGTGGCCACGAACTCTTTGACTCGAGCGATCGTTTGGGTTCGGATGGGTTCCAAGTCGCTCGCTTCGGGCTGCTTCGCCTCTTCGCCTTCCTTGGGCGGGTTCTCTTTGCGCCACACTCTCTCGAAGTAGCTGGTGGGCACCGTCACCGCCACGGTCACCCGTTCGGGCGTCAGCCCCGGCTTCTCGCTCGTGGTCCGCGTGGTGGAGGTGAGGCTCTGCTGGGTGCTTTCGGATTGCGTCTCCGTTTCGCTGGTTCCCTTGGCCGTGGCGGTGGCGAGGGTCCGGGCGGCGTTTTGGGCCATGTATCCGGGGCGGCCCGCCGGGGCGGCCGATTCGCTCGTCCGCTCGACGCTCGTCTCGCTCAGACTGACGGGGACCGAACCCTTGGGATCGTATTGGACCTGCTCCTCCCGGTGATTCATTTCCTCTTTGAGCTCGACGTACGGCGTCACGGTCACGCCCGGTATCCAACTGAGGCCTTCGAGGATCTTGTCTTTGTACTCCCGTTCGTAGTACTGCTTCGTGGCGATGTAGGCGTTCTCCAGCGGGCTTCCGTAGCCCTCCGAGCCGCCGACCGTGGTCCGCTGGGTGCTCAGGTCGGTGACGGCGCAGTCCTCCGGCTTCAGCCCCGGGATGGCTCCGCGCACGAGTTGCCGAATCGACGAGATCACGGCGGGGTCGAGCGGCTCGTTGTTGCGCGGCTTGATTTGCACCGAGGCGGTCGCCACCGTGTCCCGGCTCCAGCCGCCTTTTCTCTTCGTTCCATAGAGGACGTATGCCCGCTCAATACCAGGCCAGTCGCTGAGCATTCGCGAGAGGGATTCCTGGGTGGCGCTTTTGAGGTAGGCTTGGCGATCACTGGGAGAGATGAACGCGCCCCCGGCCTTCAGCGCGCTGGTGAAGATCTCGGTGAAGTCTTCCGGCAAGGCGTTGTGTTTGCCCAGGGCGGCCATGTACTCGCCGCGCCGGTTGCGGGGGACGCGGATCTTGTTGCCCTCGATCTCGTACGAGTCCAGGCCTTCCTGGCTGAAGGCCGTCGCCATGTTGTTGATCTCGCTGGACGAGAACATCTCGCCGCCGAGCAGGTAGACCTCCGGCCCGGCGATCTCGTGGGTGAACAGGTACCCCAGGCTGATCACCACCACGGCCAGCAAGAGCGCGGAGGTGATCCGCGCCGCCGGGGTCATGGAGAGGAACAGGTCTTTGAGCTGGGCGAACGACTTGTTGAGGAAGTCCATCCGTGGAGTCTCAAGCTTGAGTGGTCAAATGCCGGTAGTTGGGTGTGGCACGCGCTGTGGTGCGGTCTCCCGACCGTGCCACGCGGCCGACCGAAGGTCTCCGCCGCGGCCTGGGCGGGGTCAGGAGACCCGCGCCCGGCGCGTGTGACCCGCGCCGAGCGCGTGTCGTGCTCTCACACTCGTATGTTCTGCACCTCCTGGTACGCTTGCACGATTTTGTTGCGGATCTGCATCATCAGCCGGAAGGCGATATCGGCTTTCTGGACGGCGGTGAGGACCTCGGCCGGGTTGACGTCCTGGCCGGTCGACAGTGCCTCGACGGCCCGGTCGGCCGCCTGCTGCATCGAGTTGACTTCCCGGATCGACTCGAGCAGGAAGTCCTTGAACGAGGCGCCCGGCTGGGCGGTCTCCGTCCTGCCCAGGGCGGCTTGCCCGGGGAGCACGGCCGGGGTCGAGATGTTCTGGACGGGGTTCATCAGCCGACAATCCTCAGGGTCTGTTGGGCCATGTTCTTGGCGATCTCGATCGCGCCGAGATTGGCTTCGTACGCCCGGGCGGCCTCCAAGGCGTCGGTGAACTCGGTCATCATGTTGACGTTCGGGTAGGCGACGTAGCCTTTGTGGGGCCCTTGTTGGATCGCGTCGGGGTGGTTGGGCTGGTACTTGTAGCGGGGCTCGGCGTCGTCGGTCTGGACCGAGCTGACGCGCACCCCGGCTGCGCCACGCGCCCCCACGCCTTCGTCCGCCTCGAAAATGACGAATCGCGGCTGGTACGGCACCGGCTCGCCGGCCTCGTTGTGCGTGGTCGACATGTTCGCCAGGTTGCTGGAGATCGCGTTCATCCGAACCCGCTGGGCAACCAGGGCGCTGGTGCTGATGTCGAGGGCGGGAAGCATGGTTGATCTCCTTACCGATTCGGCGTGCGTGCGTGCACGCACCTTACGATTCACTCACTTTCGCGCGTTCGCGGCTCGACCTTCTTACACCCGCTCGCTGATCGCCGCTTCCAGCAGACGGAACTGGCTGGTCATGATCGTCAGCGCCATATTGTGCAGCATCTGGTTCTTGACCATCTCCGTCACCTGGTGCTCGATCCCCACGTTGCTGTCGTCGTGATACAGGATGCTTTTCGGGTTCCTGGAGACCTCCGCCATCTTCACGTCGCCCTTGGGCGTGGGTTTTTGCAGGTACGCCGGATCGCCGGGAGACACAAACTGCCCGGCGGCGCTCGCCGGTCGCGGGCGGTCGCGGGCCTGGATCGCCTCCCGCAGCCGGTTCTGGAAATCCTCCACCGACAAGTCGCGGACGCGGTAGCCCGGCGTGTCCAGGTTGGCGATGTTCCCGGCCAGCACTTGGTGCCGGGCCTGCGCAAAGCCGACCACTTGCTCCAGTGCAGGAATCGCGGTCGAGTTGAACAGACTCTCGTACATCGCACGAACCTCGTTCGGCCGGCTCCGGCCTGCGAGAGCGGGTCGCACCGGGCGCCATCGTGCTCGGAACAGCAACCGACGTGCCGATGCACGCCGACCATCTCGTCAGGCCGTGGAGACTTCCCTTGTCTCCACCCGATCTAACCCGATACTGCTTCTGCGTTTAGCTTCTCCAAACTCACCCGGCGCAGGCATTCCGTGCCCGAGCCGATCTCCGCCGTCCGTGGTGCGAACCGGCAGCTTATGCCCGCTGGCACCGGCAGAAAGTGCCGAATGACCAATCACGACGTATTCTGAATGCTTCGGGAAAACGACTTCTCACGGGGCGCGTATCCGTACTGCCGCAGCTTGCCGGTGAGCGTGCGCACGCCAATCCCCAAGGCCTTGGCCGTTTTGGCGCGGTGACCTCCGTAGTGATCCAGGGTGGCCTCGATCAGCTTGCGCTCCATTTCCTCCAGGCTGACCCCAACCTGCACCTCGGCCGATTGGCCGCCGGACCGTTGGTCCGAGGTGGCCAGCAGCCATCGCTCGAGCTGGTCGGCGGTGATGGGGCTTCCCGTGCCCAGCACGCTTGCCCGGGTGACGATGTTCTCCAGCTCGCGAACGTTGCCGGGCCAGTCGTGGAACATGAGCAGTTCGCGGGCTTCCGGTGCGAGCGAGCAAGGCTCGCGTTGAAGTCGCCGGGCACAGCGGGCGAGGAAGTGTTCGACCAGCTTGGGGATGTCCTCGCGTCGGTCGCGTAAGGGGGGCACGCAGAGCGGCACCACGGCCAGCCGGTAGTAGAGATCCTGCCGGAATCTGCCGGCGGCCACCTCGGCCTCGAGGTCCCGGTTCGTGGTGGCCAGCACGCGGACGTCGACCCGGACGGTCTCGTTCGATCCGACGCGCTCGAACGTCTTCTCTTGCAGCACCCGAAGGAGCTTGGCTTGGAGCGACAGGTCGACTTCCGTGACTTCGTCCAACAGGATCGATCCGCCGTCGGCCAGCTCGAAGCGGCCGGTTCGCGGCGAGTCGGCCCCGGTGAACGCCCCCCGCTGGTGCCCGAACAGCTCGCTCTCCATGAGATGGGCGGAGAGCACGGGGCAGTTGAGGCTCACCAGCGGGCCGTCCCGGCGGTCGCTGGCCGCGTGCACCTCCCGGGCGACCAGCTCCTTGCCCGTGCCGGTCTCGCCGTGGATCAGCACCGTCTCGGGCGTGGGACCAATCTGTCGGATGCGATCGCGGAGGGCCTGCATCGGCGGACTGGAGCCGACCATCGCGGGCGGATCGGTGCCGCCGAGGGTCCCGTCGAAGACCCCCTTGCGATGGATCAGCCGTCCGTGGCGGATGGCTTGATCGACGAGCTGCTCGAGCCGGTCGACGTCGAACGGTTTTTCGATGTAGTCGAACGCCCCGTGCCGCATCGCGTCGACGGCCGTGGGCACGGAGGCATGGGCCGTGACCATCACGACTTGGGCGCCGTACTGGCGCCGCTCGAGCTGGACGATGAGCTCCACGCCGTTCATGCCGGGCATCTTCAGGTCGGTGACGATACAGTCGAAGCTCTCCGCCTGGACGACCTGGAGCGCCTCGGCGGCGCTGGAGCAGCAATCGACCCGGTGTCCGGCCCGGCGCAAGACGTCGGCCATCGACTCGCGTGCGGAGGGGTGGTCGTCGACGACCAGCACGCGGCCCGAGGCGTCCCCCGCCGTGGTTTCGCCGTCTAGGATGGACGTCATGCTGCGGCCTTCTGCGCTGGGGGTGGGATCGTCAGCGTGAACAGGGCCCCGCCGTCGGGGCGACTTTCGCCGGTGATCCGACCGCCGTGGACTTCGGCGATCCGGTAGACGATGGCCAGTCCCAGCCCGGTCCCGCCTTGCTTGGTGGTATAGAAAGGCTCAAAGATCCGGCGTGCGTCCTCCTCCGACATGCCTTCGCCCGTGTCGGCAACCTTCACCTCGATTCCGTGGGAGTGCGACGACGCACTGACGGTGAGCACGCCGCCTTCGGGCATGGCGTCGACGGCGTTGAGCATCAGATTCAGCACCGCCCGGCGAAGCATGTCGCGATCGGCCGTGACGCACAAGTCGTCGTCGATTTCGGTCACGGTCTCGATCGACTGGGCCGAAAGCTGCGGGTCCAGCGTGACGCGAACGTCTTCGATCAGCTTGGCCAGCGGGAACACGTGCAAGCGGGGATCGCGGTCGGAGGTGAAGTGCAGAAGATCGTTCACCGTGACGTCCAA
>DATKZH010000351.1:0-4359 GCA_035528065.1 Thermoguttaceae bacterium | reverse complement strand
CCGCACGTCGTCGAACCCCTTAGCGCGGTTGAAAAAGCCGAGGCCCCACATCTTGGCCTCGGTCGCTTGGTCGGTCGCCCAGCTCCGGAAGCGATCCTTGTGCCCGGCCAGGTCCTCGAAGACGGCCATGTCGACCTCGCCATCGTCAGAGGCGAAGGCGTGGACCTGGCGGAAGCCGCTGACGGCCAGCGCGAATCCAGGCCCGGTCAATTCGGCCGAGTCGGGCCCGGCGGCGAGCGTGTCGGCTTCCTGCGAGTCGTAGAGCGCGGCAACGTCGTCGCCCCCACCGCCGTGGGCGGTGATCGATTCCACACTCTCTGCAGCAGCAAGAAACCCGTCGCTGGTGAAGGTTCCGTGCGTAGGCCAGAGCTTCACGTTCTCAGCGGCGTCGTTGCCCTGAAAGATGACCGTGTCATCGTCGGCCCCACCACGGACCGTGATATTCGGAAAGGCATTGGCCGCCACCGCAAACTCGTCCCGGCCCTCCAGCCCATTCAGGATCAAGCTCCGTTGCCCCCCGCGATTCACCGCCGGCCGCGAGCCTTGCGAGTTCACCAGCGTCACGTTTCCGCTTGCGTCGACGCTGAATTCATCATCTCCCGCCGTGCCGTCATATACCAGCGTGCCGTCCGGGTCGCTTATCGTTACTTCTCCGTTCAGGTTCACATAATTGACTTGCAGCAGCTCGCTCACCTGGACGCTACCCGAATGGAGCGCCGTTAAGCTGGGCGTGTACGTCGTGGTCGTGCCGCCGGGGGTGGCCACGGTCAACGTGGCCGTGCCGGAGCTGACGGGAGGCCAGCCTGGGACGGTGGGCCGATCCAACCCGAAAAGGAGGATCGGCCCGGCGGCATTGCCGGCGTCGATCACGAGGGTGCCCTTGTTGCGGAACTCGATGGGATCGAGGTTCTCGGCCGTGAGCAACCCCCCGTTGGTGACGATTTGGCTGACCTGGTAGTTCGTCTCGCAGTCAGAGCCGCTACTGCCCTCGGGTATGTCAACGGATCTCCCGATGACATTGAACATCTGCGACGGGACCAGGTCGCCAATCCGTTCCAGATCCTCGAAATGCACCGTCTGAGTGCCGCCGGGACCGACGATTGTGCTTTGCCCCAAACCGGGCAATACTCCCATCTCCAAGGTGTCGCTCGTCTGCGCGTCGCCGCCGGGTTGCACAAGCTGGAAATCGTCAAAGCCATCGCCGCCATCGTAGAGGATTCCCCGAGGAAGCGTGATCAGCCCGTTAGAGCTATCGACGATCAGGGTGTCGTCGCCGCCGCGACCGTTGACGTTGATTCGCCGCAAGGTCGACAGTTGCACCGTCTCAACCGGGCTTTGGCTGTTGAGGAACACGTGGATGAGTGAGGGATTGTCGGCGTCGCGGAGCACGCGGATCACGTCGTCCCCCATGGTGCCGTCGATCTGGAGGACATCGAGAACGATGGGCAATTCTGCGGTAGGATCGCCGAACAGGTTGTACATTTCAGAGTATTTTCGGCTCGTTGAAGTCGGGCCGAACTCCTGGATAAAGAGTTCCTTTGCCCGGGTCGCGGCACCTGCAAAAGCCACGCGGCCGTCGTCGTAGATGGCCTCAAAGAGTTTCTTTTCCAGAACGCTATCTTCCGTCCAGTAGCTGGGGACGCTAGCCCCCCAGGAGCCGACCGCTCCCTTGTTCGGCTCGCGGAGCCAAGTCTCCACGAAGCATTCGTCAGCGGTGTATTGTCCCGTCAAGCACGCGAAGCTGGCAACAAACGGATACATCCCAACGTTGGTGAGGCTACGGACGTCCGACTGCGAGAACGGCGGCCCGTCGGCCCAGGCGTCGACGGTGCCGTGCCCCGCGTAGACTCCCAATAAGCGCCCTTCGTTGAAGCCATCGCGGACGTCGCCCGTGGTCGCGCCATAGCTATCCGCGTAGAGTTTGTCGCTCGTGTATCCCAGGGGGTCCATGTAATTGTCGATGACCCAGTCGTGCGTGCCTTCCGTGATGGTATGGAGATCGTGACCGGCCATGAACGCGACCCGCTTCCCCCACTCTCCCGGAGTCGTGGTCTCGTACTCGATCGTCTTGTCAATGACCGATAGAAGTTGACCGCCGTCACTGACGCTGAAGCGCCCTACGGGAAACTCCGGGTACCAATCGTCGCCGTCGTCCATGCAGGCGTAGTAGAGATCCGTGGCCGGATTTCCTGGCGTGACGCCACTGAACGCCGGGATGTGCACCGTGTCTCCGACAAGCAAGAGGGCATCGGGCCGCGTGGCCGGATCGTCGTAGCGGCTGCGGACGTAGTCGCGGATCTCCGTCGTGCTCGCTCCCACCGTGGCGGTGTCGGCAACGTCCACCATCCAGCCCAGACCGGTCTTGTGCGCGACAAAACCGGACAGCATGCCCGCGAACCCGCCCCCGGCGACGATCAGCAACCGTCCCTTGGCGCCGAATGGGCCCAGCAGTGCGACGTTCTCCGGTCCCGCTGTTGGCTCAGAAGCTCCTTCGGCAACGATCCCAGAGGGATCCGACGGAATCGGTCCGCTCGGCCACCCACCGTCCAAGACAGGCTCTTCCGCGACGAAGCTCGTCGCGTTGAGCAAGCTTCGTGTTTCCAGGGCTTCCACGCGCAGGGGCCGTTGACCTCCGTGCCGACCGGTAGCTCTGGTGCCATAGCCCGTTGAGAGACGGCACGGCTTCTGGCGGTGGCATAGTCTCTTAAGCGGACCCACGGTCGAAGCGTCCATCGGCTTTTTCGAGCGATAACGCATGGCTCGTCCCAGCGGCACGTCCCGTCGTGAACCCGTTGCGAGCGTGGTTGCGCCCTATGAGGAGATGGATCTTTTCGTACCGCTAGCGCAGATTGAGTATCTCATAAGCTACGCAAGCCGGGGCGTCAATGCCGGTTACGTCGAGTTGCGAGGGCTCAGGCTGGCCGTTGTCTGACGAACGGCTTGCCCAACACAAAAAAAGGGCCACCCGGAAGGCGGCCCTTGAAGGCAAAGAAAGCTCGTCGGTCACGCGGGTCGCTTCCGGCGCCTGTGCCACACCAGGAAGCTCCCAAACAGGCCTCCGAAGACGATCACACTCCCTGGCTCCGGCACCACATTCCATTTCATATCCTGCATCATCGCCAATTCGAGCGTGGAGAGTTCTCGGGTGTATTGGCCGGCGCCAATGGCGGGGGTCATCAGCATGGTGCCAAAAGTAGCCTCATCCAAGTGCGAAAGACTGGAGCCAGAACTGTAGGTGGACGGGGCATATATGGGCACAAGATCCCCGTAGTAGGCGACTGCGTTAGCGCCGTCCCAAAACACGTCACCCGTCTCATCGAAATCCCCGGGCGTACCGCCGGCGCCGCCGCTGAGGGCCCGGTTTTCTGCTCCCGCCGTCTTTTCTACTAGATTCTTGTCCCATTCGGTCAGTCCGCGGTAACCTACGCCTTCACCGGGAGAGCTGCTCGTACCGTACACCCAACCCCAGTCGTCATAATCGCCGTCGTAAGTGGGCCAAAAACCGACGGAATGGCCAATCTCGTGGGTCATGACACTTCGGAAATCATACGCGCTTGAGGACGGGACGCCCGACCCGAAGTTCCATACAGTCCCAGTCGAGTCCAGCAGAATGACGGTGTCGAACACGGTGAAGCCACCAGTATAATTAACACCGTCCCGCCACACGTGTTCGCCATACACCCAGGCGGTGGTGCCATCACCACCTTGGGGGCTATACGACCCCCCTAGCGTACTTCCGGTCCAGTCGTACCAGTAAACGTGCATATTGACCTGCCGCCCGGCCTCGTTTCCGATCCACTTATCCCAGGCATCAACGGCTGCGCCGATGTCGCTCATCTGTTGTGCGGTCCAGTCTTGATCACCTGCGCCACTGAAATCCCAACCGGTTCCATAATTGACCCCTTCGCCACTACCGTAAAAGGTGACGTCGAAGGGTCCGTATGACTGCGTAATCGCCGCATTGGCAGGCGTCGCGACCCACAACAAAATCCCGACCCCTGCAAGTAGCGTCAAAGGAAGCCTCAATCTGGCTCGCATTGTTACACCTCCCATACTCAAGAGCACCACGCCCCGCAAATGTTGCGACGCGAAGCTGGTTGCCGTCGCTGCAGCCAAGTCCTGATCACGGGCGACACCCACCCTCTGGGGTATCGGGGCCTCCATGTTCCACCGCTCACCGCAGCGCTAGCCTCACACGACCCAACTCGCAACGACATCTCCTATCCTATTAGTACTCCGCCGCTCGCGCCTCATTCCTGGCAAGAAATATGAGAATTTCGCGGATATTCACTAAGGATCGGCTGAAAAACAACTTCCGCATTTGCGGAGTAGTAGGCACACGCCGTGTGCCGTAACCGG
>DATKZH010000350.1:0-30357 GCA_035528065.1 Thermoguttaceae bacterium | reverse complement strand
AACGTGGGGCACGTTTCCAACGTGCCCACGACCCAAAGGCACGTTGGGAAACGTGCCCCACAAGATGCGCGCAGTCCGCGCAGGATGACGGTGCAAGACTCTATTACAATGGGCCGGACGGCGGCTCGTCAAGCGGAACCTCGCCGGCGGTTTGCACGCCCCGGGTCGTGCGGCAATAATGAACCGTGGCTCGCAGGAAGAAAAGCTATCCTTTTGGTCGGCAGGCACCGCGTCGCGTGCCGGAGCGTTTTGGGCATGCTGGAAAAACTGGTTCTCACTCTCGCGCTGCCCCTGTTGATCGTCGGCTGTGGATGCCGCGAGGAGGCGGCATCCTCGGGAGAAGCAGACCCGCGCGCCGCGCCGGCGAAACGCTGGCGCCCGGAGCCACCCGCGCAAGCCCCCCCCCAAGAAGTCCAAGAGCAGGCGGAGAACGACCCCGCCGGGCGCGAGGACGAACCGGTCGATGACCGGCGCGAACCGGCAGCGGACGACCCGCGGGAACCGGCAACGTCGCCCAGCGCGAAGCCGACGGAGGACCCGACCGGCGGGGACGAAGCGGCAATCTCGAATCAGGGGCCGGGCATCATCACGCTCAGCACGAACGACTGCGACGCGTGGCCCTCGTACGACTGGCCTCTGGAGATGAAGATCGAGGTGCTCGAGGTCCCCGAACGGATCACCAAGCCCGCCCCCCCGATCCCCGACGACTGAAGCCCCATGCCGGAAAGCCCCTCGCCCCCGCGCTACGACTGGGTCATCTTGCAGGAAGGCGAGCTTCCGCTCCGCCCCCAGGGCTGGGTCAATCCGGCGCTGGAGCACCGATGCACGTCGGCCCTGATCTGGCCCGACGGGGGACGTCCTACGCGGGACAACACGCTTCTGACCGATCCATACTTCACCGGCCGGGGGTACCGCGGGGTGGCTCCGGCTCTCGAGCGGCTGGGCCTCCCGTTCGACGAGATCGGCCGGATGTTCGTTACCCACCCCCACTTCGACCACTGCCTCGAACTGCCCGCCGAGGTCGCCGGCGACGGGCCCCCGCCGTTTGAGCACGGCGCCGCCGGGCCGTTGGCCGGCATTCGGCTGATCCCCTGTCCGGGACACGAGCCGTCGCTTCACGCGCTGGTCTTCCGGGCGACTTCCGGCGACGAGGTTTGGATCGTCGGCGACGCGATCCTCGACGAGCCGTGGCTGCGTGCCTGGGCGTACTACTGGCCGAACCGCTACTCCCCGTCGGACGTCGTCGAGACGTGGCGAAGCGTCGCGACGATTCTCTCGCGTGCCGACGTGGTCGTGCCCGGTCACGGCCCGCCGATTTCGATCACCTCGGCGCTCTTGCAGAATCTTCTCTCCACCTTCCCGGCGGCGCAGCACGCCGAGCGGTGTTTGGAGGTAGGCGAGGCAATCGAGTGCCGGCTCGACGCGCTTCTGGACGACGAATCGGCCGAACGGTCTTCTTGAGCCGCGTATGGCGGACGAGCAATCTGTGAGTCCTCTGCTCTCGCCGTTTGCGCAGGGTGAACCCCAAGGCTGCAAGAGCGTCTTCGTAGGACGGATTGGCAATCCGTCCTACTCCTCGTGCGACGACGCGGTGGACAGAACGGGCGAATTCGGCACGGCGCGTGCCACGCCGCCCGAGAGCCGGGGACTTCAACTCGCCCCCAAGCCGCGGTACACTGTGGGCGAGAAGTCCGCGGATGGATTTCTCCGAAGTCTGACCCAACCAGCCCTTGGTTGCCCCGGCCCGGAAGCCGGCGGCGGCCAAGGCAGCCCCTAAGTGTGGAGACCCGTGATGAGATCGCGAACTGTTCAGTGGATCGGGCTCGCCGCGGCGGCCCTGGCATGGCCGACGGCCAATCTCGCAGCCGCCCAGCAAGGGGACGACGCGACCATAGCGGCCCGGCAGATACTCGCGGCGGGGGGAGTGCAAGGTGGGCTCGTCGTCCACGTCGACTGCGGCGACGGGCGCTTGACGGCCGCCCTGCACGCTCGCCCGAGCTTCCTCGTCCACGGACTGGCGCTCTCGGAAGCCGACGTGGACCGGGCCCGGACTCACGTCACGGCCCTCGGGCTCTACGGTCCCGTCTCGGTCGACCGGTGGGACGGCAAACGGCTGCCTTACCAGGACAACCTCGTCAGCCTGCTGGTCTCGGCGACGGAGCCGGGGCTCGACCGGTCCGAAGTCGAACGGGTGTTGGCGCCCGGCGGCGTGGCGTTGATTGCAGGGGCCGGGGATCAGGGATCGGGGGTCGGTGGTGAGAAGCTCGATATCGGCGGACGGCCCTGGTGGAAGATGGTCAAGCCTCGCCCGGCGGAGATCGACGAGTGGACGCACTACTTGCACGACGCCGGCGGCAACCCGGTGGCCCACGACGCGGCCGTCGGCCCGCCGCGCAAGCTCCAGTGGGTGGGCAGCCCGCGCTGGGCCCGGCATCACGATCACATGGCCAGCATGACCTCGCTGGTCTCGTCGGGCGGGCGGTTGTTCTACATCTTCGACGAGGGGCCGACCGCCTCGGTCCAGTTGCCCTCGAAGTGGTCGCTCGTCGCCCGCGACGCGTTCAACGGCACGATCCTCTGGAAGCGGGAGATCTCGTCGTGGAACACGCGTCAGTGGCCGCTGAAGAGCGGGCCGGCTCACTTGACCCGGCGCCTCGTATCCATCGGCGATCGCGTCTACGTCACGCTCTCGCTGGAAGCGCCCGTCACCGCGCTCGACGCGGCCACCGGCGAGACCGTTCTCACCTACGAGGGGAGCGACCGGACGCGGGAGCTACTCGTCTCCGACGGCACGCTCTTGGCCTTGGTCGGGTTGGAGCCGTCGCCGCTGCCCGAGTGGCGCCGCCGCGACAGCTACGTCTGGGACAACAGCCGGCGTGCCAACGCCGATTGGGCCTGGGACGGGACCGCGCGCCGCATCGCGGCTTACGACGTCGAGTCCGGCCGGCCGCTTTGGCAGAAGGAGGCCCCGGTGGCTCCCTGCTCGCTGGCGGCGGACGGCCGGCGCGTCATCTACTACGACGGCGAGAAGATCGTCTGCCTCGGTCACGCCGACGGCAAGACCCTGTGGGAAAGCGAGCCGATCAAGGCCAACCTTCCCGTGCACACGAGCACCGGCCCGCGCACGCTGATCTATAAGGACGTCGTCCTGTTCGCCGGCAACACCGGCGCGACGACCGCCCTGTCGGCCGACGACGGCCACACGCTCTGGAGCGGCAAGCAGTATCCTTCGGGGCATCAGTCGCTGAGGGACCTCCTGGTGGCCGGCGGCCTGGTCTGGTCGGGGTTCGTTGCCGGCGGCGGCGACAGCGGCCTCTTCACCGGGCGCGACCCACACACGGGCGAAGTGAAAAACGAGTTCCTGCCCGACGTCGAGAACTACTGGTTCCACCACCGCTGCTATCCGAGCAAGGCGACGGACCGGTACCTGATGACCTCGCGGACCGGCATCGAGTTCATCGATCCCGACACGAAGCACTGGGAGATCAACCACTGGGTCCGCGGCGGCTGCATCTACGGCATCCTGCCCTGCAACGGGATGGTCTATGCTCCCATGCACTCGTGCGGATGCTATCTGGAGTCGAAGCTGAACGGATTCAACGCGTTGGCCGCCGGCCCCGTCGCCCAGCCGACGCCACAGGAGCTGTCTGCGGAAGCGAGGCTCCGGCGCGGCCCGGCGTACGAGGAAAGCGGGGGGCAAGCAGCAGACACGGGGCAGCGGCCCGACGATTGGCCCACGTATCGCCACGACCCGGCCCGCAGCGGCTTCACGCAGACTTCCGTGCCCGCCGACTTGAACGAGACTTGGAAGACCGATCTGGGCGGGCGGCTCTCCGCGCCCGTGATCGCCGGCGGTCGCGTGTTCGTCGCCGCCATCGACACCCATACGCTCCATGCCCTCGACGCAGGCACGGGCAAGAGTCTCTGGTCCTATACCGTGGGGGCGCGAATCGACTCGCCTCCGACCGTCTACCGCGGACTGGTCCTGTTCGGCTCGGCCGACGGGTGCATTTACGCCCTGCGCGCCTCCGACGGGCAACTCGCCTGGCGCTTCCGCGCCGCTCCCATCGACCGCCGCATGGTCGCGTTCGAGCAGCTCGAGTCGACGTGGCCCGTGCACGGGAGCGTGCTCGTACACGACGGCGTGCTCTACGCGACGGCCGGCCGGTCCATCTTCCTCGACGGCGGGATTCGCCTGGTGCGCCTCGATCCGACGACCGGGCGCCTGCTCTCCGAGGTGGTGATGGACGAGCGCGACCCGGAGTCGGGCGAGAACATGCAGGTCCACGTCAAGAGCCTGAGCATGCCGGTCGCCCTCTCCGACGTCCTCTCGTGCGACGGCGAGTATCTCTACATGCGCTCGCAGAAGATCGACCTGGAGGGCAATCGCCTGGAGATCCCGGTCGAGAGCGTCGACCAGCAGCCGGCCGAGGGCTCGCACCTCTTCTGCCAGATCGGCTTCCTCGATGATTCGTGGTTCCATCGCTCCTTCTGGACGTTCGGCCGCCGGGTCAACGGCGGCTATGGAGGGTGGTATCAAGCGGCTCGGATGGTCCCGGCCGGGCGGATCCTGGTGTTCGACGACGAGCGGGTCTACGGCTACGGACGCAAGCCGCAGTACTACGTGAACGCTTCGGTGTTGGAACACCAACTCTTCGCCGCCGACAAGCATGTGACGCCTGAGGCGATCGATCACGTCGGCAAAGCCGACCGCCGCATGAACACGCGCCTCGACCGGAGGAACGCCAATAGCTCCGACTGGAAGCTCCGCCGCGCCTTCCCCACCGAAGACCTGACCGCCGCTCGATACGGCTGGACGCTCGATCAACCGGGGCTGCAAGCTCGGGCGATGGTCGCCACGGCCGATCAGCTTCTCGTTGCCGGGCACCCCGACTTCATCGACGAACGACGCGCGTACCGCCTGCCCGACGATCCCGAAGTGCAGCAGCAATTGCAGCGTCAAGCCGACGCGCTGGAGGGCCGCTACGGCGGCCGGCTCTGGGCCGTCTCCAAATCGGATGGTCAACCGGCGGCACGCTACCACCTGGCCAGCCCGCCCGTGTTCGACGGCATGGCCGCGGCCGGCGGGCGACTGTTCCTGGCGACCCTGGACGGCGCCGTCCTCTGCCTCGGCGACGAGGGGCGAGACTTAGAGCGCGAGGGGAGCGACGAGCCGGTGCAAGTCATCTCCGACGAGCCGGAGGAGCCCGACTACGTCAAACCGCCGGAGGTGGACAAGAGCAGTGATTTCGACAAGGTTTCCCAATGCCGCGTGGTGCAGTCCAAGCTCGGATACCGCATTCAGCCTTCGGATACCAAGCAAATCTGCCTCGCCGTGAATGAGCTGGAAAGCCCCGCGTCGGGCCAAGTCACCCTGGCTGCAAAGGTCATGGTTCCCAAGGAGCAGGGCTTTCTTACCAACGCCTTCCTGGTCTTCGGCGACGAGGCCTCCGAAGAGAAGCTCGTCAAGTGCGGCATCCGCTACAAGCAGCAGAAGGCGTTGATCGTTCAGGGAAGCCTGGGCGAGAAACCGCGGTCGCAAGCGGCCGACGTCGACGCGCCGTATGGAGAAGTGATGGACTTCGCCGTCGAGGTCGATCTGCCGAACCAGCGCGTCACGCTTACGGCCGGCGCGACGACCGTGGAAGCCGAACTGGCCACACCCCTGGAGGGAATCCGCTACGTCGGCGTCTGCACCGACAACTCGATCGCCGAGTTCTGCCCCGTGAAGATCACCGCGCAGTAAATGGCCCGTGAAGTAGCAGGCACACGCCGTGTGCCGTCCGCGCCGCGTGCCGTGCGCGACCGTGCGGCTCGAGTGGCAGTGCGTTCCTCTGGACGTGGGAGCAACAATCATGCGACCGGCCGTCCTGTTCGCCGTCTGCGTGCTGACGTTCGCGAGCGTGCCGGCCCTGGCGGCGGAAGCGGGCGATGAAACCGGCGCGGAGACCTCCGGGCAAGCGGTCGGCGTGAGCGACGAGGAGCTGTTCGCGTCGCTCGATCTTGGCCGGCCGGGGTTGGAAGCCGTGCGAGAAGCGGTCGATCGGGGCGATTACCCGGGCGCCGCCGCGGCCTGGGCCGAGTACTTCCGCCATCGCGAGAGACCCACGCCCCATTTCTCCCGGGAAGCGTGGCCCGAGTTCATCCGCCACGAGCTGCCGCAGTTGGCGGGGCCGATTCTGAGCCAGGCGGACAAGGTCGCCGCCGGCGACCTTTCCCACCCCCCCTTGACCCTCCCGGTCCGTCAAGGCCGGATCGATTGGCTCCACAACCCGACCAAGGATACGAACTACATCTCGCTCGTGGGCAGCATGTGGTTCATGAACCCGCTGGGGCGCGCGTACCTGCTCACCGGAGACGAGAAGTACGCGAGAGCCTTCGCCTGGGTGTTCGAGTCCTGGTACGACCACCTGCCCGAGATCCTCGCGTTCCAGGGAAACCTCGGCTTCAACCCGGTTTTTCACGCCTACTACCCGGGCATCCGGTCGCGGATTCTCGTCGACGACTACTACTGCCTGGCACGCAGCCCGGCGCTTACGCCCGAGGTGCACCTGAAAATCATGAAGCACCTGCTGGACAACGTGCGGTGGCTGGAGAAGCAGAACCAGCCCTACCGCGTCGGCAATCAGCAGGTGGCGGCCGTGCTCGGCTTGGGGATCGTGGGCATGGTGTTCCCGGAGTTTCAGGACGCCGAGCGGTGGGTCGCGCTGGCCGAGACTCGGATGAAGGAGCACCTCCAGCGCGACTTCAACGCGGACGGGGGACACGGCGAGATCTGCACCCAATACCACAACACCGTGCTCCGC
This sequence comes from Thermoguttaceae bacterium, assembly GCA_035528065.1. Lineage (GTDB taxonomy): Bacteria > Planctomycetota > Planctomycetia > Pirellulales > Thermoguttaceae > DATKZH01. The sequence goes on along the minus strand of DATKZH010000350.1, from coordinate 23,551 downwards.
GACGTCGGCTACGTGGTGTTGACCGCCGAGCAGAACGGGCGGCCGAGTCTCGTGACCTCCGAAGCGGGGCCCTTCTTGGAGCGGGCGTACGGGTGGCTGGCGGCCATCGTGATGCCCGGCGGCGAGACGCCCGCCCTGCACTCGGCGGCCTTCGCCACCGACTGGGCGGTGCATCTGCGGATCGGTGCCCACTACTTCCGGCGGCCCGACTTCGCCTGGCTTGCCCAGCGGTTCTGGAGCCAAGGGGCCGTGCCAAACGCCAAGTCGCCCTTCTCCTTCGCGAACTACATGATCAACGAGACGTTGTCGCCCGGCGAACTGGCCCGACTCGGTCCCCAAGCCCCCGATTTCCTGAGCACGCATCTCGACACCTCCGGATTCGCCGTGATGCGGACCGGATGGGAGCCGGACGATCGCTTCCTGATCTTCCAGTACGGCTGGGGCACCACCGGCCACGCCTATCCGGGCGCGCTGCACTTCTGTCTGGCGATGAACGACGAGCTGGTGGCCACGGGGCCCGGCTCGCCGCTGAGCTACCGGCACCCGGCCTACCCATATTGCCACTCGACGCCCAGCCACAACCTGGTCAGCATCGACATGCAGAGCCACGCGTCGCAGGGTGGCAAGGCCGTCGGGGGCAAGCTGCACACCTACGCCGACCTGCCCGGCGTCTGGTACGTGCGGGGGGATCACGAGGGATACAAGAAAGCGTTCGGCGCCGCGCACGCCCGAAGCATCCTCGTCGTCAAGGACGGGCCGATCCTCGTGCGCGACCTGATTCACGGCGGAGCGGGCCACGAGGCGCAGTGGAGCTTCCACACGCCGCTGGAGTTGGCCGTAGAGGAAGACCGCAGCGCCGTGTTGCGGGGCCGCCGCGTCTATCGGCTCGTTCCGGCCTTCCCCCACGAGATCCGCTCCGTGATTACCGACAAGCGCTGGGAGACGGTCCTCCCCCGAGACTGCCAGCCGGACGACTGCGGCAAGGTGATTCCCGTGCTGCGATACCAGAAGCCGATCACGGACCGCGGCGTGCAGTTCTGCGTGGCAATCTCCGAGGGGCCCTGCCGCGTGGAACCGCTCAGCCGGAGCGCTTTTCGACTCCACGCGGGCGATTCGAGCTACCTGGTCCTCTACCGGGACGAAGCGGTGCACGCCAGTGCGGGCGGTGCAGCCACGGACGCCGAGTGCGCGTGCATCCGGTTCCAAGGATCGCCCCCGGCCCCGAACCGCGCATGGGTCGTCCAGGGCCGAGAATTGAAGATCGACGGCAGCCTCTGGCTCCAGGCCGACTCGCCTCGCACCGTGGAGCTGCCGGCACCGTGAACCTGAAGGGAGCGACGGCTGTCCACGACGGGCGCCTGGCTTGATGTTTCGGAGGAGTGCCCAAAATGCTCAGAAGCCTCACGATTCCGTTTGTCGCGATCTCGTTGGCGGCTGCGGGGCAGCAAGCGGCCGCGCAGGTGACCCTCGCACGCGTCGACGCGCTCGATCGCGTGTACCCCGACCGGGCACCGCCCGATTTCACCGACATCGGGCCGGTGAGCGTCGCCCGGGAGGGGAGCATCGCGTTTCAGTTCGCGGCCGTAAGCCAGCAGGACGTATCGTGCCGGATGAACGTGGGCGTGATCGCCCGCGACGACGGCGTGCCGCTCGCCGGCCGGGTCGCCACCTATCGGCTCTTGCCGGTTCACGTGGAAGGCAACACGCAAGGCAGCCTGAAGAACCGGCCCGGCGGCGAGGTCCCCGAAGGCTGGATGAAATCCCTGATTCGCCCGGCGCCGTTCGACGTGATGGAGGTGCTCGTCGAAGCGGACCGCGTCGAGCTGGCGGCCGGGCGCTCGCAGGCGATGCTCGTCGACGTGGAAGTCGCCCCGGAGGCCTCGCCCGGGCGCTACACCGGCCGATTCGAGCTTCGGCTCGCACAAGAGACGGTCTCGGTGCCGTTTTCGCTCTTGGTGCACCAGACGATTCTCCCTCCCACGCACAAGCTGCACAGCGTCCACTGGTTCTGGCCGATGCCCGAGAACCTGACCGACGGCGATCCGCCCCCGTGGTGGAGCGATCGCCATTGGGAACTGATCGAGAGCTCCGCCCGGCAGCTACGCCGTTTCGGCGACGATACCGTGCTGACGCCGTTGGTGGACGGGCGCGAGCCCTTGATCCGCGTCTCGCGCGATGAACGGGAGGACTACGCGTTCGACTACGCGCGATTCGATCGTTGGGTGGAGACCTTTCTCCGCCTCGGCTTCAACACCTTCGCCGGGCGGCACGTCGTGAGCATGGGGCGCGAGGTATGGGTGCTGGATCGATCGAGCGGCGCGATCGAGCCCCTCCTGGAGAAGCCGAACGATCGCGAAGCGTGGCTGCGGTTCCTGCCCGTCTTCTATGACAGCCTCTTCCGGCACTTGGAAGAGCGAAAATGGACCGATCGCTACCTCCAGCACCAATACGACGAGCCGAAAGACCCGGAGCTCTACAAGCGGCTTGTGGGCTTGGCGCGACGGCACATGCCGGGCGTACGGACGATCGACGCCATCAACAGCCGTCCGGAGGCGTTCTCCCCACTGGTCGACGCCCACGTGTTCAACCTGATCACCCTGCTGCGCAACGCGGAGCTGGCCGACCGGCGGAGAGCGGAGGATCGGGCCGTCTGGCTGTACCACTGCACCAGCCCGTATCCGCCCTATCCCAACCGCCACCTCGACCGGCCGTTGGCGGAGTGTCGGCTTTGGCCGTGGATCTGCTATCGGTGGCGTGCGGAGGGGTTTTTGTATTGGGCCGCGAACCTGTACCGGGGGGCGGATGAATACAAGACGTCGATCGGCCCGTTCCCCAACGGCTCGCAGGACCCCGGCCATCCGCCCGGCGACGCCTGGTTCTACTATCGCGGTCCCGACGGGCTGCGACCGTCGATGCGGATCGTCGCTTTTCGCAGCGGGCTCGTGGACCACACGCTCTTGACGATGCTGGCCGAGAAGGACGGGAAGCTCGCCGAGGAGATCGCCCGCGAGGTCGTCCCCTCGGCGACCGAGTACCGCACCGATCCGGCCGTCTACCATAACGCCCGCCGCCGGATTCTCGCTGCGTTGGACGGCGAGCCGGCCCCGTGAGCCATGGAGTCCCGTCGCGACGTCGCCGCGTGAACGATGGCTCGAACGGTACCGCCCCGGTCGACGGCGGACCGAGCGCGCTGCGGCCCGAATGTTGACACCGCGGAATCGCCGTCCTAACCTGGGACGCGCAGCGGTTGGCGTGTGGGTTGGAAACGGCAGTCATCGCGCCCACGTCCGGCCGGACCGGCCCGCTGCCGAGCGTGTTTCGCACCTTTCGTCACCCGTTGCCACTCGAACGGCGTCCGAGCCAAGGAGGAATGACCGTGAAGACTGTCGCGCTTTGGGGACTGGTTCTGGCCGTGGTTGCCGGCTTGGGTTTGTCCGCATTCGCCGAGCCGCCCGAGGATATTCGGGAGCTCAAGCTGCGGGATTGGCAGCCCCGCTCGATGCTGAAGACGAAAGAGACGGCCGTCGACAAGCCGGCGTTCCCGGTGTTCGACGTTCACAACCACCTGGGCGGGGGCAAGGAGCGTCTCACCCCCGAGCGCGTCAGAGGCTGTCTTGCCGAGATGGACGCCGCGGGCGTGCGCACGGTCGTCAACCTCGACGGCGGATGGGGACAAAGGCTCCAGGAAACGCTCGCCGCGCTCGACGAGGCCTACCCCGAGCGGTTCCTCACGTTCGCGCTATTGGACTTCAACGGAATCGACGACGAGGACTGGGGGCAGCGCGAGGCCGCCCGGCTCGAAGAAAGCTTCCGGGCCGGCGCCAAGGGGCTGAAGCTGCACAAGACGCTCGGCCTGCACTACCGCTACCAGGGCGGCAAGCTGATGACGGTCGACGACCCCAAGCTCGACCCCGTCTGGGAGATGTGCGCCAAGCACGACCGGCCCGTGGTGATCCACGTCGCCGATCCGGCCGCCTTCTTCACGCCGCTGGACCGTTTCAACGAGCGCTGGCACGAGCTGAACGCCCATCCAAGCTGGCTGTTCTACGGCGACCGGTTCCCGGCGCACGACGAGATCCTCGAGCAGCGGAATCGGGCGATCGCCAAGCACCCGAAGACCACGTTCATCTGCGCCCATTTCGCCAACAATCCCGAGGACCTCGCGACCGTGGGCCAGTGGCTCGACCAATATCCGAACATGGTCGTCGACGTCGACGCCCGGATCTCCGAGCTGGGCCGGCAGCCGTACGCGGCCCGGAAGTTTTTCCAGAAGTACCAGGACCGGATCATGTTCGGCACCGACACGACGCCGAGCCGCGACGCCTACCGGATGTACTACCGCTTTCTGGAGACCGACGACGAGTATTTCGACTGCGCCCAGGGGCACCACCGGCAGGGCTTCTGGATGATCTACGGGATCGCTCTCCCCAAAGAGATCCTGGCGAAGGTCTACTACCAGAACGCCCGGCGGCTGTTCTTCGGCGAGGGGGCCGACGAGCTGGAGCCGCCCGCCAAGGTGCTGCGCGTCCGACGCACCGAGGATTTCGCGGTGAGCGGCCAGGGCGACGCGGCGGCCTGGAAGGAGGTCCCCTGGGAGCCGCTCAACTTGCGCAAGACCGGCGGCCACCCATACCAAACGCGCGTCAAAGTGCTCTACTCCGAGACCGGGCTGTACGTGCTCATGGAGGGGGAGGACCGAAAGGTCACGGCCACGATGAGCGAGGATTTCCTCGATCTTTGGAACGAAGACGTGTTCGAGTTCTTCCTCTGGACGGACGAAGAGCACCCGGTCTATTTCGAATACGAGATCTCGCCGCTGGGCTTCGAGCTTCCGATCCTCATCCCCAACCTGGGCGGCCGGTTTCTCGGCTGGCGGCCCTGGCACTACGAAGGGAAGCGAAAGACCCAGAAGGCCACCGCGACCGTAGGTGGCCCCAAGCAATCCGGCGCGAGCGTCACCGGCTGGACCGCCGAGGTCTTCGTTCCCTACGACCTGCTCGAGCCCCTCGGCAACGTCCCCCCGAAGCCGGGCACGCGCTGGAGGGCCAACTTCTACCGCGTCGACTACGACGACGGCCGGACCACGAGCTGGGACTGGACGCGCGTCGGCCCCAGCTTCCACGAGTTCCAGAAGTTCGGCACGCTGGTGTTCGAGTAGCGGCCTGCGTGGCACGCCGCCACAGCCGAAGTGACTTCCGCATTTGCGTTGTAGTAGGCACACGCCGTGTGCCGTAACCGGACGACTGCACGCGCCGTGTGTCGTAACCGGCGGACGGCACACGGCGTGTGCCTGCTACGGAAGTCGGGAAGTTGTTTTCCGGCCGCCCCTTACCTCGGCGAGAACCGCAAGGTCCACGTGCCTTGGGCTTGGGGGGCGTCTGCCCGCAGGAGGATTCGATACAACCGCGGCCCCCACATCTCCATGAGTGTGGCGTCGTCCAGCTCGACGGTCTCCACCTCGACGGCGAGCTGGGCCGGCCCGTACTCGACGCCCACGCCGCTGCCCGTCTCGGCATCGCGAAGCTGGAGTCGGCCCGGTGTCGGCTCGGACACCTCGCAGGGCGTCATCAGGCTGAGGACGATCGAGTCGGTCGGCTCCTTCAGGCGGAACGTGTCCGAGATCGCCACGCCGTCGCCGCGAGCCAAACGAACCGTGCGGACCCAGGAGACGACGCCCGCCTCGAGAGGATAGCCGGGGGCAATGTCCATCTCCAGTTGGGCGGACGCCTCGTCCACCGTGTACTGAACGTCCTTGGCCGCGTATTGTGCGCCGGCCTTCTGCGTGCAGCCGTTGATCGTGGGCAGGTTGTGGTAGCCCGATTGCATGGCCCAGATCTGGTAGCGGTCGCGGCTGAACGTCTGCCGGGTGTAGGTCGGCCGCCCCACGTCGATGACGATCGGCCGGCCGTCGGCGTAGAGCACGAAGTTGCCCACGTCGTTATGGTTGTGGCTCTGCCCGTTGTGCGCGCCCCACGCGGCGACGTAAAGGCCGTCGGTCGAGCCGGCCTGGTCGCGGGCGGCCATCAACTGGAGGTCCGCGTCGGCCAGCCACACGTCGCGCACCAGCGGCGGCGACGACTTGCCGGCGGCCAGCAGCTTTTCCAGATTGAAGAGCATGGGCAGAGTGCGACCCAGCGAGGCGAGCCGGGGAGTGTCGCAGAGCGCCTCTCGGTCGAGCTCCGAGGCGCCCAGTGCCTGGAGATCGGGATCGCCGATCCGCGCTCCGTAGCGGAAGACGAGATCGCGGGGGAAGTCGATGCGGGCGTCGCAGTCGCCCACGTTGACGAAGTAGTCGGCGGCGATGTGCGTGCGGAGGATGAAGCGGCCGATCTCTTTGACCGCAGGGTCGGCGTATAGATTGACGCGCCCGCCGGTAGCGCTGAACAGCCATTCCAGGTTGTCGAAGAGGCTCGCGCCCGCCCGGCCCCAGTAGCTGGGGCCTTCGTCGCAGCTTCCGTCGGCCGGGTAGGGGACGAGGAAGTTGTCCACCGAACGTAAGACCTTGTGCACCGCCTCCAGGCGGCGGCTCTCGTCCTTCTCCAGCAGCAACGCGGCCGCGAGCACGTTGGAGTTGACCCACGGGTTCCAGTTGTTCGGGCGCCCCCGGGACGAGAAACCCATCCAACCGAAATCCTCGCGATCGAGATAGGGGGCCAAGATGCGCTGGTCGACCTCGCGCACCACGCGTGGGCAGATTTGCGGAGAAACGGTGTCCAGCTTGTCTTCGAGCAAGTAGACCGTCCAGGCCAAGGCGCTCGCGGTCTCCGCGGAGAACAGGGCGACGATCGGCTCGGTCGTGTCCGGCAGGTCGGCGCCGGCGCGTTGCGCGCCGATGTGCGCCGGCCACGTCCAGGAGGACTCCTCACAGATGGCCCAGACGACGTCGGCCAGCGGATCGAGAAAACGTCCCTTCCCCTCGATGCATTCGGCCAACGCCAGGGCGTGGAGCATCTGGCGACGTACGAGCCACACGTCCTGATAGCGGCTGCGATTGCCGACGCGGCGGAACTCGAGGTACAGCGTGGCGGGAAGGCTGGGAACGTCTTGCCGCGAGTACGCTTCGCCCTGGGCGACGATCGCGTCGCGCGCTTCCTGGGGGATTGCCTCCCACGCCGCGCGCTCCGCCGCTTTCGGGAAAGGGTGCCACGACTCACGCGGCAACAGGATCCGCGCGAGGTCCTCCTTGGGATACGTTCGACTCAGCGAGGTGTTTTCCGCGGCCAGCTCACCAGGCAACGCGGCAAAACAGAGCGCGGCGAAGAGACAGAAGCCACGTGGTACGGGTAGGGACGTCATGACGCTTTCTCCATGGTGGTGATGGGCTTTGCGGGAATATCGATTCGGTCGCCGTGCGTCGCCTCATCCGAATATCTCGCCCGTCAGAGTCCCTGCCACAATGCCGATACGTCGCAGCACGATCAGGGATACACTTTGACGAGCGACACCACGACGCGGAACTCCTTCGGGCGCGTGCTCGGCAGGGAGAAGACGACCGGGTTTCGCCCCGGGCTCAGGCGCGGAGCCGCTCCCTCGGGCTTCACCGGCTCGATCTCGCCCGATCTGCGATAGAGCCGGCAATCGTCCATGCCCTTCAGCACGAGCTTGTCGCCCGTGCCCAGCGCGACGGGAAAGCGGATCGGCTTGCCGGCCACCGTGAGCACGGGGTCGCGCAGGGGCTCGGGCGGAGGGAGCACGCGGATCTCGTCCACGTGGCAGGTCACCGTCTTGCCCGCCGGGATGCCGTTGTAGTAGACGTTCATCGCGTCGATCCTGCTCGGGTCCTTCAGGCTCGGACCACCCAGATCGAACCGGCAGTAGCGCCAGCCGGTGAAGTCCACCCGCGTGTACATGTCCTGCCAGCCGCCCGCCGCGTCGTGAAGCTGGAGCTTGAACGACTGCCCGCCCGCGTCGCCGTGGAGCCAGAAGCCGATGGCCGCGAAGCCGGAGAGGTCCACCGGCTCCTTGAACCGTTTACCCTTGACCGACCAGCCGCCGCCGTCCTCCCGGGTGCTCGTCGCGGTGTACCGGGCGCTTGCGCCACCGAGCTTCACGATCTCCGACGAGCGCGTGAGCTGCTGCGTGACGCCGGGGCTGCAACCGGCGGCCTGGGGCTCGGAGTCGTAGGCGTACGTCGGTGCCTTGCTCTCGGGCTTTTCGGCGGCGGAGTCCGGCGCGTCGAACGTTTCCAGCGCGACCGCCGAGGGCGCGTCGTAGCCGGCCATCTCGCTCCCCACTTGCTCGACCGCCAGCTCGAACTCCAGGTCGGCGTGCTCCGCCTCGGGCCGGCACAACACGTCCCACTGGTTCTCGCGGCCGTCGAGCGCCAGAATCGTACGCGGCGGCTCATATTCACGGCGCAGGAGCGACCAGTCGATCTGGTCCTTGGGCATGCGCCCCTTCAGCGGCGGGCCACACGCGATGACCGTAATCTCCGCGCGCGAGCGGAAGCCCTCGGTCCCCTCGCAGGTGAACGCCAGCCGGTTGTCGCCCGGCGAAAGCGTCGGCGGGTCGCCCTGCGGCGTGACCCGCGCGACGAGGTTCCCCCGCTCGTCGTACAGGCGGCAGTCGTCCGCCGATTTGAGCTCGATGTACATGCCGCTTTCCAGGTCGACGGGAAAGACCAGCCGCTTGCCGTCCAGCTCGATCGTCGGGTGGTGCAGGACGACTTTGCGCGTGCGCAGGGCCTTGATCGGGCTGAGGTAGCAGGTGGCTTCGTCTCCCGGCGGGAGGTTGTTCAGATAGAGCGTCAGCTTGTTGACCACGTGGCGCACCAGCGGCGAACGGTGGAGCACGCAATGGGCGCCGTAGGGCCACTGGTAGTCGTGATACGCGGCTGCGTCGCGCTCGCGCAACAGCAGCTCGAAATAACGCCAGCCGCGAAAATCGACCTTCACGTAGTGGTCGTCGGTCGTGCGGAAGTACTCGGGCAGGTTCGTAAGCTGGAGGTTGAGCAACTGGCCCTTGCCGTCGCCGTGCACCCAGACGCCGATCGCGTCGTGCGGCGTCATGTCGGCGACCGGCTCGAACTCTCGGACCGCCCTGGCCCACGCGCCCACGGGGGTGTCGCCCTGGTTGGTCGCCGTGAAGCAGCCGCTCGCCCCCCCCACTTTCACCGGCTCCGCAGCGGGCTGTAGCGTGGAACTCACGCGCGAAGCCGCGCCGGCAGGCGCGAACTCGTCGCCTTGCGAGAAGTCCGCCAGGACCAGGCTCTTCTCGTCGTCGTACGGGAAGGCCGAGTAGAGCGCATGGATTCGCAGCTTCACCGGCTGGGCCGCGTAGCGATTCGTGACGGTCCACGTGCCCGAGCCGTCGTCCGGGCCGGTCACCTTGTGTTCGAGGTAGTCGGTCGGGATGAGCTGCCACGCGCCGTCGTCGGCCTGGGCCAGGCGGAACTCCTGCCGCGCTTCGCGGAGCTTCTCCTTGACCGCTTCGGTGAAGTAGTTGGCCAGGCGAAGGCCCTCGTAGCGACCGATCGTGGTGAGCATTTCGTCCTGGCGCGCGTTGGCCGGCTTGCCCGTGGCGGAAACGCTCTGGAACGAGAGCGGCACGTCGTGGCCCAGGGCCTTGGCCGAGAGGTACTCCATCTCGTCGGGCATCTCCATGTCCCAGTCGCGGCTCGGCCCGAGGATCACCCACCAGCCGAGCTGGGCCTCGAGCAGACACGCCCGGCGATAGTCCTCCACCGCGCGAAGGTGGTCGTCGGCGAACCGCTTCAGCCCCCACTTGGGGTGATCCCACGCCCCGACGAGGGAATGGAACACCCACGAGTGATGCCCCCAGGCGCTCGCCTCGACCAGCGCGGGGCGCTTGAGCCGGGTGAAGATCGCGTGTCTCATCCGGGCGACGCCGTACCATCCGCGCATCGCCTCGGCGCCGTCCATGTAGATCTGGTCCATGCCGCAGGTGTTGTAGACGCCGGCGATTCTCTCGGCCACCTCGTCGACCAGCGTCGACTTCTCGTCCGGCACGAAGCAGCCGTAGCGCACGTACATGTGGCAAACGGGCGTCCCCTTCTTGTGCGGAGCCGCCTTGGTGCCGAACGCCCCCCGCCGGCACTTGAAGAAGCCGCAGGGCGAATCGTTCGAGAGGACCGAGTACTGGATCAGCTCGTCGTCGATGCGAAGGCAGTTGCCCCGGCTGCCGTAGGCCCAGACGGTCGGATGGTCGCCGGCCGGCTCGACCGTGGGCACGTCGGCGTCCGCCTCGCCCAGGTCGGCGGAGAGCGTGTACGTCCCGTCGGTGGCCAGCCGCGGATCGGGAACCGGTTGCACCCAGGGATCGTGCGGGCTGATGCAGCCGGTGAGCGTGTGGATGCCCACCCTGAGGCCCGCGGCGTGGAGCTTGTCGACGACCGCCTTGAGCCCTGCGAGGCCGCCGGAATAAAGGTCCTCGCGCGGCTCATAGTGGCCCAGGCTCTTCTCCCAGCCGGATAGGTGGATGATACGGATGCCGCCCCGCTGGGCCAGGTCGATCCACGGGTCGACGTCCTTCTCCGACACCCGGGCGAACACGTACGAGCCGCGGTTCTCCTCGGCGTCGAGCGAGAAGGGGCCGCCGAGCGGGGAGTAGGGAAGGCCCTCGCCGCGGACCACCTCCTGCAACGCGGGCCTCACCTGCGGCGTGGGGCAGGCCACCAGCGCCGCCCGGCCCCGCTCGAAGCCGTGCTCCGCAAAAGCCGTGGCGGTCAGGACCGGCGGATTGCGCCCGACCGAGACGAGGGTTTCGAGGCTGAGCGTTCGCAGGCAGACCCCGAACTGGTCGTCCGCGGCCAACCCCGACATCGGGCTGACGTGCTCGCACGGCTTGAGGTGGAGGCGGACGAACGTCACCTCGTCGACGTCCGCCCCGGCGACCGACTCGACGCGGAACACGAAGTACCGCGGCTTGGCCTCGACGCCGACGACGACCGTGGTGCCGGCCTTGTCGAACCGGAAGACCAGCTTGCCCTGCTCCAGCGAGCACACGGCCCGCTGGTGCGTCTTGTCGCCCTGCTTGATGGTGACCAGGGGCGACGTTCGCAGGACGTGATCTTCGCCGGTGCGCTTGTCGATCAGGGCCGCGCATCGCCCCTGCGCGCTGACGGCCAGTTTTGCGTGCTCGTTTTCGAACGTGGCCACGGCCGCGGCGAGCTGCGACTGGCGGGGGATCTTCTCGTAAGCCGCCTCGCCCTCCGGCGCGGGGGTCCTTCCGGCGGCATTCTTCTCGTAATCGGCCGCGATCTCTTCCGCCGAAAGCGCCCGGTTGAAGACCTTGACGTCGTCGATCAGCCCCTGGTGGCTGACGGCTCCGCTCCACTTGCCGATGATGAGGTCGCCCTGGTGGCCGACAGGGTAGTCCCAGTTGGCCGAGCCCACTTGCCGGCCGTTGACGTAGGTCTTGATCGCCGGGCGCCGGAACGTGGCCGCCAGGTGGTACCACCGGCCGAGCGAAAACGGCGTCAGAAGGGGGGCGCTCACCTCGCGCCACTCCTTCTTGCCGTCGGTCGCCGCGAATCCCGGCCGGCCCATGCGGAACGAGCACTGGTTGTCGCTGACGAACACGAGGAACCCGCCGGGGCTCCACGTGCCGCCGGTGAGGATGTTGGGGTACCTTCCGGCGCCTTCCCAGTAGACCCACGCCTCGACGGTCATCTCGTCGGAGCCGTCGAGCCCGTCGATCTCCGGCATAGAGACGTATGACCCCTGGCCGTCGAACCGCAGGGCGGTGCCGAACTTGCCGCGGACCCATTCGGCGTCCCACGTCTCCCCGTCGTTCTCGTGGCCGGAGCCGTCGACCACCACGTCGCCCTGCCCCTCGTCGAACTTCCAGTGGCCCAAAAGGCCCTCCTGCCCGGACACGACCTGAGGTACGAAAACCAGGCTGCCAACGCAAAGAAACCACGCGAGCGGTGTTCGCCACATCGGTTCGCTCCTTGAGGTTTGCGGATATCGGGCGGAAAAAAGGATCGCCGGCCGACCAGCGCGACGCCCGCTCGCTCATCGGGCCGCGGATTGCCCCGCCGCTCGCAGGGGGCTCATGTCCTGGGGCTCCGTGCCGGCCCACGGGTCGACCTCGGGCATGTGCACCATCGCGAACGACGTCTGGATCGGATAGTTGCACACGCACTTCACCGAGAAGCACGGGGCGTTCAAGAGCCCGTCGGCGGCCACCAGGCTGTTGCTGCACCCGGACCGCACGTTGCGCAGGTAGTGTTTCTCGCGGGTGTCCAGGTCCACGTAGGAGGCACATCGGTCGCGGACGAACAGCAGGTGCTCGCTGGCCACGGCGTAGTTGCAGCCGCCGCGGAAGAACAGGGATTCGCCGCTCAGGATCTCCCCCGTCTTCAGGGCATAGGTGTGCCCCGCCTGGTTGATGAACCGGTCGCCCATCACGATGAGCGGCTGTCCGCCGCCGATCTTCTTGTGCCATCGTTCGTCGCCCGTCGCCGCGTCGAACGCGTGGATCTCGTTGTGCCGGCCGGTCAAGAGCAATCCGGCCTGGTCGGCGCAGGCCAGCCAGTCGTCGTTGCCGCGAAGGCCGAGCCAGTTGTCCGCGTCGTACTCCCGGAACGGGTTGGTGGTGGTGGCGTGCCATTTCTCCCGGCCCGTTCGAGCATCGAGCGCGAAGATCGTGGCAAGCTCGGTCGGCGACTCGCCCCCGCGCCGTTTGTCGGCGGCCGATTTGGCGGGCGAGACGGAGTCGACCGCGAAGACGGTGCCCCGCCCGACGGCCAGCGCGTTGTTGTTGAAACGCTCTTTCGCCTCGCGCGTCCAGAGCGGTTCGCCCGTGGCGCGGTCCAGGGCGACGAGCACCTGGCTGTCCCACAGCCCCTTCTCGATGGCGCGGACCTTGTCGTGCGCCGCGGCGATCACGATCACGTCGGCGCCGACGCGGACGTCGGAGACCTGCGGGGCGCCGCCTTGCGGAACCTGATAGCCGAACGTCTTCTCCACCCGGCCGGTGGCCGCGTCGAGGACCAGGCACTTGTCGCCGCCCGCCACGTAGATGCCGTCCTCCATCGACGCGTACCGGGTGAAAGGCTCGACCTTCGTCGTCCAGAGCAGCCTTCCCGTGTAGACGTCGATCGACTGGAGCGTCCCGCTGAAGATCTGATAGGCGAACAGGCGGCCGCCCACGACCTGCGGCTTCACGCCCACGCCGTAGTCCTTGTTCTTGTAGAAGCCGTAGTCCGCGCCGTCGCCGTACCACAGCACGCCCAGCGGCGCTTGGACCAATTGGTCCTGGGAGAAATACGAGCGAGCCGAATCCGCCGTCTCGTGGGTCCAGGCGGCGGAGCCGGGAAGTGCCCCTTCGCGACGCACGAGCAGGAAGCCGCCCGCCTCGTCGAGCTTCGCGCCCGGCAACTCGGCCGACTCGACGGCCTTGGCCAACCGGCCCCGCGCCTCGGCCGCCAGCTCCAGGCACGCCACGCCGCCGTACGGCCGCAAGATGCGGAACACACTCGCCGCGTGCGCCTCCGCCCGAAAACCGGCGCCCGAGACATTCTCCGAGACGACCAGGTTTGCCAGATAGGGGGGAAGAAGGAACTCGAACGGCTCCCCGGCAAGGACTTCGACGCGCGCCCCGTACAACCGGGCCGCGATCAGGCGGTCGCGCAGCGAGTTGACCTTGGCCGGATCGGCGTCGACCGCGATCACCCGCAGCCCGGATTGCCGAAGCAGCTCCTCCACCAGGCGCCCGCCGTCCAGCCCCAGCACGACGCAGCAGCCTTCGGCCGCGCCGGTTCGCTCGATGATCTCCGCGGCGGATCGGGCCCGAGCGTCACCCGGCTCCGGCAACGGCACGTTCTCCAGCGGATGGGTGGCTGCCTCTCGCTTCTCGGGGCCGAAGCAGTGGATCGCCCCTTCCTGGGTGACCACCAGCAGCTTGCCGGCGGCGGCGAGCATGCTCGAGGGCGTGCCGTCGATCGGGTGCTGCCACGCGACGCTTGGCTCGCTGCCGCCCGACGGGAGGTCGAGTGCGACGAGCGTCTTGCCGGCGTGCCCGTAGAGGCGATCGCCCGACTTGATCAGCACGTCGCTCGGCGGATTGCCCGCGGCTTGCGGGGTCGCGGCCTTCCACGCCAGCGGCAAGCTCCACCGCCGGGGCGTCAGCTTGTACGCCCCGCGGTCCACCTCGTACTCGCTCACCTGGGGATGAGCGAGGTCGTAGGCATAGAACGTCCCCTTGCCGATGCCATACACGGCCTCGGTCGTGAGGACCGACCGGGCATCGCACGCGGGGATCGCCTTGTAGGCAAGGTAAGGCCCTTCGAAGAGGTGGAGCTTGCTCCCGTCGAAGGCGTTCGGCGCGTTCTCGCCGGCCTCGACCCAGCGGCAGCCGACCTCGCGCCCGTCTTCGACGCGCATCACGCCGCTCGTGCCGACGAAGGCGTGCTTGCCCATCGTGGTCACGCGGCAATCGCCGTTGCGGTAGCCCTGGACGTAGTAGAGGAGCTTTCCGGTCTTGCGGTCGAACCGGGCGGGGAACGAGCGGCCGTTCGGCACCAGCAGCTTGTCCCCGCTGACCAGCAGGTACCCTTGCGGCGACAGGCCGGCTTCGTGCAGCGCGTTGTGGTCGATGCGGACCTGCGACAGGTAGTTGCCGTCGCCGTTCGTCCACAGGGTCTCTCCCGTCTGGGCGTCCACGGCGACGACGAACACGCCGAGCGTGGGCCAGATGCCGGCGGCGAAATAGACGACGCCGTCGGCCAGCACGGGCCCGCCGCGAACCGGCCAGTAGGAGACCAGGCGGTTGTTGCCCAGGTGCCGGTAGTCGGGTCGATCGGCCGGCGCCCCGCGGACCTTCCAGAGCAGCTTCCCACTCTCCGCGGCAAGGCAATACAGAAAGCCGTCGTCGGAACCGACGTAGAGCTTATCCTGCCACGCCACCGGCGCAAAGCGAACGGGTCCTTCGGTGAAGAACTTCCACGTCTGGTCGCCCGTTTCCAGGTCGAACGCGCGGACGCTGCCGTCGACGACCGATCCGAGGAACAGCATCCTGCCCATCGCGATCGGCTCGTAGGAAGCATCGAAGTGCAGCCGTGACTCATGGGGCCATGCCATCTTGTACCGAGGCAGCTCGCGGACCCACTGGAGGTGAAGCTGGTCCGGCAGGGCTTCCGGCGAGGCGGCGCTCCGATGGGCGTCGTGACGCCACATCGGCCAGTCTTCGGCATGCGCGGCGGCGACGGCCAACCCCAGGCAGATCCCCATCGTGAAGCGGCAAAATGCAGAGCGTTTCATTGGCATCTCCTATTCCGCGCACAGCTAAACAGAGAGAAGCCGGCACGGTCGGGTGCCACTGGCGTCTCGCCAGTGCACGGGCAAGATGCCCGTGGCACCCCACTACGCCGTGCAATCCATAATCCGTACTGCTTAGGGCCCACCGATTCTCGTACCAGGCCCTTCCGTTTACGGCCTGCGCTGAGAGTCATTGTATCCTCGGAGAACTCGTTTCCAAGTGCCCTGCCGAGGCATCGCCTCGGACCGGCTCGCATTCCGAGTGGGGAGCCTTGGAACGAGGCCCGGTTCGAGCTTCGCGGCGAGCGCTGCGAGGCATTCCCGGGGACGGAGCGTTCGTCGTCCGTGCATCCGTCGCTCGCGTCTGGTATCATGGGCCGGGGCAGATCGCCAGGATACTTGCTGCGCCGGACCGATTCGATCGAAGGAGGACGCCCGATGAGAGGAAAGACAACGAGCATCAGCCGGTGGGGCCGCACTCCGCTTGGCAGGTGGAACGCCGTTCTGCTGGGCGTCATTCTCAGCGCGGCGACGTGCTTTGCCGACGGCGGCGTTGGTCCTTTACGTCTCACGTTGGCCCCCGAGCTCTATGCCGTCCCCGGCGTGGAGACGAGCATCTACTACGACAACGTCGTCCTTACCGAAACGCCCGAAGACTACCGGTTCGAGGTGACGTGCGACGTCGGCGAGGCCGGAAAGCGGCGCTGGGCCGTAACGCCCCAAGCGGCGGACGTCGATGACCACCCGCTGGAAGTGACCGTCCGCGACGCCGCCGGCACGGAGTTGGGCCGCGCCGCCACGACCCTGAAAGTCGTCCCGGCCGACGCCGGCGCGGGACGCACGATCCGGCTCTTGATCGTGGGCGATAGCCTCACCCACGCCACGACCTACTCGAACGAGATCGCGCGGCTCCTCTCGTTGCCCGATAACCCGGGCTGGAAGATGCTCGGCACGCACAAGCCGTCGCAGGCCGCTGCCGGCGTTGCCCACGAAGGCTACGGCGGCTGGACGTGGCAGCGCTTCGCCGCCCATTACGAGCCGGACCCCGACGGGACGTATCGGAAGCGGAGCAGCCCGTTCGTGTATCTCGGCGACGACGGCAAACCGGTCCTGGATCTCGGGCGGTACTTCGACGAAGCGTGCGGCGGCGAGCGTCCCGACTTCGTCACGTTCCTGCTCGGCATCAACGACTGCTTCGGCGCCGACCCCGAGGACCCGGCCGCCATCGACGCCCGGATCGACGCCATGTTTGCCCAAGCCGACGTGCTTCTGGCCGCCTTTCGTGAGGCAGCGCCCGACGCCGAGCTGGGCATTTGCCTCACCACGCCCCCCAACTCCCGCGAAGAGGGATTCGAGGCCAACTATAAGGGCCGATACCATCGCTGGGGCTGGAAGCGGATCGAGCACCGGCTCGTCGAGCGCCAGATCGAACGTTTTGCGGGGCGCGAAAAGGAGCGGCTGTTCCTGGTGCCCACCGAGCTGAATCTCGACCCGACCGACGGGTATCCGACCAACAACGGCGTGCACCCCAACGAGTTCGGATACCGGCAGATCGGGGCGAGCATCTACGCGTGGCTCAAGGCGAGGCTGCAAGCCCGGGCGCCGGAGTGAACTCGTCGCTTGTTTTGTGGCAGACTGATGTCTTTGACAGACTGAAGATCACGCGAAAGACGGAGGGACGCGACGATGCACGCGAGAAGAAACTCACGGCGGCGAGCCGCAGGTGTGAACAGTTCGACGGTGCGCCGCTTGGCGGTGGCCGCCCTGCTGGCCGTGGCGTCCGGCGGGGCGTCGTTGGGGGGGCCCCGGCCGGAAGTCAACGAGTCGGCCCGGCAGATCCCCGTGGCCTATCGGGTCGACGTGGTGGTCGTGGGCGGAAGCACGGGTGCCGTGTCGGCGGCCGTCGCGGCGGCCGAGGAAGGGGCCACGGTCTTCCTGGCGGCCCCGCGCCCCTACCTGGGCGACGACATGACGGCCACCCTGCGCCTGTGGCTCGAGGAAGGCGAGACGCCCGTCGCGCCGTTGGCCAGGCGGATCTTCCGCGACCAGTTCGACAACCCCGACGTCCCCCACCCGCGCCGGCTCGATTTCACCTACGAAGCCGACCTGCCCAGCACCGGCGTCCACCAGGACACCACACCCCCGAGGATGCTCTGCGACTCCATCTGGGGCAACCCCTACAACCAGACCGTCCAGTACGACGGGGACGTGAACCTGACGATCGACCTGGGCGAGCCGCAGGCGGCCGAGAAGCTCCGCCTGATGTTTCATCACGGGGAGGGCGCCAGTGCCTACAAGGTGGACGGCATCGAGGTCTCCGCCAGCGACGACCGGAAGACCTGGCGGGAAGTGGCTGAGCTCGACAACACGAAGTCCGGCCCCGCCGGATCGCGTCTCGTCCTCTCCGTGCCGCTCGAAACGAAATCGCGATACCTCAAGCTGCTGGTCGAGAAGGCGCCGGACGCAAAACGTGTCCTGCTCGGCGAGATCGAGATCGTCGCCCCCCCTCCGCCGGAGACCGACGACGACCTTCTCCGCTATCCACCGCCTCGGCCGATGCACGTCAAGCGGGAGCTGGACTGCGCCCTGTTGGCGGCGGGCGTTCCCTTCCTCTACGGCTGCTACGCGACCGACGTGCTCCGCGACGAGCAGGGCCGCGCGAGCGGGATCGTGATGGCCAATCGGGCCGGTCGCCAGGCGGTGGTCGCCAAGACGATCATCGACGCGACCGACCGGGCGTGGGTCGCGCGCATGGCCGGCGCGAAGTTCCGGCCCTTCCCGCCGGGCGTGCAGACGCTGAAGCGCGTGGTCATCGGCGGAGAGGTGCAAAGCGATCCGTCGATGACTTCGCGCGTGATCGAGCCGCCCTTCCGCGGCCCGTTCCCCAACGACGCGGGCACGTCGAGCGGGCTGTTCCCGATCATCGAGTACACGCTCCGGCTTCCGCTGGCCGACGACGGCTACGCCGCATGGGCCGAGGCCGATCAGAAAGCCCGGGCGATGACCTATCATCCCGAGCAGCAGTTCACCTCCGACGTGCTGTTTCAGGTCCCGCTCGACTCGGTACACTCCCTCGGGCAAGCTTCCGGCCCGTGGCAGGGCGTCGAGCGGTTGCCGGTCGACGCGTTTCGCCCCCAGGGCGTTTCCGGCGTGTTCGTGCTCGGCGGCTGTGCCGACGTGTCGCGCGAGCAGGCCGAGCGGCTGTTGCGCCCGTTGGCCCTGATGGAACTGGGCGCGCGGCTCGGCAAGGCGGCCGCGGCGGAGGCGAAGTCGCTTCCGGCGCCGACGGGCGTGAAGCTGCCCGGCCGGCCGGCGCCCGCGCCGGCCGCGGACGGGGACGTGCGCGAGATGCTCGGCGGCGTGCGCCCGGGTCAGGAGCTTCCGACCGTGCCCCAGGATGCCCGCGGGCTGCCCGTGCTGGGCAACTACGACGTGGTGGTCATCGGCGGCGGGACGGCCGGGGCGCCGGCCGGGATCGGCGCGGCCCGGCAGGGGGCGAAGACCCTTGTTGTCGAGTACCTGCACGGGCTGGGAGGCGTGGGCACGACGGGGGCCATTTCCAAGTACTACTACGGTAATTGCGTCGGCTTTACCGAGGAAGTCGCCGGGGGGGCCTCCTGGGTGATCGAGCAGAGGATGGAGTGGTATCGCAGCATGCTCGGCGAGGCCGGCGCCGACGTCTGGCTCGGCACGCTCGGCTGCGGGGCGTTGGTGGACGACGGTCGCGTGGCCGGAGCCGTGGTCGCCACGCCGCAGGGTCGCGGCGTCGTCCTGGCCAAGGCCGTGATCGACGCGACCGGCAGCGCCGACGTCGCCGCGGCCGCCGGGGCGGAGTGCGTCTATACCGACGAGAGCGAATTTGCCATGCAAGGCACCGGCCTGCCCCCACGACAGCTCGGCGCCACCTACACCAATACGGATTTCACCTACACCGACGAGACCGACCTGGTCGACGTCTGGCACCTCCTGGTCTACGCCAAGGAGAAGTTCGCCAGCGCCTTCGACCTCGGCCAACTGGTCGACACCCGCGAGCGGCGGCGTATCGTGGGCGATTTCACCGTGACGCTGCTCGACCAGATGGCCAAACGGACCTACCCGGACACGATCTGCGAGGCCGCCACCGCCTACGACACCCACAGCTACACCGTCGATCCCTACTCGCTCTTGAAGCACCCGATGCGCGAGTCGTTCCGCACGTATTTGCCCTATCGCTGCCTGCTGCCCAAGGGGCTCGACGGGCTCCTGGTCAGCGGGATCGGCGTGAGCGCGCACCGCGACGCCCAGCCGCTCGTTCGCATGCAGCCGGACGTCCAGAACCAGGGCTACGCCGCGGGCGTGGCGGCGGCCATGGCCGCGAAGTCGGGCGTCGGGCTCCGCGAGATCGACGTCCGCGGTCTTCAACGGCACCTGGTCGAGATCGGCAACCTGCCCGAGAGCGTGCTCGCCGACGAGGACTCCTTCCCCGTCTCCGACGACGAGCTTCGGAAGGCCGTCGATTCGGTCCGCGACGAGTCGCAGGGCCTGGCCCTGATCCTGGCCAATCCCCGGCGGGCCCTGCCCTTGCTCCAACGGGCGTATCAAGCCGCCGAAGGTCGCGACAAGCTGGCCTACGCCAAGATCCTGGGCATGCTCGGCGACGCGGCCGGGTTGGAGACGCTTCTGGCCGAGGTGGATCGGATTGCCGAGTGGGATCCGATCCCCCATTGGCGAATCGGTCGCGACTACGAGCAATACCGGGACGTCGGCTGGTCGGTGAGCCACCTGGACAACACGATCATGGCCATCGGCCGGACGGGCGAGCGCCGCGCGGTGCCCGTGCTGGTGAAAAAGCTGAAGATGCTCACCCCGTCAACTGCATTCGCGCACCATCGGGCCGTCTGCACGGCGCTGGAGCGGATCGGCGACCCGGCCGCGGCCCAGCCGTTGGCCGAGCTGCTCGCCCAGCCCGAGATGTCCGGATACGCGCTGACTTCCCTGGAGCCGATCCGGCTGCCGGACGGCCGAATCGAGCTGGGCACCGCCTCCGGGGCGACCCGATCCCAGGCGCTCCGCGAGCTGATCGTCGCCCGGTCGCTGTATCGCTGCGGCGATTGCGAGGGGCTTGGCGAGAAAACCCTCACCGGCTACACGGGCGACCTCCGCGGCCACTTCGCCCGGCACGCCCGCGCCGTGCTCCAGGCCGGAAACCGTTCACAATAGCTCCACGTCCGCCTCCAACGAGGGCGGCGGCAACCTACCTCTCCACCGGATGCAGCTCGATCTTGCGGAAGAAGATCTCCGAGCCTTCGCATTGCAGCAGGATCTTGCCGGCGGCGGGAAAGAGGTCGCAGGCTTCGTTCACCGGCTCGCCGTTGACGGAGATCGTGACGCGGTCGCCGGCGCACAGGCATTCGACGCGGGTCCACTCGCCGTGGGGGCTTTCTACGTCGCTCTTCCCCCGGAAGCCCGGCACGTCGCGCCAGGCCGTGTCCTTCGCTCGCCAGGCGACGGCCCCGTTGGTGAGGGTCCGCTCGTCGGCCTTGGGGTCAAACTGGTAGTTGGCATAATCGCCGTCGACGCGGCGCTCGGCGGCGCGGACCGTCGCACGGATCGGCACGTGGCGGCCGTCGGCGTAGCGGCCGTCGATTAGCAGCAGGTCGCCGAACCCGCCTTCCATCACCTGGCACTCGATGGCCGCCTTGTAGGCCCCGCGGCTAATGTCGCTGCCGGTGTTGCGCTCCGGCGATCCCCAGCCGCAATCGTAGCTGTTTCCCTCGGGCCCGAGGCTGTGCAGGAAGATGCCCGAGTCGCAGGCCATGCCTTGGCGCGTGCGGAAGTTCTGCGTCCCCCACTTCACTTCGGCCACCAGCCGGTAGTCTTGGTACGCCCGGGCGGTGCTCAAGTATCCGAAGCCGTCGCCGGAAATGCGGAGCACGCCGTCGCGGACCGAGTAGACGCCGCGCGGGTCCTCGCGCTTCGTGTCGACCAGCCAGGTGGTCCATCCGCCGAGGTCCCTGCCGTTGAACAGCTCGATCGCTTCGCGCGGCGCGACGGCCGCGTCCGGCTCCGCCGCGCTGGTGACGGCCGAAACGGTCAGCACGAGGAAGGTCGCGTGGAGCAGAGAGGGTGACGTTTTCATCGGCAGCTCCCGGAAGGCACTTGCACGGTACCGGCGCGTGGGTCTCGTACCTCGACCCACCCTACATGTTATCCAGCAATCACCCTATGCGCTCTCCGGGGATCATGAAATCCCATTCAGCTTCCGCCGCCGACCAGCTCCTCGACGAACCGGCGTGCCTTCTTCGCTTCGTCGAGCGTCTGGGCCGGGTCGCCGGGCGCGAGGGTCTCGATGGCGAGCGGGCCGTGGGTGAACCCCCCCTTGCGAAGCCGCGCCATCAGCTTGGGAAATTCCACCTGGCCCGTGCCCGGGGTGAGCGCCACGTTCTTCGGGTGCTTGTAGTCCTTGACCGACATGCCGGTGATCAGGCCGTCGATGGCGGGGCAGTCCTCGACCGGATCGATCTGGCCGTCGGAATAGTAGTAGATGTTGCCCGGGTCGTACATCAGGGTGAAGTTTTCGTGGTCGACCAGCTCGGCGGCCCGGCGCAACTGCGGCCCGGTGCCGGTCGTGCCCCCGTGGGGCTTGAGCACGATGACCACCTGCTTCTCGGCGGCGTAGTCGCAGCCCTCGGCCACGGTCTTGCAGCACTCGCGGAAGGTCTCCTCGCTGCCGACGTGTGCCAGCAGGACCGACCAGCCCCCGGCGGCGGCACAGTTGTCGATCATCTTGCGCAGGCTTTCGCCGCCCGCGTGTAAGGGGACGCCGCCGCCGTAGACGGTGGTGATCGTCAGGCCTCGCTTCCGGGCCTCCTCGCCCACCTGCCGGGATTCGTCGAGCGTGGTGGCCGGCGCGATCACGCGTCCGGTCTTCGTCTTGGCGCCCGTCAGAGCGACGTATTTGAAGCCGGCCTCGGCGACCGCGTCCATGGCCACGCGATAGTCGCAGTTGGCCCAGGGTCGGGTCCAGCAGCCGATCAGCCAGCCCCGGTCCTGCAAGTACGGCGGCTTCGCCGCGCCGGCCGGCGCGGCGGCAAGCCGCGAGACGGCCAAGGCCCCGCCCCCGACGGCGAGCGTGCGGCCGAGGAACGTTCTTCGCGTGAGTGGGTCCGATGTGAGCATACAAGCGTTCTCCTCTCGGATTGGGGGTTCTGCCAATGAGCGTCTTGCTGAATCCCGTGCGGTCAGCACCTCTCGTAGCGTGCGCTCCAAGCCCAGGGGTTGCAACCCCCGGGCTTCGAGGCAGGTTCATTCGTCATGCGGGACTCACTCGGGCAGTCTCTTGAGGAACAGGTTGCGAAACTCGATCGGGTCGCCGTGGTTCTGGAGAGCGATCGGCCCCTTCTCGGCGACGCCGGGTAGCTGCGCGCTGTCGATCACCGTCTGCCCGTTGAGCACCACCGTGACGCGATCGCCCTCGATCGTGATTCGGAAACGGTTCCACTCGCCGGGAGGATGGTCGGCGTTGGCCTTGGGCACGCAAGCTCGGCGAATCTCGACCGGCAGCTTGGCGTCCTTATGATAGGAGTTGATGTCGCCGCTCCCCATCGGTTGCGACCAGATGTTGACCTGCGCCCGGGCCTCGCCGCGGAGGTAGATCCCGCTGTCGCCGGCATGAAGGATCTCGTGGGTGATTCGCTGGCCCTCCGCGTCGCGCTTGATGAGTCCGTCCTCGGTGAAGTCGTTCATCGGCTTGCGCTCCGGCTTGCCGGCCAGGCACCAGTCGGCGATGAGCACGAAGTCGCCCAGCGACTGCTCGTGCCAGAGGCTCGTGTCCTCGCCGCGCTTGCGGGGCGGTTGATCTCCGAGCAACCGGAACACGCCGTCGTCGATCTCCCAGCGGCCTTCCAGCCCCTCGTGATGCTTCCAGCCCTGAAACGTCAGGCCGTCGAAAATCGACGCGAAGTCTTCCGCCGCCGCGGCGATCTTCTCCGCAGGAGGCTGTGAGCCGGGCAGCTCCTGAATGCGGATATTGCGGAAATGGACTTCGGACCGCTCCGATTCCAGGCAGAGGTAGCCTTTCACCTGGGTGGCGTCGGCGGCGCGCGTGACCACGCGCCCGTTGACCGCCAGCTCCAGCGTGCCGTCGCGGCTGGTCAGCCGGTAATGGTTCCACTGCCCGGCCGGAAGCGCCCGCGCTTCGATCGGCTGGGCGTCGCCGTTCACGGTGCGGTGAACTGCTATAGGTGAGTTTCCGGGTTATGGGGTAGATTGTCGCGTCATGAGTACGCGACGTGGGCCTTGTAGAAACTGTGCGCGGTTGGCCGACCGTGTGGCAGAGCTGGAAAAGCAGC
>DATKZH010000349.1:0-2809 GCA_035528065.1 Thermoguttaceae bacterium | reverse complement strand
AATCTGGTAAACGTCTCGCCGCCCTCAAGCACGCCACGGAACGCCAGCGCCTGAAGGCCATACAGATTGCAGGAACCGGCGGCGTCGGCTTCATCCACAAAGCGTTTCCATAGTTCGGTGAGCCGTGCCCGTTTCTCCGGGCTTGAGTGTTGCGGGTGCGGTATACCGCCGGTTCCTATGGCCTCGTTCACCCAATCGTCAATCCCCGCGGCCATCCACGCATTTTGCCGAACGGAATCCCGGGATCGGGCGCGGATCGTATCTCCCGAATAGGTCAACAGGGAGTTCAGGTGCTCGCCTGTGGCAACCCATGTAGCAAGACGGCGACTCGTTGACGCCGCATCGTAAGCGGACATCCGCTTGCCAACGAGCGCGCGGCCAAGAGTTTTGAAATATCCCATGGTCAGTAATCCGATGCAAAGTAGGCTTTTACTACCCTGGTGGCCGACGCGCCGTTGATTTCCTTCTCAACAATGGCAATCGCCTTGCGGAGTTCATCCACCGAGCGGTATTGAATCGAGCGATCACCAAAGCGGATGGAGAGCTTCCCGCTTGCCAGCGCGTCTTTGAGCGCCGTTAATTGTGTCGATGTCCAGGCCATTAGCCCACCGTGAATCTTCGGAATGCCCGCCGCCGTTTCACGGCATAGACGGGTGCAGGCGCCGGAGCGGTCTGCTGTACTGGTTGCGGAGCGGGCTGGTCAATACCCAAGTGCTGCTCGAACGCCCGCCAATGCCGCTCGGTGAAGCGGTCAATGCCGACGCGGTTCGCCGCTGCCCGGCTGTAGTTCGCGGTATCGAGCACTTCATTCCTGCGGCCCGGCGGTAAAATCCACTCGCCTTTGCGGTAACCCTTGACGATGCGCGTCTGCCACTGCTCGGCGGTGAGTTGCTTGAAAAACTCCTCGCCCTGATTCGCGCAGTGGCACCAGCCGGCCGGAAACGGTTCGCCCTCTGACGGGATCTCCTGGCGGAGCCATCCGTAGAGTTCCGACTTCGCCATCGAGACGTTGACCGGCCAGACTTTGATGCCGCGCTTAAGGGTCTTCCCGCCTACCGTTGTATCTGCGGCCCCAGGTATCCCGACGAGCCCCGCGCCCGTATCCCTGCCCTTGACCACCATCACCTGCGATACGTGCTGTTTCCGCGCCCAGGCATAGACCTCTTGCGCGGCATAGCCGGAATCGACGGCTGTCTGCATGATCGGAAGGTCGGCGCCGCTCTCATGCCGGTAGGTTGACGCCCGCAGTTCGGTAAGCTGGTCCCATACTTCAACCCGCGACGTGTCGCCCATCAGGACGAGATAGTCCACGACCCAGCTCTGCTTGCCCCGTCCCCAGCCCTTGATCTGAATCTCAAGCCGGTCCTTCTGAACATCCACCCCGGCGGTGAGAAACAGTACATCACGCGGGACGCCGCGATAATTCTCCTGCCTGAGATAGAGCTTTTCCCAATCGGGGGCCTCTGCCGATTCCTTCCACGTCTCAGCCAGGACGGTGTTCGTGAAGACCTTCAGCCGCTCGGGGTCTTTGTGTACCGCGGCAAACTCCGCCGCGATATCGCCCCATGGCCGGATCAGCGAATAGAGCTGCGACAAGTGGAAGCCGGGAACGTCGGACGCCGGGTTCTCGGCCACCCACTCGCCGCCCGCGAACATCGTCGCCTTGTGCCGCTCGTCAATCATTTCGCCGCACTCGGCACACTGATACTGCGCGTCCCGTGGCTTTCCCTTCGGCCACTTGATCCGGTCGAACACGAGCGCCTGTTTGGCGCGACAGAACGGGCACGGCACATGGTAGCGCCGCTGGTCGCTCTCCTCGAATGCCTTCTCAATTCGTGACACGCCATGAATCGTGGGGGTGCTTGCAAGCAGGATCTTGCGGTTCCAGAAATTCCCGGGTCGTTTGGTCGCCAGACTCACCGGGTCGCCCTCGGTCCCCGCCGATGCCGGGTAGCGGTCTACCTCGTCCATCGCGAGGTATCGGATGGGGCGCATTGCCAGACCGGAGGGAGAAATAGACCCGACCAACGTAACGTGGCCCCCGGTGAACATCTTGTGCAGCGTCGTGTTCCCGCTGTCCCGCGACCGCACGTCCCGGATTTTTCCGCGCAGGCATTCGGTGTCCCGGATCATCGGGGAAATGCGGGTCTTCGACAGATCCTCTGAATCCGTCTCGCGCGGCTCCACGATCAGCATCGGGCCGGGGTCGCAGTCCACGATGTAGCCCAGCCAATTGAGGATCAACTCGGTCTTGAGAAGTTGCGCCCCACACATCAAGACGACCGTCTCCGCCGGATGCGACGGTGAGAGGCAATCCATCGGCTCGCGTTGCCATGGCCAGGTTATCCATTTCCCTTTTTGCGCGGACGCCTCGGACGAGAGGACGCGGTTCTGATCGGCCCACTCTGACAGCAATAGCGCCGGCGGAGGTTGCAACCCGACGCAGATCGCGTTGAGGAGTATGGAGATTTGAGCATTCACGCGGCCCGCTTGTGGATCTCATCTGGTAGCGCAGTGAGGAGTTGCCGGAAGGACTCCATGAGATACGCCCGGATCTGCTTCTTGTCTGTCATCGCGGCGAGCATGGGCGTCAGCTTGTCCGGCATCCCGAGGAGATTGTCGCGGATCGTCTGGCCCACGGTAGCCCAGGCCTGCTCCATTTCGGCAACGTCGATCAGTTCGCTGCGCTTGGTGGCCTCTTCAATCTCCCGGAGGTTTGCAAGGGCAATTTCCTTCCGGCGGATGGCTTCGGGAAGCGGTTCCGTTGATCCACGGGGCTGCTTGGTTTCCGTCTCCGAAGGCGTGGCGC
>DATKZH010000348.1:0-22336 GCA_035528065.1 Thermoguttaceae bacterium | reverse complement strand
TCGTCGCCACGTCACTACGCCCTGCGTCGCGTGCGGACGTCGCCGCAAGCGATTGATCCACAAGCAGTTACGGGTTCCGAACGTGAAGCGTCCGATCGGTCCGTTCCGACGCGGAGGATGGGAGCGAGGACCTGCGATGAGGGCTCAAATGAAGCTTGCGGTGGACCCGAAGCGTCAAAGCCGTGCGTTCCCATGCGAAGCCTGGGAACCGGGCCCCCGCGCAGGGGGCCGGCGAATACACGCAGACGCGCTGGAAGCAGCAAGAGAGAACCGGACCGATCAGCCTCGCGCGTGCGCTACATTTCGCCGCCTTTGAGCATCAACAGAGCCACGCTCATGTAGAGGACGATTCCGACGGTGTCGGTCAGCGTCGCGACGAACGGATTGCTCATGAAGGCGGGGTCGAGCCCAAGACGCCGGAACAACAGGGGCAGCAGCGAACCGGACAGCGTTCCCCAAGTGACGATCAGCAGAAGTGCAATCGGGATCACCAGGGCGGCAAACCAGTTGGGCGCCATCAGCAGCGCGAGCAGGTACCCGGTCGCGCCGAGTAGTCCGCCCAGCAGCAGCCCAATCATCAGCTCGCGGCGGATCACGCGCCACCAGTCTCCGACCGTTACTTCCCCGGTCGAAAGGCCGGTAATAATCAGAGTCGCCGATTGGTTGCCGGAGTTCCCTCCTGTGGAGATCACCAAGGGGATGAATAGCATCAGCCACGGGATCTGCTCGAGGAAGTCCTGGTACCCGAGCAGCGTGAACGCGGTAAAAAAGGCCCCGACAAAAAGGATGGCCAGCCAGAGACCTCGCTTGCAGGTGAGCGTGAACAGCCGCGTCTCGAGATAGCTTTTCTCCAAGGGCGTGACGCCCGCAATTCGGTAAGCGTCTTCCGTTGCCTCCTCGACCATCACATCGAGCACGTCGTCGTGGGTGATGATTCCCAACAGGTGGTGTGCGTCGTCCACGACCGGGATGGCCATCAAGTCGTAACGGGCCACCGTCTGGGCCACCTCCTCCTGATCGTCGCTCGCGTTGACTGTGATCAGGTCCCGTTCCATCAGGTCGCCGATGCGGGTATCGGGCTTGCCCATGGCAGAGAGCAGTTCTCGAGCTGACAGCAGTCCGCGGAGGTGATCCTCCTCGTCGACCACGTAAAGGTAGTAGATGGTCTCCAACCCCGCGGCCTGTCGGCTCACTTCCTGGAGGGCTTGGCCCACGGTGAGACCTTCGCTGAGTCGGGCGAACTCGGTGGTCATCTCCGCGCCGGCGGTGCCCTCGGGAAAGGATCTCAGCCGCTGGATGTCGCGACGTTCCTCCGTCGGAATCAGCGGCATCAACTTGGCCACCACCTCGGGATCGACGTCGTTGAGCAGGTCCACTCGGTCGTCCGGCGGAAAGTGGGCGATGAGCTGGGCGATCTCGGCCAGCTCGCCCGTCTCGATCATCTCAACCTGCTTGTCCTCCTCGAAAAAGCCGAATATCTCCACCCGGAACGGCATCTCCGCGTGCTCCAACACGCGCCACGCCTCCGCCGCCGTCAGTCCTTCCATGAATTCCGCGGTCCGGGCCGGGTGGTGCAGTGCGGTGCAGAATTCCCGGAGTCCCGCCGCATCGTTCTCGGCCAGCATCTCGCGGAGCTCGGGCAGGTAGAGCGTGTTCGTCATGGCGGCATCCTGTGGCTAACGCGGGATTCACGCGGGAGATGCACTTGGGCCGACTTCGTTTCTGGCCGCGCCCTTCTTGGCGGCCTGACCGCCTGGTGCAGTCTTTCAAATATCCTGGATAGACCCCGGCGTGTCAAAGAGTCTTCCGACGGATTCCGGCAAGACGGGCGGGGGGAGAGGGGAGAGCGCCCCCTGGCTTGGCCGCCGCGCCTACAACACGGCAGCCCAGGGGTCGCTGAAGCTCGGTTGCGGGTCCCGCGGATAGAAGAAACCGTCCAGAGATATCGGCCGGGCCGCGAAGTCGAGGTGCAGCATGCTCCCGATCGCTCGGAAGCTGCCCACCAAGTCGTAGCGGTACGGCTCCTCCGCCACGAAGCGGGACAAGTGGCCGAGCGGCTGGATCTCCCAACAAGCGTTGCGGTAGCCGCGAAGCCGCGTTTTCGGCTCGCCCAGCCAGTTTGGCCGGCTGAGCGTGACTTCGACCGGTGTAGGGCTGCCGGGTGCGCGTTTCAGCCGGGCGGCGGCAGGGAAAATGCCCACCATCCGCTTCAGCTCGCCGCCGGGCGTTTCCATCTGCTGACAGAGATACGCCGCCCCGCCCCCTTCGGCGTAGACCCGTCGACCCGCGGCCAGGTGGCTCCTCAGCGCCGCCTTCATGCAATGGTTCTCCGAAAGCGCCGCGGCATACCGCTCCGGATGGCCGCAACCCAGGTAGACCAGGTCGGTCTCCGGCGGGAGGCTCTCGTCTCGAAGCGGCGAGAAGTCGACGATCGAAGCCCCCCGCAACTCCAGCAGGTCCAGTGTGTCCTGGAAGTAGCAGTTGAACGCCTCGTCGTAGGCGATGGCCACGGTCAGCTTCGCCACGGCTGGCTCGATAGACGCCGTCTCCTCCCCGCCGCTGGGGAACTCCCGTCCAACGGCCAGGCTCCAGATGTGCTCGGGCTGCCAGTTCTGGGTGAAGTGATCGCCGAGCTCATCACACAGCCGGTGCGGGGGCCGCTCGCCGTGGGGCACGGCTTCCAGCTTGGCTCGCAGGCTCGGCAACGACTCCAGAGCGCCCAACACCGGCACACCCCACAATGCCTCCAGATCCGTGGCAAGCCGGGCGAAATGGCGACTATCGGCGACCCGGTCGAGCAGAAGCCCGTCAACGCGCGCGGGTCGTTCGGGCAATCCGCGCCGATCGGCGCGGGCTGCGTCGAGAATGGCCAGCCGGGGCAGGCTGAGCCAGCGGCACAGCGTCTCCAGCCTTCCGCCGGGGCCCCCGGCCGAGAACGCCGAGTCGTATTCCCCGTGGACCAAGGCCAAATCAGCCTCCCGAGCCCCACGAGCAAACGTCGCCCGGCAAGTCTCCGGCGACATCAGCCAACTATCCAGATGGCGCGGAGGCAGGCCCGTGACCGTGGTCAGGCCCTGGCATGTCGGAAAGCAAGCCTGGGAGAGGAAGCTCTGCACGTGCAGACCACTCCGCCTTAGGGCCTCCATCAAAGCCCACAGCATGGTCTGCGATTCGGCCTCGCGCTGGATCGTCCCCACCGCGATACGTGGGAGGCACGGCATCCTACAATGCTCTGGAGACTGAGGGGTCTACGGAAGGTATGGGCACGTCCTCGACTGCCCCCGCTGCATTGTTCGAGGAGCTGTTGGAGGAGTCAAGCAGAAAAGGCGAGCCGCGGGAGTCGGTCCGGGAGGGGAGCGGGACCGACGTCCGCGCGTGCGGCTCGCCTTGGGGTGCAGCCTTCCTTTGCGGCGGTTGTCCAACGCTCTACGAGCTTTGCAGCTTGAACACTTTGCTGCCGCGTCGCGTCTGGACCTTCAGCGTAACCCCCTTTTCGAGGGATTCTTTCTCCATAGCCGCCCGGAACTCGGCCACGTTCTTCACCTGCTCGTCGCCGACGCCGGTAATCAGCATTCCTTCGTCGAGACCTGCTTGCTCGGCGATGCGATCGTGCTGGACATCTACGATCAGCGCGCCGGACAGCCCCTCGTAGCCGAGCAGCTCGGCACGTGCTTTGGTCAAGTTCTTCACCATCAGTCCAAGCTGCTCGTCGTGGTAGAACTCCGAGGAGATCGCACGATCCCCCCGCAGCCGAGACTCCATCATGGCGGTCTCGAAGTCTTCGGGCATGGCCTTGAGCAGGATCCGAACCGTTTGGGACTTCCCGTCGCGGAGGATCTTCAGCTCATGCTTGGAATCCGCCGCCGAACGCTCGACCAACTCCTGCAAGTCAGCCGTCGTTTGGACCTTGTGCCCGTCGAACGTCACGATCATGTCCTTCTCTTGGAGCCCGGCCTCTCCGGCCGGGGAGCCTTCGCTCACCAGGTCGACGACCACGCCGCCATTGAGGGGCACATCAAGTTTCTTCGCCAACTCTGCGTCAACGTCAAACATACTGACTCCCAGGTAGGCGCGTGCAACGCGGCCCTGCTTGATCAATTGCGGCGTGACCCATTTGGCCAGATTGACCGGGATGGCGAAGCCGACCCCTTGGCTTCCGCCGGTGCGGGACAAGATGGCCGTGTTGATCCCCACCACTTCGCCGTTGAGGTTCACCAGCGGGCCACCCGAATTGCCCGGATTGATCGCCGCGTCGGTCTGTAGGAAGCGGGCACGACGGACCGCCCCCAGGCTGCGCCCTTTCCCGCTGATAATGCCCGCGCTAACCGTTTGCTCCAGCTCGAACGGGTTGCCGATGGCAAGCACCCAGTCGCCGATCTCCATTTGGTCGGAGTCGCCGAGTCGGGCGGCGGGCAGGCTTTCCTTGGTATCGAGTCGCAGCACCGCCAGGTCGGTCCTCTCGTCGGTCTTGATTTCCTTCACGTCGAACTCGCGGCCGTCGCCCAACTGGACGGTCACTTCGTCGGCATCGGCCACGACATGGTTGTTGGTGAGCACGATCCCCGATGGATCGATAATCACGCCCGAGCCCAAGCCGGGTCGCGGGACGTTGGGAATCCCACGCCCGCGAAAGCCGGGGAGGTCGTCGCCGAAGAAGTCCTCAAACGGAGTCCCTTTGTAAGGATTCTCCGATCGGAGCTGGGGATCGATCGACGATTCCGATGGTTTTGTGGTGGTCCTCACCTCGACGACCGTGGGAAGCACCTGCTTGGCCGCGGCGCGAAACGCCCGCGATAGACTCTGGGCTTGCTCGATGGCCTGGGCATCGCCGGCCGAGGGAGCCACGTTCTGTTGTCCCTGGCCAACACCAGTAATCAGGGTCCAGCTCAGCAGCGAGCCGGCAACCAGCGTCACTACGATGAGCCCTGCCGTGCGGCTCGGTAACTTTGCTTTGCTCATCCGTTACTCCTTCCTCAACTGCTTAGGTTGACTGACTTGCACCTCAACACGTGGGGATCACCGTTGGACCCTGCATGGCCAATCGACAGAGAGTCTCCATCGGAAGCCCGGGGCTCTGGAGTCCCGTCCGCGCCGGGCGATCATCAGCCATACAAACATCACAAGTCCCATCGTGGCGAAGATTTCCGCGAGGAGACTGCCAAGGCGGCCTATTGAAGGGCTGGAAGGCTCGTGGTGCCCGTCTTCATGCGATGGGGGCCCGACCGCGCCGGACGCCTCGACAAAGCGGGTCCAAGTAGACTAACCTCCTACGGCCATTTCTCAGCCACTCTGCTTAGTCACCCCCCCTCTACGTAGTTAGCGGGTGGGGAGTTCACCTCGGCTGTGCCAAGGATAGTTGCCGCCGAAGGGATTTTCGTTCGCCCAGGGCGGTTGGACAAGGCCGGTTTCCCGACCGAGCCACCACGGGGGCCGCCCTGGAGCACCCTCTGTTGACAAAAGGTGTACCCCCTGTTAGGTTTACAAAAAGAGGGTGCCAACCCGCTACTTACTGATTCGATGGGTCGTCGTTTTCATGGCCATGGATGTTGAACGCGATTTGGACGTTGGGCTTCCGGCTCGCCTCGCCCAATGTGAGCGGCGGGTCGGCTATGTCTTCTCCGACAAGTCGCTGCTCCAGTCCTCCTTGACCCACGCCTCGGGGGCCCAGCACCGGCTGGCCTCCAACGAGCGGCTCGAGTTCCTCGGCGACGCCATCCTGGGGGCCGTCGTCTGCGAGATGCTCTTCCATCAGTATCCTGAGTATCTTGAAGGCGAGCTGACCAAGATCAAGTCGATCGTGGTGAGCCGCCGGACGTGCGCCAAGATCAGTGAAGCCCTAGGGATGCAGGAGTTCCTTATCCTAGGCAAGGGGATGACCACCCACCCGACCGTGCCGACCTCGGTCCTGGCCGACGTTTTCGAGTCGCTGCTCGCCGCCATCTACCTCGACGGCGGCGATCAAGCCGCCCGTGATTTCATCGAGGAGCACATCGGACCGGAGATCGAGCTGGCTGCCGGAGGCGAGGTGGGCCGCAACTACAAGTCGCTCCTCCAACAGTTGGCCCAGCGCGAGTTCAGCACCACGCCCACGTACCAGTTGCTCGACGAGAAGGGCCCGGACCACAGCAAGTGCTTCAAGATCGCCGCCCAGGTCGGGCGGACTCGGTTTCAGCCAGCGTGGGGACGGAACAAGAAAGAAGCAGAACAGCGGGCGGCCCGAAACGCCCTGAGCGAGCTGAACGAGGAACCGCCGCCCTTCCCGTCCGACTAGGCGGTGTCCGGCAATCGCGATTTCGGGTGGCTCCGGCTGAGCGTCAGCGACCCCGCAGCCCCACGATTTCTGGGGGCTCGTTGGCGCTCGTTCCCAGCCCCCTTCGTTGCGGTTTGGCCCGTCGGGATGTACGTGGCACACGCGGCAGGGCGCCCCCAAGTCGCGTCACGGCGAACGCGCGCGTCGTCCTGTCGCCGCGAAAACCCCGTCTGCTCTTGACGCGCACCGTGCCCACATACAATGGGATACTCGGTCCCAACGCACGAGTCTCGACTAAGAACCCACACTCGGATCGATGCCGCGAGCCGTTGTACTCCTCTCTGGCGGCCTGGACAGCATGTTGGCCGTTCGCATCCTTCAGGAGCAGGGATTCGAGGTCGACGCGTTGAACGTCCGGACCATTTTCGAATGCTGCAAGGCCCGCGCGGCCAAGGCCGCGGCCGAGCTGGGCGTGAGGCTGACCATACTCTCGGTCGCCGACGACTACCTCGACGTGATTCGCAAGCCGACGTACGGATACGGGAAAGGCGTGAATCCGTGCGTCGACTGTCGTCTTTACATGTGCAGAATGGCCAAAGCGTACATGGAGGAGGTCGAGGCCTGCGTGGTGGTCTCGGGCGAGGTGCTCGGCCAACGACCGATGAGCCAGCGGCGCTGGCAGGTGGAAGTCATTGAGCGGAAATCCGGTTTGGAGGGCCGCTTGTTGCGTCCGCTTTCGGCCAAGTTGCTGCCGCCCACCATCCCCGAGCGAGAGGGCCTGATCGACCGAGAGAAGCTGTACGCGTTCAACGGTCGAGGTCGGAGGGAGCTGATCGCACTCGCGAGGCGGTTGAGCATCAAAGAGATTCCCCAGCCATCGACGGGATGCCCGCTCACGCAAGTCACGTTTGCGCCGCGGGTCCGCGATTTGATGCAGTTCGATCCCGTCGCGACCCGCTGGGACTTCGAACTGCTCAACGCGGCCCGACACGTGCGATTTGACGAACACACCAAGGTCGTGGTGGGCCGCAACGAGGAGGAGAACGCCGTTCTGGGCGACTTCTTCCGACGGCCTGACGCCCCTTCCCCCGCGCTTCTCCACCCCGAGAGCTTTCTCGGACCGGACGTGCTGGTTGTCGGCCGGGTGACGGATGAAGCGATCGAGTTCGCCGGGGGCCTGATCCTGCGTTATGCCCGGCGGTTCGTCCCCGACGACGCTCGGGTCCGCGTGACGCATTGGGGATCGTCACGAGTAATCCAGGCCCGGGAGTCCGAGGCCACGAGGGCCGCCCCCCGGCTCTGACGTCTCGCCGCAGGGGCCGCGCTGCGATCGCCGTAAGCTATTGGCGTGCATGCTTTTACGCGGATCCTTCGCCCCGCGGTCGCCGGGGTGGGACGGAGACGGAGGCCAACTGGGCGGACGCAGGGAGATCCCGCCGTGCGCGGACCATCCGGACGCCGGGGTTCGGCGACGCGGGTGACTCGACCAGCGGTGCGCTGCCGCGTCCCCCCGTCGATCCCAAGAAAGAGAAACGCCCTAGCAAGGTGCCGGGCGTCCCTTTCTCGTCGTAGCAATTTTGCGTGATCGAAGTGATCGCGATTGACCGCGGCAACTGTGCCGCCGGTGCGACCTACTTCTTCTTTCGGGTAGCCTTCTTCTTGGCGGCCTTCTTCTTTTTCTTGGCCGTCTTTTTCTTGGCTACCTTTTTCTTGGCCGCCTTCTTCTTGGGCGCCTTCTTCTTTGCGGCCTTCTTCTTGGTTGCCTTCTTCTTGGCCACCTCACGTCCTCCTAACTAACGTTACGGGCGATCTCCTTGCCGACGGTCGGGCTGGGTCCGAAGCTCGACAGATAAGTCGCCACAGAAACAAGACAACGGAACGCCCCACGTATCTTGCCGCCAACGCAGACCTGCGCTACGACAAGCGGTAGTTCACGCAGACGGCCCTTTCGAGTTCCCTTTGTTCAAACAAGCGCGCTGCCCTGAACTCCCGAAGCTACTCAAACCTGCAGCTTGGAATTATGGTACCCATTTTCCAAAAGTTTGCAAGTACAATTCTCCCGTCGCGAGGGAAGTTTTTTTCCAAAGACGCACCCGTGGACGACGTGGCTTCGCTCGTCGGCGTCCGAGTACGACCCCGTTTTCATGCAGCCAGCGCCCATCCGACGCGATCGTCCGTGAGCGCCACGACAGGCGTGATCGATTTCGCTCCCGTAAATCACGACCCGTGCAAATCACCCGGTATGATCGAGGTCGTTCCGGCCGCGTTGCTCCGTGCAACGACCTCGCTGGCCGAACGTCCCGCCGCAGGCGTGGCTGGGCAGGCTTCGGTGGTTCACGCCCCGTGGGCCACGCGGAAACCACCCACGAAGCAAGCGGCCCGAGCGATGAACGCCGGGGGGCACGTGTGCGCGCAACCCTGTGATGCACAATAAGTTACGCGTCTACGGACGACCTGCCATCCGACCGGCTCCCCTCCGCCGCGATGCCGGTCTTTCGCTCCACGCAGGTCCGTCGGAATCGCGACGGAACGTTCCGACGCCGGAGTCGAGTGCCGCACGGTGACCCGCCGCCACGCACGAATGCGGGCCGCGTGCGACACAAAGCGTCCTGCGCAATTGATGGCGCGTGGAAGCGGCCGTCTTGAGACAACCGATGCCCCAACGCGATCGTGTAGACGGGGGTCGTTGGTCGGATCGCGCCAAGCCCGTCTCGCCGAATCGACCGCGTCGACCAACGGGGCACATCGCGCCGAAACGCGCGAAAAAATTTTTCCCCGACCCCAAGAATATTTTTCTCGTTTGCCCTCGGAGCGTGCCGTTTGGGTCGTCTTCGGCGCGATCGAAGTGCGAGACGACCGCTGATCGATCGCGCCGAAGGAATCAATTCGGAGCGTCAACCGTGTTCGGGTCGGATCAGCCGACCAGGGCGCGGAGGAACTCCGTGCTCTTGCGGATGTTCTCATCGGAGCCGTAACACTCGATCGACATCACGCCGTCGAAGTCGGTCTCCTTGAGGTATTCGACGCACCGCTTGATGTTCTCCGCGTTGACACCCCCACCGATGGGCACGACGCTACACGCGATGCCGGTCTCTTCGCCC
Organism: Thermoguttaceae bacterium; assembly: GCA_035528065.1. Lineage (GTDB taxonomy): Bacteria > Planctomycetota > Planctomycetia > Pirellulales > Thermoguttaceae > DATKZH01. Next base: position 12,985 of record DATKZH010000348.1, on the reverse strand, counting down.
CGCAACGCCTCGGCCAGGCCCGCATCCACGTCCTTGATGTGCAGGTGGGAGACCCAGGGACGCAGGTGTTTGAGATACTCCAGCGGGTCATGGCCGGCGATGAACGAGTTCCCGGTGTCGAAATTGCATCGCAGGAACTCCGAATCGAAGTGCTTGAACAGCCGCTCCATGAACTCCCCGTCGTTCGTGTAGGGACCGTGAGGCTCCACGTTGATGATCACCCCGTAATCCTCCGCCCAGGGGAGGCATTGGCGGTAGTTGTCGCAGGTGATCCGGAAGACTTCCTCACGCGTGAAGCCATCGATTTCGAACGCGCCGTCGACCGTATCGACCATCGGGCACCCCAGTTCGGCGGCGAACCGGATCGATTGCTGGACGTATTGCACGCCGAACGCCGACCCATCGGGGCCCATCAAGGGGTACGAGCCGTCGATTTGGGAGATCTGAAGGCCCCTTTCGTCGCAGTACCGCTTCAGCGTTCGCGGATTCGATTGGAGCGAGATGCCCGGCTCGTACCCCATCGCCTGGATGAAGTACTGGCCGTGGATCGCGGCGAACTCAAGGTGTTTGAGGCCGTACTTGACGGCCGTTTCCGCGGCGAGTTGAAAACTGCCGCTGAGCACCCGCCAGTTGTCGGTGTGCAGTCCGAGCTCGATCATCCTGGGTCTCCTGTGGAGTAGTGGGTTGGCTTGTCGTGCTGTCGGCTGGGCAGGCGGTATGGAAACGCTGCCGGCGGACCGCCCCGTACAACATAGGGGACACGCAACACCCCTTCAAGCCCCCTTGCCCCGGGGAGATAGGGCCGGCGCGGGAGGCTCTCGCCCCTGGAAGCGCGGACCGAGTTGCAGTACGATCACCACGATACGCAGTCGCAGCTTGCCGCCGAAAGGCGCAAGACCACCCGAGCGCGAACGGCGGAACACTACCGGCGCGAGACCGAACATGCCCGACTTCGGCAACTTCAAGAAGGCCCTGCTCTGCCAGGGCGAGCCCAAACGGGTGCCCCAGTTCGACGGGACGGTCGCCGAAGACGTCAAGACGCGTCTGTTGGGTAAACCGATCGCGGGCATCGAGGAGGAAGTCGAGTTCTCGATGGCGGCCGGTTACGACTACGTGCCACTGACGATCGGGTTCCGTCAGACGATCCGCGGCGAGAAGCAGGGGATCATGGGGGCCGGGCAGCTCGATACGAAGCTGCTCAAGCCGCTGGAGGCCCAGTACAATCCCCACCAAAAGGGTAAAACCACCCGCATGTGGGCGGAGGAAGGCTCCGGGGCGATCCGCGACGCGGCCTCCTTCGACGAATTCGACTGGCCCGATCCCGACCGCTCCTACAGCTACGACACGCTCGACAAGCTGGGTAAGCTCCTGCCCGACCGGGCCATGGCCGTCGTCAACGTCGGCTACCTGTTCATGGCGCCCTGGATGTTGATGGGCTTGGAAAGCTTCTGCATCGCTTTGGCGCAAGGGGAGCCGTTGGTTCGCCGGGTCATCGAGCGCGTGGGGACCATCCAGAGACGGGTCGTCGAGAACCTGCTCCAGTTCGATTGCGTCGGCGCAATCCGCATGCCCGACGATCTGGCACACACCGGCGGCACGATCGTCAATCCCAAGTTCCTCCGGGAGTTCATCTTCCCGCGGCACCGAGAGATCGGCGAGATGGTCCGCGCCAAGGGCCTGCCGTACCTGTTCCATTCCGACGGGCGGCTGTACGAGGTGATCGACGACATCATCGCGTGCGGCTACAACGCGCTGCACCCCTGCGAGCCGGCCAGCATGGACATCCTCGAGCTGAAGCGGAAGTACGGCGGTCGGCTCTGCCTGATGGGGAACATCAATCTCGACTCCACCCTCTGCTTGGGCACGCCGGACGACGTCGTCGAGGAGGTGAAGCTCCGGCTGCGCACGGTCGCCCCCGGCGGCGGGTACTGCTGCGGTTCGTCGAACTCGATCCCCGAGTACGTCCCCTTTGAGAACTACGTGGCGATGATCGAGACCATTCAGAAGCACGGCAAATACCCAATCCAGTGCGATTGACGATCCTACATCCTTGATCACTTGCCACTCGCCACTTGCCACTCACCATGCCCGACTTTGCCAATCTCCGAAAGGCGTTCCTCTGTCAGGGGGAGCCCGCGTACGTCCCGCTGGTGGAGTACCACGTCGACAAACCGATCAAGTCGCAGTTCCTCGGCCGCGAGGCGCACACGCTGGAGGACGAGGTCGAGTTCCATCTATCGGCCGGGTACGACTTCGTGCCCATCCTCTTCGGCATGCGGCTCACGCTGGTCCAGCGAGCCTTGGAAGCGGCCGAGCAGGGCCGGGGCGAAGGACACATGAAAGTGGCCGAAGCCTACTACCGTGCGGGCCACGACCAGACGAGCACCCGGCTCTGGGCGGAGCAGGGCGTCGGTCTCGTGCCCGACTCGGCCGCACTCGACAACTTCGACTGGCCCGATCCGGACGCCTACAACTACGACGACGTCCGGCGACTCGGCGACCTCCTGCCGCCCGAAGCCAAAGTGATCCCCGTGGTGGGGTACCTCTTCGCCGCCGCCTGGATGCTGGTCGGGTTCGAGCGGTTCTGCCTCGACGTGGCCGAGGGGGGCGAACTGGCCGCCCGAGTGATCCGCAAGATCGGCGAGATTCACCACCGCGTGGTGGAGAACCTGCTCGATTTCGAGTGCGTTGGGGCCATCTGCATGCCCGACGATCTGGCCTACACCCACTCGCTGATGGTCCGCCCCGAAGTGCTGCGGCGGCACGTCTTCCCGTGGCACCAGAAGATCGGCCGGCTGGTCCGCGCCAAGGACCTGCCTTACCTATTCCATTCCGACGGGTGCTACGCCGCGGTGATCGACGACCTGATCGAGTGCGGCTACCAGGCCATCCACCCTTGCGAGCCGGCCAGCTTCGACATCGCCCAGCTCAAGCGAGAGTACGGCGGGCGGCTCTGCCTCTGTGGGAACATCAACCTCGACTCCACGCTCACCCGGGGTACGCCGCAGGAAGTGGAAGAAGAGGTCAAGCTGCGTATCAACACCATCGCCCCCGGCGGCGGCTACTGCTGCGGCTCCTCCAACTCGGTCACCGAGTACGTCCCCTTCGAGAACTACCTGGCGATGATCGACGCGACGAAGAAGCACGGGAAGTACCCGATTCGGGGAGGATGAGGGATGAGGGATGAGGGATGAAGGGTGGGAGATGAGGGATGAGTGATAAGAGAGGAGAGATGAGGGATGAGAGATGGCCGCTCGGGTCGGGGGTTGGTGCCGCTTGCGGCTTCGCACCAACAGATACCCGCCCGCCCCGTGACAGACAACCCAAGAGGATCTCGTAGACCATGAGTCATTCTGGAAGAGACAACGCGGAAGCGCTTACCCGCATCCCCTTTGAGCTCGACACGCCGACGCTGATGACGCGCGTACACATCGAGCCGGACACGGAGGACGCCACGGAATTCGAGGAGCTGATCAACCGGGCCCGCGACGTGGCGAACCCGAAGGCGCTCTACGCCGAGTCGTTCGTGGAGGCCAAGGGGGACGATACGGTCCGGATCGCCGGGGTCACGTTCACCAGCCGGGCGCTCCGGAAGAACCTGGACCGCGCCGAGCGAGTGTTTCCGTTGATCGCCACCTGCGGACACGAGCTCGACCAGGCCCGGCAGCCCTCCGGCGACCCCCTCTTGGAGTTCTGGTGGGAGACGATCAAGACGGATCTCTTGATGTCCGCCCGGAAACATCTCGACGAACACCTCAACCGCAAGTTCCTGCTGGGGAAGACCTCCACGATGAGCCCCGGCGCGGGCGACGCCACCGTGTGGCCGATCGAGCAGCAGCGGGAGCTGTTCACGCTACTCGGGGACGTGAAGGGCCGGATCGGAGTCGAGCTGACGGCCTCCTGCTTGATGGTGCCCAACAAGACGGTCTCCGGGATTCGCTTCCCGACGGAGACCGATTTCCGCAGTTGCCAGGTGTGCCGCCGCGCGGTTTGCCCTTCGCGAAGTGCGCCGTTCGACCGGGAGCTGTGGGAGTCGATCCAACACGAATAGCCCGCGAGCGGGCAGGGGGCACTGGCCTCTTGTCCGTGCTTCCTTCGGCATCGCATCGTGATGGTCCGGATAGCAGCACTGGCGAAACGCCAGTGGCACCCCGGCGCGGTGGCATCGGCGGGCCGTACAAGATCTCAATCGGTCTGAAACCCCTTCTCCACCACCGCCGCGCCCACCGCGTCGCCGAAGACGTTGACGGTGGTACGGAGGCGGTCGACGAGCCAGTCGACCGAGAGGACCAGGGCGAGGCCTTCGCCGGAGAGTCCCACCGCGCTCAAGACGATCAACAGCGCGATCAGCCCGGACTGGGGGACGCCGGCCGTTCCGATCGACGCCAGGGTGGCCGTGCCCACGATCGTCAATTGCTCCAGGGGCCCCAGCGAGATGCCCGACGCCTGGGCGATGAACACGGCCGCCACCGACTGGTAGAGCGCGGTGCCGTCCATGTTGACGGTAGAGCCCAGCGGCAGCACGAACTCGACCGAACGCCGCGACACCCTCGCGCGCCGCTCGGCGCATTCCATGGTGACGGGCAGCGTGGCCGAAGAGCTGGCCGTGGAGAAGGCCGTCAGCAGGGCTTCGGACATCTGAAGCAGAAACCGATACGGGTGGCGGCGCGTGAGCAGGAAAAGAATGAGCGGGAGCGTGACCAGGCAGTGGAAGGCCAGTCCAACCGCGATCACGAGGACGTAGGCCATCAGCCCGCCGAACGTCTCGCCGGATTTGCCCGCAACGGCGGCCTGCCCGAACTGGGCGGCCACCAGGCAGAAGATGCCGACCGGCGCGACGTACATGAGGAGCATCACGAGCTTCAGAAGGGCGTCGCTTGTGCCGGTGATCACGCGCGATACCGGCTCGGCCCGGCGACCCATCGTGCTGAGCACGCCCGCGAAGAGGATGCTGAAGACGATCAGCGGCAGCAGGTTGCCTTCGGCCATGGCGCGGAAGAGATTGTCGGTGCAAATGGTGAGGGCGAGCTGCCGAATCGCGTCGCCGAGCGTCATGGGCCCTTGCGGGGCGCCGCCGGCGCCCGGTAATACCGCTTCGGCCGCTTCCGGGGTCGAGGCGTTTCCAACGGCTTGGGAGGCGGCGGCCGAGATCGCGCCCGACCCCGGCTGGATCAGGTTGACCAGGGCCAGGCCGACGACCGCGGCCAGCACCGTGGTCGTCGGAAAGTAGAGGAGGATGTACGCGCCGGGGCGACCGAGCCGGCGCACGTCGCCCACCCCGAGCACGCCGCTGGCGACGCTGAACATCACCAGCGGGACAACGATCATCTTCAACAGCCGCAGGAAGAGCGTGCCGCCCAACTCGATCGTTGCCAACAGGCCGCCGAGGGCTTCGTCACTGAGGCCGACGAGCGCCGCCAAATGGGGCAAGACCAGCGCGAACGCCAACGCCGCCACGACCGCCGCCGCGATATACCACGCAAGCCGCGCCGACGCGCCCGACGAGCTCGGACTCGGCTCGGCTTCGTCCACCCCGGGCAAGCGCTCGTCCATAGACATGAGGCTACGTCCCGCTATCTCGGAACCGTTCCGTGGGTCTCGCCCGATCGCGCGGGACTAGCGCGACGGCCGCACCCTCTGCTCCCACTCAAGCAAGAGCCGCTCGAGTCGTTTCGCATCCTCCGGCCGGGAGGCCAGCAGGTCGTCTTTCTCGCCCGGGTCGGCCTGGAGATCGAACAGATGTTCTTGGGACCGGTCACCGTCGCGTCGGGTGAGGTACTTGAGCGGGCCGTCGCGGACCGCGCGCCAGGTGCTATCTCCGCGTCGGGCGCGCCAGAAGAGGGTCCGCGGCTCGGCGGGTCGCCCTTCTTCGACGTACTTGAGGACGTCGATGCCCTCGAAGGCTCGATCCTTGGGGAGCTCCGCTCCGGCCACGCGGACGATCGACTTGGACAGGTCGAGCGAGATCGCCATCTGTTCGGTCACTCGGCCTTCGGGCAGCACGCCGGGCCAGCGGACGATGCACGGCTCGCGAATCCCGCCCTCGAGCAGCCCGCCCTTGGTGCCGGAGAACGGGCCGTTGTTGGCGATCTTCGTGCCGCCGTTGTCGCTGAAGAAGATGACCAGCGTGTCTTGGGCCAGCCCCCGGTCGTCCAGCGCCTTGAGGATTCGGCCGATCCCCCAATCGAGCCGCTCGACCATCGCGACGTAGGTCTCGCGCGTTCCCTGGTTCCAGTCCTCTTGGCTAGGCGGGGCGGGTGGCTTGTCGTTGGGGGCTTCGAGCGGCGTGTGCGGGGCGGTATAGGGCAGGTAGAGGAAAAATGGCTTGGCCCCCTTGTGTCCACGTACGAACTCCACGGCCCCGTCGGTGATCAGGTCGGTCAGGTAGCCTTCGCGGCGGACCGGGCGCTGGTCCTCGTAGAGCATGGGCACGCCGTCCCACTCGCAGTGGTAATAGTAGTCGACCCCGCCCCCGAGCGGCCCGAAGAAGTGGTCGAAGCCGTGCTCGAGCGGACCGAACTTGGGCTCGTAACCGAGATGCCACTTGCCGAACCCGACCGCCGTGTAGCCGGCCTGTTTGAGCAGCCGGACGATCGTCGTCTCGCTGGTCGGCAGGCCGAGGTCGTGGCGCTCGGCCAGGCGGATGGCGTCGTCGTAGCGCCCGACGTTCCCCGTGCCGATCGCGCATTCCAGACCGCCGACGTGGTGCTGGTATCGGCCGGTCATCAGGGCCGTGCGCGTGGGCGTGCACTCGGGCCCGTTGGCGTAGAAGTGGGTGAAGCGGACGCCTTGGGCGGCCAAACGGTCGAGCGCGGGCGTACGGGTGTCGGGACAGCCGTAGCAGGCCAGATCGCCGTAGCCCAGATCGTCGGCGACGATCAGCACGATGTTCGGCCGGTCCTTGGCGGCAGGCTCGGCGGCCACGATCGGCCGGGCGATGCCGGCGGCGGCGAGCGATAGGAGGAGAAAGGACAGAAGGAGTGCCGAGAGTGGTCGCGACGGGCGTTTCCTCATGGTGATTCTCCGATGCCGAGATGCCCCAGTGGAGGCCTTCACGCCGGACGACGTGCCTGCGATCCTTCCTACCGGAACGCCGAGCGTCGACGTCTGCTGACAACAGCAAGCCAGTATAGCCGCGCGGACTCGCTCCGGCAATCGACGGCGTAAGCGGCAGGCCAGCTCGACGCCGCGTTCCCCGGGGGAAGAATCCCGATCGGGCGCGGGGGCTTCTCCGGGCCTTGGGCCCGCGAACCCCTTGCCCGACGGCGGTCGTTGCGGTAGCCTCGGGGTAACCGTTCACGGCCGGCAAAGTAGCAGGCACACGCCGTGTGCCGTCTGCGCGGCGACCAGTACGCCGCAAGGTCGGTTGGACCCGTCGTTGGTCTCGCCTGAACACGACATCCGCGAACGGCACACGGCGTGTGCCTGCTACTTGCCGAGGATGGCCGGCGCAAGACGGAACGCCCCAGACGCCCCCCGACCACGAGTCGCCAGATCATGGATACGCCTGCCGAGTCGCCTCGTACCCTCGTCCGCTCGGGCGGCGGTGCTCGCCCGCCGTGGGCCCGGGGAGCCGATTGGACCGTCGGGGTGGCGGCCGGGGCTTTGCTCCTGATCTCGCTCGGCGGGTGGCTCTATCATCGCTCACAACTGGCCGACATCGCCGCGGATCACTTGCGGTTGCAGGTCATCGGCCCGGCCAAGTTGCGCCCCGGGATGGACAACGAGTATTCGGTGATGACTACGTCGGTCTCGGGCACCCCGGTCTCGGCCCAGGTGGAGTTCGTGGTCCGCTCGCCCGACGACAGACGCCTGATGGACCACAAGGAGAAGACCGACGAGAACGGCCGTCTGAAGGTCGCCATCCCGGCCGACCTGGAAATCTCCGACGGGGTAGCGTTGGAGGTGCTGGCCGGCCGCGACGGGTGGCAGGAGAAGGTCGCCACGCGCCTGGCGGTCGAGCCGATCCGCTACGCCGCGTATCTGGCGTTGGACAAGCCGATCTACCGGCCCGGCGAATCGATCCACTACCGCTCGCTGACGCTGTCGCGATTCCGGCTGGCAGCGGATCGTCCGATGCCCGTCGAGTTCGAGATCCTCGACCCGGGCGGAGCGCCGGTAGCCGGCTTGCAGGCGGAAAGCGTAACGCAAGGCGGCGTCGCTTGCGGCCGGTTCTCGCTTCCGCCGGGACTTGCCGGGGGGAAGTACACCCTGGTGGCACGCAGCCTCGACGGGGCATTTCCCGACGAGCGCCGGACGTTCTTCATCCGACGTTATCGCCTGCCGGGGCTGATCGCGACGCTGGAGTTCGCCCGCAGCAGCTACCTCCCCGGCGACACGGTGGTTGCTCATTTTTCTGCCCAGCGGGTGGAAGGCGGTGCGGCGGCAGGAGCCGATCTGCGTGTCGCTGCCACGCTGGACGGCCAAGCGATCTATGAACAGACCGCGGAGGTATCCTCGCACGGCACGCTCCAAATCGAGTTCTCGTTGCCCACGGAGTTCGAGGGAGGCGACGGGCAGTTGGTCGTGGTGGTCGACGACGGCGGCCTGCGCGAAACGATCGCCAAGAGGATCCCCCTCCAGGTTGGCCCGATCGACGTGAGCTTTTTTCCCGAGGGCGGCGAACTGGTGGCGGGTCTGGAGAACCGCGTCTATCTGGCGGCCCGCGATCCGCTCGGCGCCCCGATTGGCGTCCGCGGGACGGTCGTCGACGGCCAAGGCCAGCGCGTCGTCGAGGTGGCAACCAGCTACCGGGGCATGGGTAAGTTCAGCATCGTTCCCAAACCGGGCGAGGAATATCGGCTCGTGCTGGGCAACACCGCCGAAAGGCGCCAAGTGGTGAGACTGCCTGAAGTCTCCACGGACCGCAAAGTCGCGTTGAGCACCAGCCTCGGGGTGTTTCAGGTGGGAACGCCCTTGGAGTTCAACGTTCGGGCGCTCGAGGCCGGTTTGCCGCTGGTGGCCTCGGCCTGGTGCCGGGGGCTACCGGTCGGCCAGCAAGCCTTCATAACCAACCAGAGCAAGGCCAACCCCGTGACCGTCCCCTTGGACGACGAGGCCGGCGGCGTGATCCGGCTGACGATCTACGACTACCGTGTGCATCCTCCGGAGCCCGTCGCCGAACGATTGTTCTACCGCCCGCCCGCTCGCCGCCTGCAAGTCCGCGTCGAGGCGAACCGCGACGGCTACTCGCCCGGCGAGCGGATCGACGTTCCGCTCGCGGTCACCGACGAGGAGGACGCGCCGCTACGGGCCACTCTGGGAGTCAGGCTGGTCCCCGAGGCGCTATCGAGCCTCGCCGAGGACCGCACGTCCGCAATGCCCATCCATTTCCTGCTCGCCACGGAAGTGGCCGGCACGGAGGATCTCGTCGACCCGCAGTTCTTTCTCTCCGAAAGCCGCGAGGCCGCCGTGGCCCTGGATCTCCTCCTGGGCATCCAGGGATGGCGACGGTTCTTGGAGACGTCCCTCCGGAAGCTCGATGAGGGAGCACGGGAGGACGCGCGATTGAAGCGACTGGCCGCGCTGGGCGGAACGGCGAATCCCCCCGCCGTGTTCGACAACCTCATCGAGCTCCAACAGGGGTATCGCGAGAGCCTGGACACGTATCGGGCCAATCGCACGCGGGCGTCCAACACGCTCACGGCGCTGAGCTTCTTTGGCGGCGTCGGCTTGGTGATGCTCGTGGCGATGCTCAACCTGCTGAACATCGCCAGCGGTGCAAGGCTCTGGGCCACGGCGATCGTCGTGGCCACCGCCTGTCTGATCGTCGGGGGCATTCTCATGGATCCGGGACGGTGGAAGTCGCCGCCCGAAGGGGCCGTGCCGCTGCTCCCCTTCGACATGGCGCCCGCCACGCTCCCCATCGCCGTCGAGCCCCCGCCGAGCTCGGGAGTGGACACCGGCCAACGAAAGACCGCGCAGTCGGGCGACAGCGACGATCAGACCATGGCGGGCGTCGTCCGATCGGATGCGGAAGGTCGGGCGCAGGCCGGCTTTGAAGCGCCCGGCCCGGTCGGGAGCTTCCGGGTGCTGATCGACGGTCACGCCGACGGCGGGCGAATCGGCCACGGCACGGGCGAAGTCGCCGTACGGGCCCCTTTCATGCTCGCGGCGCGACTCCCTTCGGAGGTGAGCCCCGGCGACCGGATCGACGTCCCGTTAGCTATCCTCAACGACACCGACGGCAAGTTGTCCGCGGAGGTCCTGTTGGAGCACCCCGGACTCGTCGAGCTCGACGGTGACGGACGGAAAAAACTGGAGCTCGAGCCCAACGGGCGGACTCGGTGCTGGTTTCCGATGAGAGTCGTCGAACAGGGCGGCGACGGCAGACTGACGTTTCGCGCCACGGCCGGCCAACTCGCCGACGAGGTAACCTGCCCGTTCGAAGTCGTGACGCCCGGCGGCTCTGAGAGCCGCTCGGAAAGCGGCCAGGGCGACGTCGGGGCGTGCCCGGTACGCTTGTCGACCCGGCTCGACCGAAACCAGGTCCCGTGGGGCCAGACCGTGGCACTCACCGCCGAGTTGGCCAACGCGACGGACGCCAGCCAGCCGATGACCGTCGCCGTTTTGGGCCTGCCCGCCGGCTTGGAGCCCCGCCTGGATCAACTCGAAGCACTCCAGCGCGTCGGCAAGATCGACTACTACGAGACCCGTCCCCGGGAAGTGATCTGTTACTGGCGGACATTGGCCCCGAACGAGAAGATCGAGTTGAAGCTCGACCTGATCGCGACCGTCCCCGGCAAGTTCACCGGCCCCGCACCCCGCGCCTTTCTTCACGACGCCCCCGACCAGAAGCACGGGAACGAGCCTCTGGTGGTGGAAATCACCCGTGACTAGCCCGCGCCATTCCGCAAGCGCGTGTTTGGCAAAAGAAGTAAGATACGCGCCGCGGGAGGTTTAGGGGAGGCGTCATCTCAGCCACGTGATCCAAGCTGGATTGGTTTCGAGCGTCTCCTGACGATCCAAAACAGGATCCGCCTGGCCGTCGGGCAACCAACCGACGCCAAAAGAGTTGAAAATCTTCCGGAAAATCGTTACCCTCGACAACAGAGAGGTTCCGATTGCTGGAGCAGAAGGAGGTCCCAGCCATGTCCCCAGTGCTTATGGCCATCGTGGCGCTGGCGGCTCCACCTTCCGAAGGGAGGGAATCCGCCCCGTCTGCGGCTGCCGTCGTGTCTGCGCGGGAACATGCCTCGGTAGAGAGAACGGAAGGCCCGGTAAAGAAAGCTGAGGCAGCCCCCCGAAAGGGGGTGAAGCTCCGCGAGGCAGTCCGGGTGGCCCTGCGTCGCTGGGCCAAACCGGCCGACTCGGAAGCCGATGCCGCCGCACGCGAGTTCCTTGCCCTCTACCAGCAACTCCAGGCCGACGATCAGCTCTCCCGCTCTCAGCGACAATACTTCCAAAACAAGGTCCGGATGCGGCTCGTGCGGCTGAGTGACCAGATCGCCCTGCGGGTCGCCCGTCAGAACCGCCTGGCAGAGGCGGGTGCGCGCAAGACGGGCGGTTCGGCAGACGCCGAGAGCACGGCCCAGGACGCGGATAGCCCCGGTGCCACGTCGCCCGATCAGGTGGCAGGGGTCGCGCCCGGCGGACGGGCTTTCGGCGGCGGGGCGTTTCAGACCCCGGATCAGGGCCAGCAGTTGATCGACCTGATCCAGACCGTCATCCGGCCCGAGACCTGGGACGTCAACGGCGGGCTGGGCAGCATCTACTACTGGTATCCCGGCCGTGCCCTGGTGATCCGCCAGACGGGCGAGGTCCATGAGCAGATCGGGGGCGTGCTGGGCCAGCTCCGCCGTGCGGGGCCGTAGTCTACTCATCGATGGATTCTGACCCGCGCTAACGCCGATTCGCGCTCCCTCGCCCGCGCTTCACGACACGCCGGCTCTGCCATCGCGCAAACTCTTGGACCTCCCCTGCGTTGATGGGACAATGGTCACTTCATGGCAAAGCGTACGAGTCTCATCAGAGCACACCATGCGAGCGGAAATCATCGCCATCGGCGACGAGATCACCGGCGGGCAACTGCTGGACACCAACACGCAGTGGCTCAGCCAACGACTGGAGGAGCTGGGCATCCGCGTCCTCTACCATACGACGGTCGGCGACGAGCTGGATCCGATCGCCCGCGTGTTCCGGCAGGCCATCGAGCGGGCCGACGTGGTCGTGGCCACCGGAGGGCTCGGCCCTACGGCCGATGACCTGACGCGGCAGGCGATCGCCGAAGCGGCCGGACGCGAGCTCGTCTTGAGCACCGAGGCCCTGGAGCAGATTCGAGGGCTGTTCGCCCGACGCAAGCGCGTCATGTCCCCGCAAAATGAGCAGCAGGCCCTGTTTCCCGAGGGAAGTCAGGCGATCCCCAACCCGAACGGGACCGCCCCGGGAATCGCCGTCGAGGTGCCCAGGGAAGGAATGGGCCCGGCGTGGGTGTTTGCCCTGCCGGGCGTTCCGGCCGAGATGAAGGAGATGTGGCACGGGACGGTCGCCGCCGAAATCGGCAAGGCGGGCGCCGGCAAGCGCGTGGTCCGGCGTCGCGTGATCAAGTGCTTTGGGGCGGGCGAGAGCCAGGTCGAGGCGATGCTCCCCGATTTGATCCGCCGCGGACGCTCGCCCCGCGTGGGCATCAACGCCAGCCAGACCACGATCCTCCTGCGGATCACGGCCGAAGGGGCCTCCGAGGAGGACTGCCGCGCCGCCATCGAGCCCACCGTGGAAACGATCCGCAACTGCCTCGGCTCGCTCGTCTTCGGCGAAGGCGACGACGAGTTGGAGGACGCGGTCATCCGGCTCCTGCGACGGCACAACAAAACCCTGGCCACGGCGGAATGGGGAACGGCCGGGCTGGTCGCCGACCGGCTCGGGGACGTCGCCGAAGCAGAAGGCTGCTACCTGGGCGGATTGGTCGTCGCGAGCGAGACGGGGCTGGAGCGTCTCTTGGACGTGCCCGCCGACCTGATCGCCCGGCATTCGGCCACCAGCGCCG
>DATKZH010000347.1:0-7014 GCA_035528065.1 Thermoguttaceae bacterium | reverse complement strand
CTGCTCAAAACGGCGGTCAATCACTCGCCACATTGTGTCCCGTTTGTGTTCCATCCCCGTACGCCGAAGGCGTTAGACAACACAGCCCAGGGTTGCGAAGCTACCCTGGGTCCCGGTTCCGACGTCGCCCATCAACCCCGAAGGGGTTGCACAGCGCCCGCTCGAGGGTTGCGCGGGGTGCAACCCCGTTGGGGTTGGGGGGCACTCGGTGCCCGCCAACCCAGGGTAGCTTCGCAACCCTGGGCTGTGTTGTTGAACGCCTTCGGCGTACGGGGATGGAACACAAACCGGACACAATGTGGCGAGTGATTGACGGCCGTTTTGAGCAGCCCACACGGCGTGTGCCTACTACTCCGCAAGTGCGGAAGTTGTCCTTCGGCCGATCCTAAGAAGCCCCCTGCGACCCCCGAATCAGGCCGCCGCCAACACCTGGCCCCAGGAGTGCGCCCGTGTACGACAAGCAAGCCCTGATCGCGCTGTTTCGGAAGAAGGCCCTCAAGTTTGGCAACTTCACACTTGCCTCGGGCAAGAAGGCCACGTACTACCTGGACGGCAAACAGGTCACCTTGGATCCCCACGGCGCCCAGCAAGTGGGCGAGGGGATCCTCGACCTCCTGGGACCCGACCACATGCCGGCGGCCATCGGGGGGATGTCGATCGGCGCCGACCCGATCACCGCGGCGGTGGTCACCATGTCGGCCGTGCGCGGCACGCCGGTGGCCGGCTTCATGGTCCGCCGAGAGAGCAAGGGTCACGGCACCCATCAGTATATCGAGGGGCCCGTCCAACCCGGCGACGAGGTCGTGATCGTCGAAGACGTCGTCACCACCGGCGGCTCGTCGCTCGAAGCGATCCAACGGGCCGAGCAGTTCGGCCTGAAGGTCATCTGCGTGATCGCCATCGTCGATCGCATGGAAGGCGGCGCCCAGGCATTCGCCCAGGCAGGGTATCCCTTCTCCAGTCTATTGACCATCCAGGATTTCGGCATCGACCCGCCGAAAAACTGAGCGGCAGTCGGGCAAGCCGCGCTTGCGTGGAGCCTCAAGAGCGGCGGGGTCACTCCGGCGTTCCGCTCGCCTTGCGGAGCGCGTCGAGCGACTCCTCGACCTCGCGAAACGCCGCGCTCTCGGGCACTTCCGCCCCACGGCGGAGCTCGCCGAGCAGGCCGCCCATCAGCTCCTCCTCGAGCCAGCCGGCCAGCCAGCCGGCGCGTTGCCGGGCATAACGGGACTGGAGCCGGCGGAACAGGCGTGCGGCCGCCTGGCTCACGCCCTCCCCGGCCACGTTCACCCCCGCCTCGCCCACGCCCGCTATCGTGCTGGTCACCACCGCCTCCATCGGCAGCTCGATCAGCAGGTGGCCCGGCTGGCCGACCACCGGCCCGGCAAGCCCCCAGCCGGTGACGACCAGGGCGATGCTGATCGCCGGCCGGGCCAACGCGGCGACGTGGTCGAATCGGCGGAGCCAGCGGATCGCCCCGGGATTCTCCTCGCGCCAAGCGTCGAGCTCCTCGCGCAAGAACCGGCGATAGTCGTCGTCCACCGGTGGCAGTTGCGCGTGGGCTTCCCGCACGCGCTCCAGCAGCCGCTCTCGGGCATGGCCCCCCAGGAGGTCCAACAGCCGCGGCCGGAGGATCTCGTTTCCGACCTGGGCGAGCCGGTCCAGCTCGCCGAGCATGTTCTGGACCGCCATCACGATCGCCTCGCTTTCGCGCCGGCGAAACGGCTCGAGCGCTTCGGCATCGCCGCGGAGCTTCCCCAGCGCGGTGCGGACCGGCCAGGTCACCCCGCGGCCCAGCGTGCGATAGAAGCCGTGGACGTTGCGCGACCAGTGGCTCCGCCCCATGTCCCACCAATCGCGGATCTCCCGGACCAACAGCCGCGGCGGCAGCGTGGGCCAGGCGACTCGGGCCATCTCCGTGGTCGATAGCGCACCAATCGCGGCGGTGAAGTCCGCGGCGGCCGTGCGGATTCGCCCCAGATAGCCCGCGGCACCGCGCTGGGAGTCGAGCACCCGGGCAAGGGCCCCTCGGAACGTGCGGATCTTGATCGTGTCGAAGTGCAGCTTGGCCAGCTCGTCGCGAAGGCTGGAGGGAGCGTCCGGCGGCCGGTCCCCGTCCGGTCCGACCGCGTAGAAGGGGAGCCGCAACTCGTTGGCCGCTTCCCGGTCGTGCGGGACGACGTAGACCAGCTCCGGCTCGGCGCCCGTCTCCACACTGAAGGTCTCCAACCATTGCGGCCAGTACTCGCGATCCCGCTCCAGATCGCACTGGTTGAATACGGCCACGATCGGCTTGTCGGCCGCGACCGCCTCGCGGAAAAACTGCTTGACGGCCGCGTCGTTGTACTTCTGCTGAGTGAGCACGGCCACCAGCACGTCGGCCGCCTGCCGGATCGCCCGGGCACGCTCCCAGTTCACCTTCACGTCGGAGTCGACGTCGGGGGCATCGAGCAACAGCAGCCTCGGCGGCACGTTCCGGCCCACCCGCCAGAAGAGCATGTCCTCGGGGCTGTCGCCCAGCGCGTCCTCAGCCGACCGCCACGGCGCCAGATCGAACTCCTCAAACAGCTTGGCCAGGACCGTGGCGTCGTTCATCCCGGGAGGCACGAGACAAACCGGATGCTTCGTGCCGGCCGCCAGGGGGCTGACGGCGCTGGTCACCTCGCCCGCTAAGTGATTGAACAGGCAAGACTTGCCAATATTCGTCCCCCCGACGATCGCCACGACCAGAAGCGGCTCGCCGTCCAACTGGGGCAGCAGCTTGAACCGCAACAGCTCGTACCACCCCTCCCCGTCCGGAGGGCCAATACCCACCCGCATCGCCACCGGCGCCAACGCGGCGAGCGACCGATCGAGTTGCCTGACCTGGTCGGCCCAGGCCTGATAGTCCGTGGTCATGGGGAAAGGCGTTCCGGTTCTGGGGGCAACCTCCAATAGACGGGACGGGGAGCACGGCCGTCAAGATCGCCGCGAGCCCGCCCTTCAACCATACCCCATACCCTACGATCGGGCCCCATCCCCCGTTCGGACCACGTCCGCCGTGGCTTCGCGCGAGTCACCGACGCCGCGTTGGCACACTAACCCGAAGCGCAAGCGAGGGAATAGGCGACTTTCCTCGCTTGCGCTTCGGGTTAGTGTGCCAAGCCAAGGTTAACGCAAAGCACTTCACGAGCCGTTCGGCGCTAACGACCGAACGGGCCAATCCCCTGAAACCGCGCGTCCTTGATCTGGTTCATCGCCCGCTCGGCCTGGTCGTGCAGCTCGCGGATTCGCAGCCTCTCCAGCTCGGTCGACTCGGCGGCGTGATCGAGACGGTCCCGCTCCTCGCAAATCCTATCGAGAACGACTTCAAACGCCGACAGCAGCGCCGCGTCACGCCGCTGGGGCTGGAGCGTCCACCGCAGCTCCGCGTCGGCCAGGTCGGCCAGCTCGGCGGCCAGCGGGTCCATCCAGCCCGGCTGGGGCCGCTCGTAGTCGGTGAAGTGACCGACCCGATCCGGGGTCAAAAGGCCCCGATACTCCAGCAGCCTGCGAGTCTCCGAGTCGTAGAGCGGGATCGTAAACGGGCTCGAGGCGATCCGCATGCGCCGGTGCCGGTACGCGTTGAGGATCAGAAGCCGCAGCGTCTCGACCAGCTCCTCCGGCGTCGTGTCGAAATCGGTCAAGAGCTGGAAGACCGTGTAGTCTTGCCGGGTCGTGTCCAGGGCGTCGAGCACGGCGTTGAGCTGATCCACGTTGTGACGCTTGCGCCATCGCGCGAGCAGCTCGCGGTTGAACGACTCGGCCCCCAACTGGACCATCGGCTTGACGGAATCGATCCATCGGAGAAGCTCGGCGTGGACCCGGCCGTCCGAGGTAAGCATCGAGCAGGGGTTCGTCTGCAAGCTGAGCCGGTAGCGGCGCCTCAAGGGGCTTTGGGCCCAGAGCCGGAAGAACTCGATCGCCCGGCGGCGGTGGAGGAAGAAATCCTCGTCGTAGACGGCGGCCCAGGCGACCTCGCTCTGTTGAAGCTCGGGATCGTCGCAGTGCTCAAACAGCGGCCATCGCGTGACGCGAATCTCCCCGGCGGCGACCTTCGCGTCGGCCGCCTCGATCTCGGCGAGAAGCTGCCGCGCCCCTTTGACGCGGACCTCCTGCCCGTGCAGCTTCGCGCAGAACGTGCAGGCGCCGGGACATCCGCGCCCGGCGGTGAAAAAGAGGCTGTCGAGCTCGACCCGCTCGAACCCCTCCAACAGCGACCAGTCGAGCCGATTGGCCGCGATCAACTCACGGGGGGCGACGGGCCAGAAAAGGGGACGCAGCTCTTTTCCTGCAACAAAGAGCTGCGTCCCCTTTTCCCCGGTGTTCACGTGGATCCGGCCGCCGTAGCGGTACGCCAGGCCCGGGATCTCCGGCTGGCGGTCCTTCGAGTTCCGCTCCCGCGCCAGGCGGAGGAACCGGTTGAACGGCTCCTCGGCCTCGCCGGCGAAGACGTAGTCGGCCCCGCAGTCTTCCAGCACCTCCCGAGGATGGCTGGTCGCCGTAGGGCCGCCGAGCACGACCTCGGCATCGGAGAAGAGGCGGACCGCCCGGATGAACCGCTTGACCTGGTCGAACCGCCCCCCTTCCAGCCGGAACCCGACCACGTGCGGCGCAAACTCGATCAGCTTCGTGATGAACTGCCCGCCCACGGCGGCCAGCGCGTCGCGGGTCGTCTCGCTCGGTGCGCCGTCTTCCTCGAAAAACTGGTTCACCAGCGAGCGTGATTGGGCGAACCGGCGGATGATCGCGATCGACTCCGGCGACTCGTAGCTCTCCAGCACGTAAACGTCGAGCCCCTCCGCCGCGTCGACCACCCGATAGGTCCACCCGCGGGCGCGATCGCGGATCTCCCAGGCGTCTTGGCCGGCGCGGCGCACGACCGCGTCGTTCGAGAGCGGCCGCTGGTGCCGGGCGAACGAGTCGACCACCTCCGGATCGACGCTGCCCGCGCGGACGTACGGCCTGTCTTCCGCCGCAAGCCGGAACGCGTAGCCCGGCAGCACCGGAACCACCACCGCGTCGGCCAGCCCTTCCCGCTTCGCCCAGGAGGCGATCTCCAGCACGCCGCACGGCCAGCCCGTCGCCCCGAACAGCACGCGGACCTTGCCGAATCGACCGCGCCGGCGGGAGTCGAGTTCGGGACGAGGGGCCATGGGGAAAGTCCACACGGGGATCTGTAAGGATGGCACGCCCGCACGGGCGAGTCGGCCGGCCGAAGGGCTGAGCCTTGAATTATACCTCTGGGTCCCAGCGACCGCAGGACATGGTCGCCCGAAGGCTTGCGTAGGGGGCGGCGCCGTCGCACAATATGTCTTGCCTGGCCGCACGACCAAGGCCGGAGCCAACCGCCCACCTTCCGCAGACAAGGGAGATCCAAACATGCGACGCGTCGATCGCCGACGTTTCATCGAACAATCCATGCTGGCCACGGCCGCCGCGATGGGCGCAGCACCGGCGGCGCAGCTCGTGGCCCAAGAGAAGCAATCGACCAGCCCCAACGAGAAGCTGAGCGTGGCCGTGGTCGGCGTGCGGGGGCGCGGCGGCGCGCACGCCAACGCGTTCGTCGACCGGGCGGACTGCGAGGTGACCTACCTCTGCGACGCCGACGAGGCCGTCGCCCCCGGCGTGGCCAAGCGGATCGGCGAGAAGCAAGGCCGCGAGCCCAAGTGGGTGACGGACATGCGCGAGATCTTCGACGACGCGTCGGTCGACGTCGTCTCGATCGCCACGCCCAACCACTGGCACGCCCTGGCCGCGATCTGGGCGATGCAGGCGGGCAAGGACGTCTACGTCGAAAAGCCGGTCAGCCACAACGTCAGCGAAGGCCGCCGCATGGTCCAGGTGATGGAGAAGCACAAGCGGATCTGCCAGGGCGGCACGCAGTATCGCTCCGGCGGCTCCAACCGGGCCGCCGCCCGGTACATCGCCGAAGGCAAGCTCGGCCGGATCAAGCTCGCCCGCTGCTTCACCTATCGACCGCGCCAACCGATCGGCCCGCCCGGCGAGTATGAGGTGCCGAAGAGCGTCGACTACAACCTCTGGGCAGGGCCCGCTCCCATGCAAATCCCCCTGCGACGGCAGAACTTCCACTACGATTGGCACTGGATCTGGGACTACGGCAACGGGGAGCTGGGCAATAACAGCGTCCATTGCGTCGATACCATGCGGCTGCTCGTCGACCTCAAGGGGCTGGGCCGCGGCGTGATGAGCTACGGTGGACGCCAGTTCGACGATGCGGGCGAAACGCCCAACACCCAGGTGGTCATCCACGACTTCGGCGATCTGACCGTCGTCCAGGAGGTCCGCAACCTCAAGACCGGCAGGCCACCCCGCGGCGCCAGCGTCCTCATCGAAGGCACGGAGGGCTACCTGGTCAGCTCGCTGCGTACGAACCTCGTCTTCGATCCCGAAGGCAAGCAGATCGAGAAGATCGAAGGAGAGGGCGAAGACCATTTCGCCAACTTCGTGAAGGCCGTGCGCAGCCGCAAGGTCGACGACCTGAACGCGCCGATCGTCGAAGGCCACCTCTCGACGGCCCTGACCCACCTGGGCAACCTCTCCCTGCGGCTCGGACAACCGGCCTCGCCCGCCGAAATCGCCCGGCAGGCGGAGTCCCACCAGGGCAACTATGACGCGGCCGAGGGGTTCGACGCGATCCGATCGCACCTGGCCGAGAACGAGGTGGACGTCGAGAAGCAGCCGCTGACCCTCGGCCCGTGGCTTGCGGTCGACTCCCAGAGCGAGACCTTCGTCGACAACGCGGCGGCCGACGCGCTCTTGACCCGCGACTACCGCGAGCCGTTCGTCTTGCCCAAGGCCGACGCGATCTGAACCGGAAACACCCCCGAAACCTGTAGGGTGATACTATGGAAGCGGAGGCCGAGCCGAACTAGCTTGGTCCTTGAACACGTGGTAAACCGGGGGTTTGTACGAGTCTCAAACCAGCGATTTCCACAAAAGGAGCCAAGCCATGAAGTATGTCGGCGTCGACCT
>DATKZH010000346.1:0-3070 GCA_035528065.1 Thermoguttaceae bacterium | reverse complement strand
TTGCCGTCTCGGCGGTCATCTTTGGCGGCAGACGCCAGACGTGGGTGCCTTGGCGGTCGGTGAAGTAGAGCCGCGAGGCGGAGGGCTTGCGGCCGTGGCCGTCGGCCCAGAGGGCGTAGAAGTCGGGGTGGGCATTGACCGGCTTGCGGCAGTAGGTGTGGTTCAACTCGCTGTCGTGCGTGAGCTGCTTGACCATTTGCCAGGTCTTGCCCTGGTCGCTGCTCGTCCACATGGCCACTTCGCCGCCGGTGTTGTACGCTTGCGGGCCGGGCTGGGTGGGGCCGATGATCCGCCAGAGGTCGTCGCGCTCGACGTAGAGCGAGCCGGTGTCGTAGTTGTTGTCGGACCGGATCGTGCCGCGGATTTCCCAGTCGCTGCCGGTCCATCGGGCGGTGCACCACGTGCGCGGGTCGTTCACCGGGCCCGACTCCCAGCCGCCGCTCGTGAGATAGAGGATCACCGGCCGGCCCTCGGAGTCGAACGCCAGGTCCTTCATGTAGACGTTCGAGCCGTCGCTCCGGTAGTCGCGGACCAGCGCGGGGTTTTCGGGCGTGGTCAACGGCAGCTCGATCGCTTCGCCCTGCGCGTTGCGCCACGTGCGGCCGAAGTCGTCGGTCTCCATGTAGTAGAGGTTCGTGCGCCAGTTGAGCCCCTGCGGCCCGGGGTGAAAATTGAACGCCGTCCCCACCTTGTTCCCGTGGCGCCAGCTTATCTGGTAGTGGCCCATCTCGACGTGGGCGAGCATCTCGGGCTCGGTCCACGTGCGCCCGTCCGGGCTGGTCATCTGGAACAGGCGCCGCCCGCCGCCGTATTTCGTGTGCAGGAACAGAAACCCTCGCCCGGGCAGGAAGTACGGCTGCGTGTAGGAGAAGTTGCTCACCAGCACCACCTCGAACTCGTCGATCGAGTACGGCTTGGTGCTGACCGAGACGTACGAAGGCCGGGACGTGCCGTGCGAGCTGGAGAAGATCCAGACGTGGCCGCGGTCGTCGAGCGCGATGACGGGGTTGTCGTGGGCGTCGTCGGTGCGCTTGTCCAGGAGGAACCGCGGACGCGGCACCATGCCCGTCTCGTGGTCGTAGTACGACACCATGTGCACCAGCGTGTTCTTGCCCTTGGGCGAGCCGCCGTAGCAGAAGAACGTCTTCTTCGCCTCGGGGGCGTAGACGGCGAAGGGCCGGTGTTTGGCGCAGTACGTGCCCAGCCCGCCGCTGTACTTGTAGACGTACTCGTCGCCCTGGGCCTGGTTGGAGTACCAAATGCCGCGGTAGCCGTCGTCGTGGGGACAGACGATTTTGGTGTCGGAGTGATACTGGGCGACGATGGGGGTCGCGGCGGTGCTGGGCCACTGGTCGCCGTCGAGCGACTGCCTGGTCCATCGGGCGACCAGCCCGGCGCTCAGGCCGGGGTCGTCGGCCTCGTCGGCGAGCTGGGCGATCTCCGGGTCGGAGAGGGCCCGCTGCCAGACGGCGGCGTCTTCGAGCCACCCGTCCAGCACGCGCTCGCCCGGGCCCAGGGCGCCGAGATAGAGCGCGGCCGCCGAACCGGGGATTCGTCCCGGCGCCGGGGTCGTTTCGGCCAGTACCCCGTTCACGTAGATCTTGATCTCGCGCCCGTCGTACGTGCCGGCGAAGTGGGTCCACTGGTTGGCCGGCGGCGCTTCGACGTTGGCGTGGGTGTACTTCCCCTCGGCGTACTCGACCAGCATCCGCACCCGGCCGTTGAGCAGGTAGAGCGTGAACAGCTCGCCGGCCCATCCCCGTCCGAGGAACACCTGCGAGCCGGCCCGGTGACGCAGCTTGACCCACGCGGAGAGCGTGAAGGTGTCGAGGTCGAATGCCTTCCCGTCCTCGACCACGGCGTACGCGGTCATCCCGTTGAAGTCGACGCCGTCTTGCGGGGCGGCCGACGCACTCCTGCAAAGCCCGCACACAATCACGCTCACGAGGATCATCAACACGGCTCGATTCATCTTGGTTCCTTTCCGCGAAGAAGGCGCTGTCACGATGCGTTTCGGCGCGAACCGGCAACACACGTCGGCGCCGGCCGACTCCAGCCCCCCGGCATCCAACGATTCTAGTTCGCCCACGCCTGCATCGCAAATTCGCCGGGTCTCGACCGGCTCCGGCCCTGTCGGGTACAATCCCTTGTGTGCCGTGTGCCCTGTGTGTGGTGTGCCACTGCTTCGCAGAAGCAGTGCTTCGGTTCGGAGGTCCACCCGGCCGCTGCTTCGCAGAACCCGTGCCACCCAGGGCCGGCCTCGTTCGCCGACCGCTTGCGCCTCCTAGAGAGAGGGCCTGACGTGCTCGTGCGACTGTTCCTGCTGTTCACGCTGATCCCGCTGGTCGAGCTGGCGCTGCTCTTCTGGATCGCGCAGCACACGGGCTGGCTGTTCACGCTCTCGCTGGTGATCGTCACCGGCGTGGTGGGGGCGTGGCTGGCCCGGCAGGAAGGACTGCGGTGCTGGCTGGAGGTCCAACGGCAACTGGCCGAGGGGAAGCTTCCGGCCGAGCCGCTTCTGGACGGGCTGATGATCCTGGTGGCCGGGGCCCTGTTGATCACGCCCGGCGTGCTGACGGATCTGGTGGGCTTCGCCCTGCTCGTGCCGCCGATCCGCCGGCTGGTGCGCCGCCACCTGAGCGCGCGCTTCCAGGCCCACCTCGTGGTGCACCCGATGCAGGGCTTCGCCGCGCCCCCGGCGGAAGACGACGACGTGATCGACGTGGAGTATCGCAAGACGGACGAGACGTGAGGGTTCAGGGTTCAGGGGGCAGGGGTCAGCATTCGATGATGACAGGTTACGTGAGGTTCCAGGGGCAGCCATTTGTAGGTAGCACTGATAGCGTGCTGAATCCCGAGGAATTCGACCATTCTCACGCGGTCCGCCGCTGAATGCGTTCGGCGATCGGTGGCCAACTGCGCGAAATCGTTAGGTTGCAACCCCCATCGCGCGCCCCCGCATGTTACCCAGTCTATCCGGGCTAACGCGATTGCGAGGTATTTGCGTAAACTGGGGTGCGAAGAAAAGGGGCCCGGTGTAGAACATGGAAGCGGTTTTCACATGTTCCCA
>DATKZH010000345.1:0-2229 GCA_035528065.1 Thermoguttaceae bacterium | reverse complement strand
GTATACACGGCGATCAGGGATGCCACCTGAACGCCGACGCCCATCCAGTACTGCAACCCCGTCATCTGCATCCAGTCGGTGTAGCCGAGCTTGAGGGCTTCGCCGCAGATGATGCCCAACAGGCCGCCGAGAATGGCGAGTGCGGATTTGCTCATGGTTCCTCCCTACACGTTCTCGTCGGTGATCATCATCACGGCCAGCCGATCCGCCCGCGACTTCACCTGTTTTGCCCAACGGGACTCGATCATCTCTCTGGCGGCCGACGTGTAGCGCCCGCGTTCGAGGTGCCAGATCATCTTCTCGAACGTCAGCAGCCCCTTCATGCCGACGTTGAACCGCATCGCGCAGATCACGCGCTGGCGAATGTCGGACAGCGCCTGAAACCACGGCAGCGGCTCCAGGTCAGCCAAGCACTCGTCAATGTCGTTCTGGAGCAGCACCTGCGCTTCGTCGCGCGAGATGCCCCTGTCGGTAAGGTTCCGGCCGATACCGATAGTCAGCCGTGGCGGGGTGGAGGTGTCGAAGTAGGGGCGGAGCCGGACGCCTTCGTCCCGCTCGAGCAGGAGAGCCAACGCTTCACGATCCATACCCACCTCCGGTTGACAACCCGAGGCGACGACGTTACTTCCAGAAATGCGTGACGACCGCCTTAAGAATTTCGAGCGCGGCAATAAGTCCTGCGCTGGCCCCCGCGGCGATGCCGACTTGCTTCGTGGTCGGCTTCCAGCCCGAGCCGGCCGGCGCGACCCCGGCCGCCCGCAACGCGCCGAGGGCTGTGGTGTGCGTTTCAATACGATTACACCCGTGCGAGTCGATGTGTGTGACGGTTGCCTGTACGGCCTCAAGCTGCGCCTTGGCGGCGGAGACGGCTAATTCATTCTTTGAAGTGCGGCCGTTGGCGATGTCCTGGCGGTCGGTAATCTCCTTTTTCATGTCGATGACGACTTCCCGGAGATCGGCCACGTCGCCCTTGATGTCGGTACGGATCTCCTGAAGTAGCGTCATCGTTCCCGAGAATTGCACCTGTGTTACGTAGTCGCCGCCGTTCGCCATGACTGTTCTCCGGTCTAGGCCGTATCCACGGCATGGGCCTGAAGTGTGTTGACCGTCCCGTCGCGTTGCGCTACTGTGGTCCCGTGAAACGCTGGCTGATTGAGTGGCCGGTTTGGGTCATCGACAAGGTGTCATGGCCCGGCTTTCTCATCCTCGCGTTCCTGTTCCTCACCTGGCTTCAGGCGTGCCAGCATCCTTCCCTGCCGCCCCGTGGCTCGCCACTGGCATCGACGCACCAGCCGGTATCCGCATCAACTGCGGTGAAGCCGACATGGCCTTGATTCGGTCAAGGAAGAACTGCACCCGGCTCGGGTTTCCGCTGGCGATCGCGTCCGCGAGTGAGTTTTTGAGCTGGGCCGAAATGAGTTTCCACGTCGGAGACTGAAGCGCCCGCGCGACTGTGTAGGTCGCGGCTGCGGTGACGGCCCCTTCGACGCTCCCGCCGTGCATGAAGGCGCCCGCGCCGGTCCCCGAGCCCCAGATCGTGGCCTTCATCTTCTGGCCCCAACTGTCCTGCGAGGCTTTCCGGTCTACCGTCGCTTGCAGCACGTCGCGGACGCCCTTCCAAAAGCCATACTCGGCCCAGACTTTGGCGAGGTCTGGGTTGACCTTCAGCAGTTCCTTCCGCACCGCCGCGCCCGCCTTCCGCGCGACCCAGGCTTTCGCCTTCGTCGGATCGTCGGCCATGTACTGTTTGCCCTGGTCCGCGAGTTCCTGAAAGTCCCGCTTCAGATCGGCCGCGCTCTCAAAGGTCAGTTTGTCGCCGTAGCCTTCGATGTAGGCTTTGAGGTCTTGCGCTTGCTTGACGCGCTGTTCCATGCCAAGGCGAGGGACGGTCTTGCCCGAGGCGTCGGTGCGGCTGGCGCGGCGGATCACGTTGTCGAATACGTCGAGGACGGGTTGCGCCGGAACGATGTTCTTGGTCAGGATCTTCGTGGAGGAGGCATCAAACGCGAGAATCTCTTGGTGCTTGTACCCAACCGGAGAATAATCAAGCACTACGCCGTCGTATCCTTTTGCCCGAGCAGCGGCTGTCATCTCGGCCGAAGTGGCAGACTCAGGCAGACCTAGCGCCTTACGAACCGTGGCGCCTTTGTCTGTCTTCATGTCGGGCAATTCAACGCGAAGCGGATTTTCTAGGCTGACCTCTGCTCTATATTGATTGGCTGACTTCGC
>DATKZH010000344.1:0-12805 GCA_035528065.1 Thermoguttaceae bacterium | reverse complement strand
CAGGTCCCCTCTCCCTGTGGGAGAGGGTTAGGGTGAGGGGTTTTGTAGGGGAAGTCGCCTTCCGAGTTTCTGTCGTTTCACCATTTTGCCCTCACCCCGACCCTCTCCCAGAGGGAGAGGGGGGCTTTCCGGACAGCCACTCAGAACGTGCCGGCTATCGCCAGGAGGCCGGCCAATAGGTAAGAGACGAACATCGCCCACCAGAGGAGGTAGAGGATCCTCCGTTCCGGCTGGAAGTGTTCGAGCACGACCAGGCTGACGAACAGGCCGATTCCCACGATCCCGAGAGCTACCTGGAGGCGGCCTCCTGAGGGCAGCGAGCACACGATGCCCAGGCAGATCGCCGCCGCCGTGACGACGCCCATCAGCTCGGCCAGCGAGAACTGGAAGCCCTCCCGCTCCTCCGGGGCCTCGAGGTCGGGCAGGTCGTCCGGCAGGGCGCTGTAGATCGGCGCGGTGGGCTTGGCCCGCACGGGCTCGGGCGGGAGGACGCGGTACTCGTCGTCCGGCTCTTCGTCGCCGTTGGTGCTCTTTGGGTCTTCAGCCATGGGGTCCATTCTGCACCTCCGCCCTGCGGCGAGTCAATCCCGCGGGGGGCGTGGGGACGCGGTCCGGCCGCGATCGGCGTCCGTTCAGGCCGGGGCCGCGGCACCGGGAGGGCAATGTGGTTGGGGAATTCGCGAAAGATCCGACGAGGCGGATCGTGTCGATTCTATCGCTCGAGCGGGCTTTGTCGCGATCAGCCTGTCCACCCTAAACAGCGTGATATGAATAGGTTGCAGTTTTTGTCCCATAAACATGACTCAAAATAATCACCCCAATTCTAGACGGGCCGCCGCGGGGGACGGCTTTGTCCTCTGATGCGTCCTTGGTGTTTTGACCAGCTCCTCGCGGCGGCCTACACTTGAAGGAACGGAGTGGGTTTGCGTTCGAAGATCGCGCGCCTTCGGCGAAGGCGAATGTCGCGAACCGGGCAGGAAACGCGAGATGTCCACCGTCTCAACGCAAGAATCTGCAAAAAGGACCGGTACTCGGGGGTACCTCCCGATCGCGATCGAGACGCTCGTCCCGACGTCCAAGCTGGAATTCGACTTGTACATTCGGCCGGATCGGGCGGGCGCGGTGGTGATGTTCCGTGAACGGCGATATCCCCTGGAGTCGGACGATCTGGAGCGGCTCGGCGAGTCCGGGATCACGACGCTCTACATCGCGGTGGCCGCCCACGTCGCCTATCGCCAGTATCTCAACGACGAGGTCATCAACAACGACCGCGTCCCGCCGACACAGCGCTACCGCGTGCTCCGCACCGCGAACCGCGCGGTCTTCCAGACGGCCTTCCGCTGCGGCAACGTGGACCGGATGGTCGGGTTCGCCGGCGAGTTCGGCCGTCAGATGACGGATCTTGTCTGCGACCAGGGGCTTGTGCTCAACGACCTGCTGCCCCTGATGACTCACGACTACTACACCTACACCCACGTGACGAACGTCTGCACGTATTGCCTCGTGCTGGCCAGCGGGTTGGGAATCCGGGAAGAGGCCGACCTGCTGGACATTGCCGAAGGCGCCTTGCTCCATGACCTCGGCAAGCGGAAGATCCCTCCCGCGGTGCTCAACCATCCCGGCCGCCTCAACGAAGAGCAGTGGGAGCTGGTCCGACGTCACCCCGGCGACGGGTTTCGCGACGTCTGCCTGCGCCCGGACCTCAACTGGGGGCAGTTGATGATGGTCTACCAGCACCACGAGCGCCTCGACGGCCGGGGCTATCCCGTCGGGCTGGTGGACGAGGAAATACACGATTGGGCCCGCATCTGCAAGGTCGCCGACGTCTTCGACGCGCTCAGCTCCGATCGGCCCTATCGTAAGGCCGAGCCGCTCGACAAGGTGCTCGATTTCCTCGTCGAGCGCATCGGAACCGAATTCGACAAGGACATGGTCCAATGCCTCCGGGCGATGATCAAATCCGAAAGCTGAGCGAGTCGGTGGGCCCGCTCGTGTGCGAGGTTGAGCTGCCCTCCTCGTGGAACGACTTCTTTGACCGCCGCGGGATGATGCCGACCGCCCTCAACGAAAAACGCCGCTTTCCCCGCAGCTATCTTCGGGTAAGCGCGGCCCTGCAATATCGTCAATCGTTTCCCGCCTTGCACCGTGGCGAGACTTGGCACAAGGTATACGCCAAAGACGTTTGCCGCACCGGCGTGGGATTCCTGCACAGCCAGCAACTCTTCCCCATGGAGCAACTGGCGCTCGTCCTGCCCGACGGCCGATGCCGCCGCATCGAAGTCGTCCGGTGCCGCCGCATTCAACCGCGGTGCTTCGAGATCGGGGCGGTCTTCATCACCGACTTCCGTGTGGTGGATATCGTGGATGAGGCCCCGGACTGACGGGCGCAGCAGGAAAGCCCGAGGCGACGCAGCCGAGCCCCCGACCCCTCCGTTAAATCGGGATCGGCCAGAACAGCCCGCAGACGGTGCCGCCGTCGATGTAGAGGACCTGGCCCGTAACGAAGGAGGCCGCGTCGGAGGCCAGGAAGATGCACGCCCCGACCATGTCCTTGGGGAGGCCCATGCGTCGAAGGGGCGTGTTCGCCACGCGCCACTCGTTCATCTCGGGGTTGTTCTCCCAGAGCGGCCGGGCCAGCTCGGTCAAGGTGAACCCGGGGCCGATCGCGTTGATCCGGACTCCGTGCGGGCCCCATTCCATGGCCAGGCACTTGGTCATCTGGCTCATGGCGGCCTTGGCCATGGCGTACACCGCCACCCGATCCAGCGGCGTGTGGCTGTTGATCGAGTCGATGTTGATCTGCGAGCCTCGTCCGGCCTCGATCATGTGGCGGCCGGCGGCCAGCGAGAGGAAGAACGCGCCGCGGATGTTGATGTTGGTGATGAAGTCGTAGGTTGCTTCGTCGTACTCCTCGACCTGCATCCGCTTGTTCACCCCGGCGCAGTTGACCAGCGTGTCGATCCGGCCGAACTGGTCGACGACTTCGTCGACCAGGCGCTCGGTGGCCTTCGCGTCGGCCACGTCGCACTGTTTGCCCACCACCGTGGCCCCCGACGAGCGGATCTCGCCCGCCGTCTTTTCGATCGTCTCGGCCGCTCGGCCCGTGATCACCACCTGGGCCTCTCGGACGGCAAACCCCTCGGCGATTGCCCGGCCGATCCCGCGGCTGGCCCCGGAAATCAGCACCACCTGGTCCTTGACGGAGAAAAGATCATCGGCCATCGATCGACTGCTCCCGAAAATGCGAGGAAAGAAGCGAATGAGCCCAGCCGGGATCATTCGTCGAGGTTGTAGCACAGGCTTCCAGGCCGGGATCATTCAGCGAGGTCGTAGCACAGGCTTTCAGCCTGTGCCTGGGCAAGACGGGCAAGATGCCCGTCCTACGAGGGCGGCCAGTCAACGATCTCGGCTAGGACATCCTGTAGGCGTTGATCTTAGCCGGTTTCCAGGCCGGATCAAGGGGAGGGGTGAGCGAGGGCGAGAGCATGCCCGGAACCGCACAGAGGGCGTTCCCTACAGTAGCCCGCGCCTCGCCGTTTTGGGTAGGTCGTTTGTCCGCAGTCCCTATCCGATCTCCGGCAGCTCGTAACCCTTCCGGCGCGGGCGGCTCAGAAGCGAGTTGGCCTCCTTGTCGCCGGGGAACGTCTCCTGCTCGGGGTCCCAGCGGAGCTTGCGGCGCAGCTCCCGGGCGATGCCCGCCAGGTGGCAGATCGTGACCGAGCGATGACCCGCCTCGACCGGGGCGTTGGGCCGGGCGCGGCTTTTGATGCAGTCGAGCCAGTTCTGGATGTGCGGCCGGGCGACCGTGCCCGGACCCTTCTTCCCCGGGACTCTCCACGGCTCGACCAGCGCCGGGTCGGGCCGCTCCGTGACCAGCTCAGGCGGATCGGTAGCCAGCTTGTTGCGGCCCATCACCAGCTTGCCGTGCTCGCCGTGGAACGTCCACTTGTCGTCCGTGTGGAGGTGGAAGCGAAGCTCGACCCCGTCGGCATAACGCGCGGCCAGGGGACAGAACCGCATCTCGCCCTGGTAGTCGTCCGCCAGTGGCCATATCTCGACGGGGCCCGTGCCGTCGGTGCCCAAGGCGAGCTGCACGATGTCCACACTGTGGGCGCCCCAGTTGGTCATCAGGTGGCCGGAGTAGCTTCGCCAGAGGTCCCAGCCGCGCCAGAGCTTGTCGTCGATCTTGAATTCGTCCTTCACCCAGAGCTTGCGGTTGTGGGGCCGAAGCGCCGTTTGTCCACAGAAGAGGTCCCAACCGAGCCCTTCGGGGACCGGCTCTTCCGGCAGGCCCCCGTAGCGCATCGGCCCGGGGTAGTTGGGAAGCTCGATCAGGGAGATCTTGCCGAACCGTCCCTCGCGGACCATCCGGCACCCGAGCCGGTTCATGGCCATGGACCGGTTCTGGCTCCCCACCTGCACGACGCGGCCGTGCCGCTTCGCCGCCTCGACCAGCGCCCGGCCTTCGGCGACGTAGAGTGAAAGGGCCTTCTCGCAGTAGACGTCCAGCCCGGCCTGACAGGCCAGCATCGCGGGCAAGACGTGGTTGTGATCGGGCGTGGCGATCATCACCGCGTCGAGCTTCTCGCGGTCGAGCAGCTTGCGGAAGTCCTGGTAGGCGGTACACCGCTCGGCGTCCCGTTCGCGAAACCGGGCCAGCGGCCCTGCGTATTGGCCTTGGGGCGCGAGCGTGTCGGCGACGCGGGGCAGATACGAGTCGCAGACGGCCACCACGCGTCCCTCTTCCGGAAGGTCGGCGATCAAGTGCTTCCCGCGGATGCCCGTGCCGATCACGCCGACGATCACGCGGTCGTTGGCACCGGGCTTGCCCGGGGCGGCGAGCACACCGCCGGGCACGAGACTCGGCAGCGCGGCCCCGCCGATCGCAATCGACGCCAGAAAGCGGCGACGCGAGATTCGCCCGAGCCGGTTTGCTCGCAGCACCACGGTCAAGCCTCCTTCTATCGAGATGCCAGGGACTTGCGGTTCTTCCCAATGCTCCTCTTGCAGTCCGCCGGCTCCGATTGTACGTCCCTTGAATCAGGAAGGCAAAGCGTTGCGGCCGGGCGGGGGAGCGAGTACCATGCGGGCGACGGCGCGAGACTTGATCGACGCCACAACGACGCGAGGTCCAACGGCAATGAACGTGACAAGAATCTCCCCCTCAGCGGCGCCCGCACGGTTCACGGCGACCGTGCTCGTGCTGGCAATCCTGGTGGCGCCGTCCCTCCTTGGGGCAGAGAATGGCCCGGTGCGCAAGCCGAACGTCGTCCTCGTCATGGCCGACGACATGGGCTTCTCGGACCTCGGCTGCTACGGCGGCGAGATCGATACGCCCCATCTCGATCGGCTCGCTGCCGGCGGCCTGCGGTTTGCGCAGTTCTACAACACCGGGCGGTGCTGGCCCACGCGGGCGTCGCTGTTGGCGGGCCTCTATCCGCACCAGGCGGGCCGGGCGATGAGCTTCGGGCCCAGCGCCCCGCGGGCGTACAGCGGGATTATTCCGCCGGCCTGCCGGATGATCCCCGAGGTGCTCGCCCCGGTCGGATACCGCAGCTACCACGTCGGCAAGTGGCACCTCAACTCGGGCCGCGGGCCCAACGAGACCTGGCCGCTCGGGCGCGGGTTCGACCGGTCCTACTTCCTGGCGACGCAGGACAACTACTTCTCGCCCCGCCTGGTCTACGACGAGAACGAGGAGATCACGCGGCCCGGCGGCGACTACTACGCCACGGAAGTCCTCAGCAAGCGAGCCGTGACGTACCTCGAGCAGCACGCGGCCGGCCATTCCGAGCAGCCGTTTTTCCTCTACCTGGCCTACACGGCGCCCCATTTCCCGCTCCACGCGCTGGCCGACGACGTCGCCCGGTTCCGCGGCAAGTACACGGCGGGCTGGGACGTGATGCGCGAAGCCCGATACCGGCGGATGCGCGAGCTGGGGATCGTCAACTGTCGGCTCTCACCCCGCGACCCGGACGCCCGGGCGTGGGACAGCCTCAGCGACGAGGAGAAGGACGAGTGGGACGCGCGGATGGCTACTTATGCCGCGATGATCCACTGTGTCGACCGCGGGGTGGGGTACGTGGTGCGACAGCTCGAGACGATGGGCGTGCTGGACGACACGTTGATCCTGTTTCTCTCGGACAACGGATCGAGCGCCGAGTACATCGTGCGCGGCGACGGTCACAAGCCCGGCGCCCCGCCCGGCTCGCGCGAGTCGTACCGCTGCCTGGAGGTCGGCTGGTCGAACGTGGCCAACGCCCCTTTGCGGATGCACAAGATGTGGATGCACGAGGGCGGGATCGCCACTCCCCTGATCGCCCACTGGCCGGCCGGGATCGAGGCCCGGGGCGAGATCACGCACCAGGTCGGGCACGTGATCGACGTCTTGCCCACGCTCGTCGACGTCGCCGGCGCCGCGTACCCCGAGACGTTCGACGGCCAACGCACCACGCCCCTTCCGGGCAAGAGCCTTGCGCCGATCCTCCGAGGCCGGAAGCCCGAGCCCCGCGAGTTCCTCTTCTGGGAGCACATCGGCAACAAGGCCGTCCGGCAGGGCGACTGGAAGCTCGTGGCCGAGCACCGCGGCCCGTGGGAGCTGTACGACCTGAGCGTCGACCGGAGCGAGACCAACGACCTCTCCGGCAAACACCCCGAGAAGGTCAAGGAGCTGGCCGAGCTGTGGGCCGCCTATGCCGACCGGATCGGCGTGGTCGACTGGGACACGCTCCCCGGCTCGAAACGCAAGCCTTCGCCCGAGTACCGGCGGAAATAGCGCCCGGGCTGGGGCTCGATACGAAACCGGCGCAACGAAAAAGGCGAGAAGAGACCCCGGCCCGGCCGGCGTCGCCGTTTCTGTCTCAACTGACGATCACGTCGTCTCCGAGCAAGGGACCCCCCCATGATCTCGGCCCCAGTTACTCGCGTTGTCGTGGCCTGCGCCGCGTGCACGGCGATCGTTTCTCTCGCGGGTCTGCCGGCCCGAGCGGTCGGCAGTAGCGAGGGCGTGACCGTACGCCGCGACGGCGACGTCGTCGAGATCGGCAACTCGCAACTCACACGAGCGATCTCGTTGCGCCCGCACGTGGCGACTCGCTCCCTGGTGAACCGCCTCACCGGCCGGCGGTTCGACACGCGCGGCGACGAGTTCGTGCTCGAGCTGGATCCGTCGAAACGCGTGCCGGCTTCGGAGTTCGCGCTGGAGGACGTCGAGACCGATCCGGCCAAGGGAACGCTCGCCCTCGGGCTGCGTCATCCGTCGCTCGGCATCCGGGCGGTGGTCCGCTACGAGATCGGGCCGGACGATTTCTTCCTCCGCAAGCGACTGGCGCTGGACACCGGGGAGATCTACGTCCGCAGCGTCGAGGTCGAGCGTCTCCGGTTCGCCGACGCCGAGCCGGCGCCCATGCCGCCAAACAGCTTGAGCCCCGCGCCGACGGAGCCCGTCGATCACCTGCGCCAGGTCCCACGGCCGTGCGTCTGGGACATCGGGCTCGGGCAGCCGGTGCGGGTGGGCGGGCAGATCTTCCTCGGGCTGGAGCACCCGGCGGGGCACAACGGCTACGACGAGGACGGCACGGTCTTCCTCCGCCACTACCCGGGCAAGGCCGGGCGCTTCGAGTGCAAGCCGGCCGTGCTGGGCGTGGCGGCCGATCGGCCCCACGAGCGGCTCCGCGACGTCCTGCTCCGCTACGTCGCCCGGCGCCGCCAGCGCCCGGTCGAGCGGTTCACCCACTTCTTCTTCGACGCCCACCAGTTCGACGACCAGGCCCGCGAGGTTGTCGACACGGCCCGCGAGGCCCTGGTCGAACGCGGCGTGAAGCTCGACTGCCTGATGGTCAACGGCTGGGCCGAGCCCACGCGCGGGATCATGGAGCCCTCGTCCCAATGCCCGGAGTTCCTCCGCCTGCTGACCGCGTACAGCCGGGAGCGCCTGGGGTGTCCGCTCGGGCTGCACGTCTACACCAGCGGCCGGCGGAGCCCGCTTCTGCGAGACTGGATCGCCGAGAGCTTCGACACGATCTTCGTCGAGTCGGGCCCCCAAGGCCGCGCGGCCTACTGCCTGGCCGATCCCCGCGCCGGCCATCTCCTCACCGCCAACCTGGGCCGATACGTCGGCGAGCACGGGGTCGGGATGTACTATTACGATTGGGGCACGTTTGCGTGCCCCGCGGGCAACCACCGCGGCCACATGCCCGGCTACGGCACCGAGGCGATCGCCGACGCCTTTCTCGAACACCTGCAGGCGATGCGCGCGGCCAAGCCCGATATCTTTCTCTGCGATACCGGCTGGTTCAGTCCCTGGTGGCTCGCGTGGTACGACGCCGTCTACTACGGCCCGGGCGGCGACTGGAACAACAACCTCGACGGCCCGCCCGCCTTCGCCACCGTCGACCTCCTCGGCACCTGGCGCGACGCGGCCATGAAAGGGCTCCTCCACGCCCGGCCCTACTACCCCGCCACCGGCTACATCGACCACGGGGCGATCAGCTACCGCTGGCAGCAGTGGGCGCCGCGTGCGGCCCAGCCGCGCCGGGCCTTCGTCAACTACGCGGCCATGATGTTCCTCCTCGGCCCGCAAATCGCCGAGTACATCCTCGCCCTGCCCGAGCTTTCTGAAGAGAACCGCGACGACTTGGCCGCGGTGCACCGCTGGGGCACGGGCCGCGACGACTGGCTGCTGGCCGACACGCGCCCGCTCGGCGGCGATCCGATGCAGGGCCAGGTGTACGGCTTTTCGCACGTCGTCGAAGGCAACCGGGGCGTCGTCGGCCTGCGCAACCCGACGGTGCTCCACCAAACGATCACGCTGCGGTGCGACGAAGAGGCCGGCTTCTGGCCGTCGCCCGAGCCGTTCGTCGTTTTCACCACGTACCCGTACTCGCTCGCCCTTCCCGAGCCGGTCCGCTACGGCGGCGAAGTCACGCTGACGCTGGCCGCCCACGAGCTGCTCGTGCTCGAGGTCGCCCCGCAGAGCGACCTGCCGCGGCCGATGGTCTTGGGCGGGCGCGAGCAGGTGCTCCAGTCGTCGCCGGAGCGCACGGTGATCGGGCTGCTCGGCCGCGCCGAGGAGGCGCTTCGGGTCATCAGCCCCGTGGCGATCCGAAAGCTGCTGGTCGACGGCGAGCCGGTGCCCGTGGCCCCGAGCGCCACCGAGGCGACCGTCCGCTTGTCGCCCGGACCCGATGCCCGGCCGGGCACGCGCCTCGAAGGGGTCGCCCTCCAGGAGGAAAACGGCGCGGCAAGACTGCGGTTCACCGCGGACCTGCCCAAACGGGCGAGGGCGGATCTCGTCCTCTTGCTCACCGGCTTTGAAGGGTCGAAGCCGCCCGTCACGGCCGCGGTCTCTTGCGGCGGCGAGTCGCTCGACGTCGACGCGCCGCACCTCCGGCTTCGCGACAGCCAAGGTCGCGAGAGCGGCACCCGGGCGGGGGCCGCCGACTGGTGCCTGTTTCGGACGCCGCTTCCCGCGGGGCACGCGGAGGTCGAGTGCGTCCTTCGGCCGGACCTGGAGAATACCGGGCCGGAAGGCCTGCCGCCGCTTGGCCCTTGCCGGGCGCAGCTTCACGCTTTCCTCGACGTGCACCACGAGCTGGAGCCGACGCACCGCATCGAGATCGATCACGCCCCACTTGCGCAGCCGCCCCGTCCCCCGCTGCCCATGCACTCCAGCGCGGCCGAGACGGTGCGGACCGAGATCCTTCCGTCGCGTCCGGTCGCGATGGAAGCGGCCGAGGGCCCAAGAAACGTCGCGCTGGCCACCGGTCCCTCGCCGCCCGAGATCGAGGTCGACAGTCTCTACCCGGGCTACACGGCCGCGCCGATCAACGACGGGCTCGTATCCCCACGTGGCAAGCAGGGCACGGCCTGGGCCTCGGCCGAATCCCCGCAATCGCACCAGATCACCCTGACTTGGCCCAAGCCCCGTCCGATCCGCACCCTCTACGTCGTCTGGGGCCAGGGGGATTGGCTGCCGACGGCCTATCGCGTCGAGTGCCGAGTCAACGGCCGATTCGTCCCGGTTGCCCCGCCGGAAAGCAGCGCCGAATGGCAGCCCGCCCGGGACCGCCACACCGTCCTCCGCTTTGCCCCCGTCCAAGCCGACGCCGTCCGCATCCTCCAGCCCTCCGGCGGCGGAAGCGCCACACGGCCGAACCTGATGGGGATCGCCGAGGTGGGGGTGTACCCGTAGGGGACGAGCCGGTCGAGCACGGGGCACAAAGCAGTCGCGACTCCCTTTTCTTCCTCGTTCAAGCCTGAAAGGCTGGAATACGATAGCCCAGGGCGAAGCCCTGGGTGTGGAGGACCGACAACGCCCCGGAGCCCTGAAAGGGCGCGATCGTCGTTATGTCGCCCTTTCAGGGCTCGCGGGTTTTGTCGGAATCGGCCCCCCAGGGCTGCGCCCCGGGCTACCATATTCTGCCCCTTCGGGGCGTTGGGCGGGCCTCAAGGCTGTTTCTGGCCGCCCGGGTTGGCGGCCGACTTTTCCGGGCGCAGGCGCGCCATTGGCCGGCGAAACGGGCGGTTGGACGGGGAATCGTCCGGCGCAGACACCCCACGCGGGAGGCGAGATTCCCCGGATATACACGCCGTCGGCGGCCCGGATCGCTCACGGGGCGGGCTGGCTCGCTCGGAGCATGCGCGCGGCCAGGTACTCGATCGGGTTGTAGTCGTCGGTGAACACGGCGCCGTCGGCCAAGTCGTACTGTTCCGGCGGGAGGTAGCCGCGGAACAGGTCGTCGACCAGTTGCCGATGGGGGTGCTCGCCGCCCAGGATCGACTCGACCGCCAGATCGTGCGACGCTGCCACCAGGAACACGTTCTGCTCGACGGCTTCGGGCGCATCGGGACGGGTGGTAAAAACGCATTGGTGCGGGAACACCTCGGAGAGCGTCTTGCCCAGGGAGCGAAACAGGATCGCGCCGTCCCCTCGCACCGGGCCGTGCGCGTTGATGACGTAGATGCCGCGGTCGCTCAGACGATCGCGGACCAGCTCGAAGAACTCCCGGGTGACCAGGTGGGCCGGAACGCAATGCACGCCGTGGTAGGCGTCGCCGAAGATGAGGTCGTAGCGGGCGTCGGAGGCTTGGAGGAACCGCCGGGCGTCGTCGGCCACGGCGTTCATCGTCGGATACTCGTCGACGCGGAAGTGCTTGCGCCCGACCTCGATGACCGCCGGGTCGATCTCCACGACGTCGACCCGGGCGTCGGGGAAGGCGTCGAGCAGGGCCTCCGGCCAAGTGAACGCACCGCCGCCGAGAAACGCCGCCCGCCGGACCTCCGGACAGAAGAGCTTGGCCAGTTGCCAGTATTCCTGGTACGGCAGGACCATCTCGCGCGAGCGGACGAACTGCGACCCTTCCTGCGTGGTGTCGAGATACAGGAACCGGGCCGTGTCGCGTTCACCGTCGGACAGCTCGGCGGGCAGCTCGGCGACCTGGATCCTGTGATAGAACGTGTCCTGCTCGAAGACGACCGGCGCGGACGCCCCGAAGATCGTGATGTGGCGTGCTTTCCCGCCCGTGAAGGCACCGGCCGCCATCGCGACGCCGAGCACCAACACGAGCCCGGCGACAACCGCCTTCTTCCGGCGCAGTCGGGACCAGAAGAGGCCGTAGCCGACGACCGCGAGCGCCGCCAACACCAGCCCGGTCGTCAGGAACACGGTCCTCAGCCCCAGGTGGGGGATCAGCACGAAGCCGGAGCCGAAGGTGCCCAGCACGCTCCCCAAGGTGGCGACCATGCCGATCGTGCCCGCCGAGAGGCCCACGCTCTTGTCGTCGGTCAGGAGACTGATCAGCCGGATCGTGAACGGGGAGACGGAGGCCAAGAGGCATCCCGGCAGGGCGAACAGGAGCATCGTGCCCAACACCGGCCCGGAGACGACGCCCAGCGAGCGGATCGGCCCCGAGAGCGCGGACTGAAGCGCCGGGACGAGGACGGTCAGCAGGGCCGAGGCGGTCAGGAGGTGCGACAGCACGAGGTAGTCGGGGCGCCGGTCGGCCAGGTATCCGCCCAGGTAGTAGCCGGCGCTGATGCTCACGAGGATCACGCCGATCAGGCCGGTCCAGGTGTAGAGGCTGTTGCCGAACCAGGGGGCCAGGACGCGGTTGCCGGCCAGCTCGATGATCATCACCGCGGCGCCGGCCACGAACGCGGCCACAATCAGGAACCAGCGGCACGTCTTGCCGCCGTGGCTTGTGGCGGGAGCCGGCTCGGCCGGGCGGGGCTCGTCGTGCACGCGCCGCGCTTTGCGTCGTTTTTTCGCCATGGGATTCGCTCGCTCAATCGATTGCAGCGACTTCGAGGATTGCCCGCGGTCTGCCACTGGCACACCAGCGCTGGTGGAGAGAGTCCGCGGCGGGTGGCACGGGCATCTTGCCCGTGCTTTCGTGGACGCACTGGCGAGACGCCAGTGGCACCAACTCACAAGGCAAGGATTGACAGACCACGAGGAAACCGCGGATCACTCCTTGGCCAGGGGTGGCGGAGCCTCTCGCTACGGCCGGCTCCTTCGCTGCGACCCGCAGGATCGCTACGACCGGGCGGTTGGCGTTCGGACACTGGGCTCATAATAGCCTACGCCACGGCCGGGCCTATGCGCGGATCGCCCATGCGACCTGGACCAAGAGAATCGCCAGCAAGAAGCCGAGCAGGGGCCCGTATTTCGCAAACAGGACGTCTGCTCGCGTCGGCGAGGCCCGGCGGCGTCTCGGTCGGCGAGCATTTCGGCGACTGGTAGGGATTGTCGGAGTCCATCTGTCCGCTCCCGCCGGGCTCGTCTCTCCCAGACGGCTGCCCGGCG
>DATKZH010000343.1:0-2030 GCA_035528065.1 Thermoguttaceae bacterium | reverse complement strand
CAATACTTCGAGAACATGGGACATCGCGGCATCTATGTCGACGGCTGGTATGCCTGCGCAACAGGCGCATTTCTGCCTTGGGTTCCTGGTGCCCCCGGACTGGCCGAGTGGGATTCCCGGAATGACACATGAATGGCACTTAGTTCTCTCTTAACCCATTGAGGATATCGCGTTTGGCTTCGTGCCGGGGTTTCATGAGGCGATCGTACGGTTTGGGTCTGCGTTTTCGTCGGCGAGGTTCAAACCGGTCCGGCCGATCGGCAACGCGATGGTTGGCGACGGCATCGAGTAGTTGTTCGTAGAGACTGGCGCGGAACGCCGAGGCATGTCGGCCTTCGAACGCGATCAACGGGCCGAAGGCTTCCAGCGTCTGAACCGCGCCCTTGAAGCTGATTGTCCGTGGTGCGAAGCCGTGTTTTGCGGCGGCTTGGGCGATGATCGTGCGGATGAGATTGTAGGCCAGAATGTGGGTCCAGATCTCCTTGCGCACCAACTCCGGCGTCTTGCACCGCAAGATGTCCATCTGCAGTGTTTGCTTCAGCGACCTCAAATCAAGTTCCGCGTTCCAGCGTGAACGATAAAGTTCGACCATGTCGGACGAGGAAATCGCGTCGGCGTCCAACAGGGTCGTGGCCACCACAAGGATCTGAGTCCGAAAGCCGGGTTGTTCGACGCGGACCTGCGTTTCTCGAACCAGCAGAAACTCGGGCAGCGAATTGTAGATCCTCCGATCCAGGGAACGAGGCTTCTGCGGCTTGGGCCATTGGACGATGTGGTCGCCTGGACCCAACCGCTGCCCGCGCCGAAAGTCGGCGGTGCGCTTGTTGAGCCGCGTGACGGTATCGACGCCACGCTGCTTCAGCATGACCATGTCCGTCCAGGAACACATCAGGCGATCGGCCAGCATGACATCGCCGGAACGAAAGATGCTCCACAGCGTGCGGAGCATTCCCAGTTCGCTTTGTCCCTTTCCGGCATAACGGCAGATGCCCAGATCGATCACGGCACCACACGAGAGAGAAAAGACTGCCGCGATGCGGGCGAGGGGAAATCCGAGGCCGGGTTTCTGCGCGACCGGCTGCGGGTAAGCCCGCTGATTCTCCGCCGTATCGGGCATCGAGACCGACGATCCGTCATAAACGTAGACGCGGCGCCCTTTCCACAGCCACTGGGGATCGACGCCTGACTCCAAGGCCCGTCCGCTCTGGCGGGCGACGTCCGAGAAGAACTTCTCCGGCAGTCGCTTGCGAGCCTGGCAGTAGGCTCCCGTCTCCGCCGAGCACGGTCGTTGCCCGAGGGAAAGGCGATGGACGATCAGCCGCGCGACGGCGTGACGACAGGAATGATCAGCACTGAGGACTTGGCCGAGAAACACCCATAGCGTGACCAGCGGCGAATAGATGCGGTCCACCCAGTCGACGGCGTTGTCGGTCAACGCCTTCGCGACAATCGTCTCCGAAAACACATCGTCAAAGGGTAACCCACTCTCCTGAAGGAACTGACACTTGAGGAATTGAAACTGCTGCTGGAACCGTTGACGAAACCATCCTTGGTGGAAATAACGCATCCTTGGGGCCTCCTTGCCAGTGATGAACCTGTTCCCAAAGTCCATCTACGCAAGCGAGGCCCCTTTTGCCTATGTCATTTCCCCCTATGCACTTGCAAGGAACTACGTGCCATTCGTCCGTCTCTCTCCTCCGCACAAAGCGTCATCACAGGGAGCGCTGCTCGCGGGGGAGCAGGACAAGCAGGAAGCATGTGCAATTGCGATGGCCACCCACCCATGCTCATTTTTTCTTCTTCGCCTTGACCCTCGCGGACTTCTTCGCGGACTTCTTCAGGGCGGGTTTCCGGGTCGCAGTGCGTTTCGATGGCGTTTTTGAATGCGGCTGTCTGGTTGACGTCTCCTCGGACGCCTTTGAAGCGGGCGTTGTCCTGGCGGCCTTCGTCGCTTTCTTCCTGCGGGCGGCAACCTTTTTCGCTCCTTTTCTGGTCGATCGTTTGGATTGTTCCTTCGTCTTCACCGAGGG
>DATKZH010000342.1:0-17355 GCA_035528065.1 Thermoguttaceae bacterium | reverse complement strand
TACCTGCCCGAGTCCGAGCTGCCCGACGATGCGGACGAGCTTGTGCGGCTGGGGATTGTTCGCCCGTGGCGGACGGAGCACCGCACAGGCGAGCAGTGGTTCACCGCCGAAATTGGGGCGATCGCATGGTATGTGAAATATTTGGGAGGCGAAAGGTGAACGAGCGTTGGCAGACAGCCGTTCACGAGGCCGCCCATGCTTGCGCCGCGGTGGCCATCGGCGGCGAATGCTCTCGTCTCGCCATTTTTTCCGACGGCGGGGGCTTAGCCACCCTTGATGGCTTGACCCCATTTGGTATCGCGATCGCGACGGCAGCGGCGACGGCAGCCGTAGAGCTGCTTGGCAGCGAGCCGCCCCCGCCCGAGCCCGACCCGGCCGCGTCGGACGTGCGGCAGGCGGTTGGTTATTTGACACCTAGCGAGGAGCTGGCGGCCCTGGCGTCGCGGTTTCCGGCGGACACCACCCCCAGCGACGAGCGAACCATTGCCCTATATTGCATCACGCGTTGTGAGGTCGAGGGGCCGGAACACTGGGTCGCGCGATTTCACAAGGTTCACGCCCGCGCGCGTCGCGTGGTCGAGGATCACCGCGTACAGATTTTATCCGTTGCCCGTGCCCTATTCGCACGAGGCGTTTTGCACACACACGACATCGAAAAGGAAATGGGGAGAACATGACATCCGATGCAACCATCGTCAACAAGCGAGGCCACGACCCGGACGATTCCGAACGACTTGCCCACCGTCGCAGCATCCGTTTGGCCGCAGCCAAGCGCGATCTGGAGCTTGCGCCGGCCCGGCTGGCAGAGGCCGACATCGCGGCGAGCGAGCTGAGGGTCGACGCAGCAGCGGACGAGCACTCCACCGCGTGCGCCCCGCTTCAAGAGGAGCTTGCCGCGCTTGAGCAGGCCGCTATCGGTCGAGTCGCGGATCGGCTCCCCGCAAACGCTGAGGAGGACGCCCGGCGGGCCGAGCTGATCGGCGAGATTGGCGTGTTGACCACAACGCTTGAGGCGGCCGTGGCGGCCGAGCGAAAAATCCAATCATCGCTTCTCGCGAAGGTCCAGTACATCCGCCAGGGGCATCTACCCCCGGACACAATCCTTGCCGCGTTGTCCCGGCCGCCCCTGGCAAACCCGAGGCTACTGGCCGAGCTGTTCGTTTCGCGCGAACGCATCAAGTGGCTTCGGGCTAGGGCCAAAGCCGCCGAAAAGGCGCTCGATAGACTCCGTTTCAGCGTAGGGGAAATCAAGGCGGGCAGAATGGCCGAGAATCTCGGGTTTTTTTTGGGGAAGGTTTATGAGTGGGAATTAGAGGGTGGCGCCGTGGCCAAGGAGATTGCCGCGGCGACGTCCGAGGGGCAAAGGGTTCATAGTGAAATACTCGACGAATAGTTAGAGCGCGACGTTTTTTGGGTTCCACGTCTTGCGCTCCCGTGGGCCGGTCGTGCCATGCGCGGCCCACGGTTTTTTCGCATTCGGTCCAGTCACCGCCGTCGGACGGGGCCGACGAAAGTGGGCGAACTTGGCACTCTGAGGCGGGAAGCAATACCATGGGCAGACTCTTTTGCCCATTTTGACAGAGGCGCTCAATCACGACGCCCCCAGGCCCACCACGTTGGGCGTTCGACGATCGGACGGGGCAAAACACGTTGCCAGGTCCAGGGGCTTAGCGGGCACCTGGGGGCGTCTGGTGAGGATGTAGCCCGATAGCGGGGTAGCGGCGGAGCGGCGGAGCTGAGGGGGCTTGACACGGGCGACTCCGTCTGCTAGACTGCGGGCGTCTAAATCCAATGAGGTTGCTCATGTACCTTGAACGTGAGAGACCAGAAGCCCGGCGGCTTGTCGGGGTGTGCCAAGCGTCGACCCGCGCAGGCGGCGAGCAAGGTCCCCCGGGCGTTCATTGGACGCTAGACACGAGTCGTCGGGCTTCTGGTCGTTTCTTGCCCCATCTGGGCACTGGAGCACATCATGGATGTCCTTCTTTCCGTCAGCCCTACCTCGGCCGCTATCTGGGCAGGGCTGTTCACCTGCTTCGCGACCGGCTGGTACTGTCGGGCAAACTACCCGATGGCGAAGATGTGTGTTCGGCGTTCCTATCGACGGGGCCTGTTGGCAGGGTGGCACGCCCGGGGAAGGCGGGTACTATGAAGATTCGCTTTATCCTCGAGCAATGGCTGATTGGCATTTCGTTCACCCCGCTGGTACTCTACATCGGCCCGGTGGCCGTGATCTTTCGTCGAAAACCCAGGGGGGAAAACGCATGAGCCTATCAGGGAAACCGTTCCCCCGCGGCGACGGTTCTCGACTTTCGGTTGCCCAGGGGCTTCGCCGGGATCGGGCATATTACGGCAGGCGGCGGCTGGTTTCCATGTTGGACTTGCGGCCGCTGTTCATTGTCGTTGCCG
Organism: Thermoguttaceae bacterium; assembly: GCA_035528065.1. Lineage (GTDB taxonomy): Bacteria > Planctomycetota > Planctomycetia > Pirellulales > Thermoguttaceae > DATKZH01. The sequence continues at coordinate 14,949 of DATKZH010000342.1, read as the reverse complement.
ACGTCCCGAACTACGGTTCGGCCCAGTATTGTTTGCCGACGGATCGGCAAGAGGCGGAGCTAGTCGTCGAAGAGTTGCGGGCGTCGGCAATGGCTTGTTGGATTTCTTCCGGCAGTTTTTCCGCCACCTCGACGGCGCGCTCGACGGTGCGTCTCGACTTCCCGGTCTTGGCGGCGGTGTCTTGGGTGAACGAAACCAAAACGTCAGATTGTCGTTTTGGTTTTCCACGAGCGCCCTTCTCCCCGCCGCCTACCTTCGTCTCCGGGTGCAACGCCTCGTAGATTTCCTTCCGACGCTTCAACGCTTGCGATTCCTGCAGCGCGGTCAACTGGTGCCGGATCAGGTTCTCGTCGATCTCTGCAAGCTGGGTGTGCAATTCATCCTGGTCGAAGATGACTGGTCGGGGCGACTCGACGCGAAGATTGTATTCTGGCCGGCGGATCGGCTGTGAGCTGGCGTGCCCCGGGTCGGTTACTTTGCGGCTGGCATCGCAAGGGCAAGGGGTAGCCCATCCCCCACGCCTGCGTCTCCCAGCCGTTCGTCCCCCTGCCCGACCGTTCACCCGTCCGAGGCGAGCGGCGATTCTCGGGCACGTGGGGGCGTCTGAAGAGCGGGCGTCACTTTTCCCGTCGACCGTAGCACCGGCGTAGCACCGGCTTACTTCACCCTTCCGGTCGACAAAAAGAGCCCGACGTAAACCATTGCTACGTCGGGCTTTATGAATCGGGGCGAGAGGATTTGAACCTCCGACTTCCTGCTCCCAAAGCAGGCGCGCTATCCAGGCTGCGCCACGCCCCGATAGGTCCCTCGGCCGGGAAGTTCAGCGAGCGCCTTGGTCCCGGCCGTTGCTGGAATCATCCTACCACTCGAAGACCGTCGAGGCAATCGCCGGGCGGACTCGGACAAGCGGCGACGGTGCCCGATACTGTATATTTGTATACTTTCGCGAGGGTTGTGCTGCCTCAGCCGACCTGACCGTGGGCGTACGATGGGCCGGGGCCGCAGATGTGCTGTCGGAGTCGCTCGAATTCCTGGTGGCTGGCAAAGTGGATCACCACCTTGCCGCGGCCCCGGCTGGTGTGGGTGATCTTTACCTTGGTGCCCAGGGCGATTCGGAGCTCCTGTTCCAAAGCAGCGATGTGCTCGCTCTTGAGGCGTCGCGGACGGGAAGTCGTGCCGTCGCATCCCACCACGGCCAGCGGCTCGGCATCGGCCTGTTCGATCGTCTCATGGACCAGGGCCTCGGTCCGGCGCACGCTGAGCCCTTCCTGCTGGATCCGGCCGCAAAACTCCACCTGCTCCCGCTCGTCGCCCAACGGCAGCAGGGCCCGGGCGTGGCCTTGGGTGATCCTGCCGTGACGGAGCGCCTCTTGGACGGACCCGGGCAGCTCCAACAGCCGGATCAGGTTGGCGATCGTGGAGCGGTCGAGCTTCAGTCGGGCGGCCAGCTCCTCCTGCGTCCCTCCGTACCGTTCCAAGTATCGCTGGAACGACGACGCCTTCTCCAGCGCGTTGAGGTCTTTGCGGTGCAGGTTCTCGACGATCGCCAATTCGGCCAGCTCGCGATCGTCGGCCTCGATGACGTGCACGGGCACCTCGGTCCAGCCGGCCTTCGCCGCCGCCTGGAGACGACGCTCCCCGGCGATCAATTGATATCGATCGTCCACCCGGCGGACCACGAGCGGTTGGAGCAGCCCATGGGCGCGGAGGCTGTCGGAGAGGGATTCGAGCTCGGTCGGATCGAAGTCCTCACGCGGCTGGAAGGGATTTTTCTCGATCCGTCGGATGTCGACCCGAATCGGCCCCCTCTGGTCGGGTCCGCCATCTGGCGGGGCCTGCTGTTGCTCTTCCGCACGAGGCTGCTCATCGGCCGGTCGATCTGCGAGGGGCGGGTCGCCGGGGGGCGGACTCGGTTCGGACATGGCGCCCTGTTCCGCGTCGGCGGGCAACTGATCCGGCGTTTCCAGGCAGTCCGCCTGCAGACGAGGATATCCCCCGTCGAGCGATTCGCCCCGGCTCTCAGCGGGTTCGGCGACGGTCGACTGCCCCGAAGATTCCGCGCCGGCGGCCATTCGACCCAGCAGGGCCTCCAGCCCACGCCCCAAACGTCTTTCCTTACTCAATTTCGAGCACCTCCATGCAAAGCTCGACGTACGCCCGGGCACCGCGGGCGCGGGGCGCGTAGTCGAGGACTGATTTGCCATGACTGGGTGATTCGGACACCGCTACGTCGCGGGGTATGATGGTGTGGAAGACGATCTCGCCAAAAAAGTCGCGGACCTCCTCCTCCACTTCACGGGTCAGCTCCAGGGTGTGGTCGTACATGGTCAGCACGATGCCGCCGAACTGGAGGTTGTGGGCATGGCGCTCCATGACCTGGCGGATGACCTCGATCATCTGCACCAGCCCTTCCATGGCGAAATACTCGCACTGGATGGGCATCAGGACCTCGGTCGAGCTAGCCAGGGCCGTGCGCGTGAGCTGGCCCAGCGAGGGCGGGCAGTCGATGAGCACGAAATCGTAACCGTTTAGCCCCCCGATCAGGTGGTGGCGCAAGCGGGCGGCCTGGGCCTCGTCGTCCCGGGTGAGGGCTTCCACGTCGTGGAAGCTTCGGCAGCCAGGCAGCAGGTCGAGCCTGGGGATGCCCGTCTCGGCAAACGACTGATGGAGCGGGGCCCCGGCCACCAACGGGTGCTGTGCCGTGGGTTCTCGGCCGAGACCGGTGGTCGCATTGCACTGCGGGTCCAGGTCGACCAGCAGAGTGTGGGCGCCCGATTTGGCCAGTCCGGCAGCCAAATTGATCGCGGTGGTCGTCTTGCCGACCCCCCCTTTCTGGTTGGCCACGCAGAAGATTCGTCCCACAACCGGCCTCCTTGCCGACTTTGGATCGGCCGAAGGACAGCTTCCGCATTTGCGGAGTAGCAGGCACACGCCGTGTGCCGTGGCCCGCGGACGGCACACGGCGTGTGCCTGCTACTGAAGTCGGGCAGCTATTCTTTGGCCGATGCTTGGCGCCTCATGCGCCCACTTCGGCGCGGGCGGGATTCTACCAGGGGGCGGGCGTGGCGGGAAATGCCAATTGAGGAATGCGGGGCGAGGGATCAGGGCGCCAGAGGCCGGAGGCCGGGGACGTGACGCTGAGCGGGAATGGGCCCTGTTTCCGTCGCGTCGGCAGTCGAGCGTGGCTCCCGTTGGGCCCGTCGGAACGTTTCACGTGAAACGGCCAAACCGTGTGTATTGCCTGTTTCACGTGAAACGCATACCTACACAGAAATCCCGCATCTTGCGCAGCCGTGTTTCACGTGAAACGCCGCTCATCTGCTCCCGCTTCCGGCTCCGGCCGGGTTTCCTCGGTGTCGATGGGCGCGTCGGTGTGAGGATCGGATCCCTCCGCGTGCCGTCCGCTGCTTGTCTCGACCATCCGGCGGACCCAGACGGCGAGGAAACCGAACCCAACGATCACGGCGCAGGCCGCCATCATGAAGAACGCGACGAAGAAACGCTCTTCCAGGTCGAGCCGGCCGGGGAAGCCGGATATGGGCATGTCGAACAACGGCGGTCCCTGGATGAACATGCTCAGCACGAGGCCGGCCGGGAACAGGGCGCCGATCGAGAACGTTCGGAGCCTACCCCGGCCGTAGATCAAGGCGACCGTCAGCACCATGGGGATCGCGAGCGCCAGAAGCAGAAACACCAGTTCGATGAGCCAAGCGGGGCTGGCAACCAGCACGGAGAGTGCCACCGCGGCGGCCGTCGTCACGACGAACATGCTCCGCAAGCTGTACTGGAACGGACTCCGACGGGGCCCGGACTGCACTTCGACGTCGTCTCGGACTTCCATAGCACGCTCCTCCGCCGAGGACGTAGCTTCTGCGATTGTGCCGAGCCCCGCCCCAGGAGCTCGCCGCACGCGTCCGACCTGCCCGGCCCGCGTGAAACCCGCAATTCCGGACGTCCGCCCGGCCCGGTCAGCCGCGTTTCACGTGAAACGCGCCCTCATCGTTACGTCTTGCGGCGCGGCGGCCCCGGAGCGGCCCAATCGGACGCCGGCAAAGACCGAAGCAGCCCTCGTGGTCTGTCCAAGTTGAGTTTGCGGGTGCCACGGTTGGCTTGTCCAACCGTGCTTCCGGCACTGCTGGGCAAGCCAGCAGTGGCACCCAGCCTGCGAAGTCGAGATGGACAGACGACTCGTTTACCCCCGTCACTCCAGCGGATTGATCACCAGGCCGCTGAGCAGCTTGGGGTAGAAGTAGGTGCTCTTGGCCGGCATCCGCTCGCCGCCGAGGCTGACCTGGCGGACGTCCTGGACGGTGGCCGGCGCGACCAGCGCCGCTAGAGGGAACTCGTCGGCACCGAGGTTCTCGCACAGCTCTTCGACGAGGTGCACGTACTTCGGCTTGGGCAGGTTCGGGGCCGCGAGCAGGGTTTCGACGACCAGCCGGTGCAAGATGCTCACGCCCAACCGCCTCCACGGCTCATTGTGATCGGAGGCCACCTCGGCGAGCTTCTCGACGCCCGCCTCGGTCAGTTGGGCGATGGTCCACTTCCCATCCTTCTGCGTGTAGAGGCCGAGGGTGCCTCGATCACCGCTGGTCTCGACGTCTTCCCACACCGTCGTCGCCGACTCGGCCCCCTGGCCGGCCGGCCGGGTCGTGAAGCAGTCGCCCAGCTTGGCCGTCAGCTCGTCCGCGGTCATCTCCGGCAGCCCGCGAAACAGCCGGTGCGTCGGCAGGATCAACAGCCCGGGGTCCTCCACGGCCACGCACGTCATCATCACGAAGCGGCCCGGATGGTCGGGCGCGAGGGGGCCGCCGGTTTCGAGCTGATCGCAGTACTCGCAGGCGGTCTCGTAGCGGTGGTGACCGTCGGCGATGAACATCGGCTTGCGGCTGAGCACGCCGGCCACGGCCGAGATGACCTCCATGTCGCTCACCGGCCAGAGACGATGGACCACGCCCACGTCGTCCGAGGCCTCGATCGGCGTCCGCTCGGCGACCGTTGCGTCCAACAGGTTCTGCGCTTCGGTCTGCGAGTCCGGGTAGAGGCCGAAGACCGGGCTCAGGTTCGCCCGGCAGAGGGCGGTCAGCATCAGCCGGTCGATCCGCGGCGCCCGCATCGTCTCCTCATGGGCAAACACCGAGCCCTGACCGAACGGCTCCAGCCGTACCCGGGCCATGAAGCCCCGACGCGTGTACGTCCGGCCGCCCGCGGTGAACTGCTGGTGATAGACGTAGATGGCCGGGTCGGCCTCCGTGAACAGGACGCCTTCGGATTGCCAGTTGCGCAGGAACCGCTTGGCCCGGCTGTACCGGTTGTTGACCTCGTCGTCGCCCGGCTCCTGGCGATTGAGGATCAGGCGGACGACGTTGCACGGGTGGCGCTTGTAGAGCTGGTCCTGGAGATCGGGGCCGATCACATCGTACGGCGGGGCGACCACCTCGCTCAACGACCCCACGTGGCCCAGGTCGTAGCGGATTCCGCGGAAGGCTTGGATCTCGGGCATGCTGTCCGTCGCTGCTCGAAAGAGAAGGGAGTACTGAGTGACTTCAGGCGTGTTATGGCGAACCGCGATCGAATTGTCAACGACGGCCGAAAGTCCGGCCGCAGGGCTACGGCAGGCCCTGGAACGCTTGGCGCGCAGACTGCACGAACCGCTCGACCAGAGCGCGGTCCTTACGCCCGGGGCTCGACTCCACGCCGCTCGCCGTGTCGACCCCCGCCGGCCGGACCGCGCGAATCGCCTCGGCGACGTTGTCCGGGGTCAGACCGCCGGCCAGGACCAGCGGCGGGTGCCAGTCGTCGCTGGGATAGCGGGCCGCGACGCGCCAGTCGACTACTCTTCCGGTTCCCCCATAGGTCCCCTTGACGCACGAATCGAGGAGGACCAGCCGGGGCAGACAGCCGAGCCCTCGACACCGCCGGAGGTATTCCGCCACCGGCTCCAATCCCTCCCGGCCCACTCGGAACGCACGCATCACGGCCCGATCGCCCAAGCCGGCCAAGAGGTCGGGCGGCTCGTCCCCGTGGAGTTGGACCAGATCGAGCCCCAGTCGGTCGAACGTCCCGCAGACGTCCCCCGGCGAGGCGTTGACGAAGAGCCCCACCTTGACCACGCCGGGTGGCAAGGCCTCGACAATGCGCCGGGCCTCGTCCGGCTCCAGGTGGCGGGGGCTCTTGGGATAGAAGTTCAAGCCGACCGCATCCGCCCCGGCGCGGGCGGCCGTCAGGGCGTCATCAACGGTGGTGATGCCGCAGATCTTGATGCGAAACATGATTTCCGTCCGCCCAAACCCCCACGATTTCAGTCCGGAACGCCTACGGACGCCGATTCCTCCTCTGCATATCCTTGCCAACGAGGTGGTCGCTGACAAGCCGAGTCCGGGATGCTCGCGTGCACTGCTCAGCCGTGAGAACCGGAGCGGTTCACGCTAACTCAAGCTGGAGGGCAGGGCGAGTCGATGTCGAATGCGTGGGACGGTCTGCGCCGATGGTCCGCGTCGGGCGATTGCCACGCGTTTCGGCCGCACCGCGAGGTGCCCAAATATCCAGTTTGAGGCTTGCCATGCCTGTGCCCAGCAGTGACCGCCGTTGCGTCGTCCGACCGGGCTCCTCTTCGGCGTCGCGCACGGTCCTTTGCGTGTTCGCGTTCATCGCGACCGGGGCAGCCGTCCTGTCGCTAACGGCAAGCGAGGCCCGAAACACAAAACGCTATGCGGCGACCGCCACGATCTGGCGCTGTGTAGCCCCTTCCGGTGGTACAGGACAATATAACTCTAGCGACGGGGGGTCTCAGACCGAGGCGAGAGGTCAGTGGTCAGGGTTCAGGGTTCAGGGTTCAGGGCTTACGTGTAGACGTGGAACTCCAAGTCCTGAACCCCGAACCCTGAACCCCGCAGACTTGACTCATTTGCAGCAAATGTCCGAAGCCAAGTGCCCTAGGGAGCTTATTTCGTTTGATCCGGCGGGCGTCGAGCGGCGCGTGCTTTCTGAGGACAACCTGCGGCGAGCCCTCAACCAGATCGAAGAACAAGAACAGAAGAGTCGTCTGACGCAGAACGATCTTGCGCCCGGGCCGGGCCGAACCGTCGAGCAGGTACGTCAGAATCTCCGGGTGGCCGCCACCGAAGCATCTCCCGAGCGGTTTGGGATCACCATCTCGTATTCCGATCGCGACCCGGACCGCGCCGTCCGGCTTGTCAACACCTTGGCAAAGGTTTGCGCGGAACAGTATCGGGAAGATCTCGAGACGAGTGGCGCTGGCGACTATCCTGAGGCTCGGGAAGCGGCCGAACTCGCCCGGCAGGAGTACTTCGACGCCAAGGGCCGGTTGGATGACTTCATCGGGCAGCACTTCCTGAAACAGCAAGCCCTGGCCGACCGGGTAGCCAGTTGCAGGCCCGATTTGCCCTCGGCGGACGCGTTGCCGGCTGATCGAGCAGCCGGGTTGACGGCCAACCGAGGTATCGAGGCAAGGACGCTTCCCCCGCCCCCTGATCGGGAGACAGTCGACCTCCACCGACAGCTTGCCGAGCTCGAACAGCGCCGTGCCCGCCTGCTCGACACCCGTACGCCGCTCCACCCACTGGTCCGGGACGTGGATACCCGCATCGCCGGAGTGAGGGACCGGCTCGCGTCGATTTCCGCGCGACTCGCCGAGCAACCGCCCGAGGTGTCGCCGACGGAGGAAGGGCCGACATTGGGCACGCCCGTGGCGGAGGACCTCTTGGGCACCACGGAAAGCACGCAACACGTCCCCGCGGACGAGTTGGCCGCCGAGCTGGCGGAAGCGGCCCAGGCGTTCCGCAGCCACAAGGACGCGATGGATCGGGCCGAAGAGGAATACGACCGGCTAGCGGAGGCCAAACGACGCGCCTGGGAAGCCCAAATCAGCACCCCGAGCATCGAGCTGGAGCCGGCCCAAATGGGCGAGGCCCGCCAGCCGGCAGACGAGCCGTCAGGGTCCATGCTCGTGGCGTTGGCTTCCGCGCTGGCGGTCACGTTCGGTGTCGGCCTGATCTGGTCCGGCTTCGATAGCGACTTGCCGCTGGCCACGCTCGCCGAGGCAGAAGCGGCGCTGCCGGTCCCGGTGGTTGGCACGATCCCGGCAACGGGCCCGGCGTCGACCGCCCCCAAGAAGCGGTCCCGGGTCGGTGGCGGGCTGGCAAAGATCATCTATGGCGTGCTCTTGATCGGGGTCTGCTTCGGGATCCTGGTGGCCGTGTTCTAGGGAAAAGAAAAGGTGACAGCCACCAAATTTGACAAAGATGGTGGGCTTCGGTAACTTGCTGGTATGGGTCGGCCAGCACGAGAAGCGCCGGGTGGATTGGTTTACCACGTACTCAATCGAGGCGTCGGTCGCAGGACACTCTTTGAGAAACCTGACGACTATCTGGCCCTGGAGCGGATCATTGATGAAACGCTTCGATCGCGACCCATGCGAATCTGCGCCTATTGTCTGATGCCAAATCACTGGCATCTCGCGTTGTGGCCGGAACACGATGGTGATCTGTCCGCGTTCATGCAACAGATGACCAATACCCATGTGAAGCGCTGGAAGCAGCATTTCCACGAAACCGGCTACGGCCACTTGTATCAGGGTCGTTTCAAGTCGTTTCCCGTTCAAACCGACGACTACTTCTACCAGGTCGTGCGATATGTGGAGCGTAACGCGTTGCGAGCCAACCTGGTGCGGAAAGCGCAGGATTGGCCCTGGTCGAGTTTGCGACGGAGGTGTGGAAACGATGATTCACTCCCGATGCTCTCCAAAGCCATTCTTGGCGACTGGCCGTTACCCCGACCTAGTGACTGGTCCAGCATCGTCAACACGCCGCAGACAGAAACTGAGTTGGGGGCATTGCGTCGATGCGTCAATCGAGGGTGTCCATTGGGCGATTCAGACTGGATTATCAAAACGGCAAACGAACTCGGCCTAAACTCAACCCTCCGGCAACGTGGACGACCAAAGAAAGAACCGCCATCCCCACTTTCCTAGCATCTCCAGATTTGGTGGCTGTCACCCTTTCCCTTTCCAGCAGTCCGGCCTGCCTACACGGGGTGGAGCGGATGGGCGGGTCGTGCCGATCTCAAGAAACGTGTGTGTGCATAATCGGTGGCTGCTAGCATTTGTCAGACTCCGCTGCGAAGGAAAACTGGGGATATTAGGTTATGTACGAAGACTCCTTCGGCCTATCCACTCGGCCGTTCGCCTCGGTGCCGCAGGTTGACCACTATTTCCCGGGGGCCACGATCGAGCCCGCCCGACAAACCCTGGCCCGCTGCATCGAGCGAGCGGAGGGCGTGGGCATGGTGGTTGGCCCGTCGGGCACCGGAAAGACGCTCCTCTCGATGATGTTGGCCGAGCAGTTCAAGGACTCGTTCAAGGTGGCCCTGTTGGCCAGCGGCCGTTTGGGCACCCGGCGAGCCCTGCTGCAAGCCATTCTGTTCGAGTTGGGCCAGCCCTACCGGGGAATCGATGAGGGGGAGCTGCGTCTGGCGCTGATGGACCATTTGACGGCTGGCGAAGACTGTCCGCAGGGGATGCTTCTGCTGGCCGACGAAGCCCACACGCTCCCGTTGCGGCTTCTCGACGAGATCCGCATGATCACCAACCTGGTCTCCCACGGCCAGCCTCGGACGCGACTCGTGCTGGCCGGCAATGCCCTGCTGGAGGAGCGGTTTGCCAGTCCCAAGCTGGAGTCGTTCAGCCAGCGGATCGTGGCCCGCTGCTACCTCGAATCGTTCAACCGGGAAGAGACACAAGCGTTCATTCACACCCAGATCGCCACGGCCGGGCGCGAGGGCCGCGAGGTGATTTCCGACGACGCGTGCCACGCCGTCTATCAAGCGACGGACGGGGTGCCGCGGCTGGTGAACCAAGTCTGCGATCACGCGTTGTTGCTGGCCTCCGCTGCCGGACGCAAGCGAGTCGATCGAGCGGTGGTGGAAGAGGCGTGGGCCGACCTACAGCAGTTGCCCACACCCTGGAACGGGGACTCGAGCGAGGAGAAGACCGAAGGCGGCATCATCGAGTTTGGCGGCCTCGACGACGAGCCCGAGGCGGTGGGCAAAGTAGGCGGTCGGGTGGATGCAGGCCCTGATGAGTCGATCGCGGATGAGGCGGCCTCGGTGCCCATGCTCCGCATTTCGCCGGGGCCCGAGGACCCCGACCCCGTGGCACAGGTCGAGCGAATCAAGCAGGCCGTCTCCAGTCTGGACGACGACTTCCAGCCGGTTGGCTCGATCCGTCCCGAGGTGGAGCTGGTGTTCGACGGGCCCCACGACCCGTTCAGCGAGGAGTTCGAACAGGAGGAGGTCATCGTCGACCGGCATGGACTCGAGGGGGCGACCGATTCGGGCGAACCGCCGCAGCCCCCCGCGGAAGAGGGCTCGGAGGAGAGTTGCGCGGAGAGCGCCGGGGGCGCCCGGAAGCAGCCGGCCTCGCATGGAGTCAAGGCGGAATGGTCGCAGGCAGGTGAGGCGGCCGAGCGCCACCGGCAGCAGGCGACAACCCGGGAAGCTGCCGAAACGCGCGTCGACGAAACCGACGATCAGGACGCCCCCGTCCCGTGGGACGAGGAGCGGGAGACCGTTCCCATGCTCGGCCAGCAGCCGAGTGAGACGGTCGAAGAAGGCCAGGCCATGGAGCCGGACGACGAGGACATCATCGTCGTCGAGGAGGGCTATGACGACTTGGAGCCGGTCGGGGCACCTCCGGCCACCGCGGTCCGCCGACACGAGTACCGTCAGTTGTTCGCCCGGCTCCGTCGCGGCGGCTGAGCAGTAGCGGGAGATGAGAACCAAGACGATTGCGTCCTAGCGGTCTGTCCACTTCGACTTTGCATTTGGGTGCCACTGCTGGCTTGCCCAGCAGTGCCGGAAGCACGGTTGGACAAGCCAACCGTGGCACCCGTAAACTCAACTTGGACAGACCACTAACGAGGCTGCGCCTCAGACCGAGGCGAGGGTTCAGTGGTCAGGGTTCAGGATTTCTGTGCATGGGTGGAACTCCGAGTCCTGAACCCCGAACCCAAGAACTTGACTCATTTGCAGCAAGTTTCGGAAACCAAGTGCCCTAGCGGCAACGGAAAGGGCTACGCAATGAGCCGCATGCTGGAAGCGCTCAAGGAGATCCAGGCAAAATCACCCCGGTCGCGGCCGGCGATCGAGCCCATCTCGCCCGAGGAGCTCGATTCGTTCGGACTGCGCCGATCGGGAGCGTTGCCAGCGCAAGAGCCGGCTCAAGCTCCGCCGCCCACTCTCTCCGACAAGCCGGGCCGCCGGCCCCCTCCGCCCGAGCGGACCGACGAACCGCCGGCCAAGGCGATCGCGTCGGAGCCGACTCTCGAAGCGCCCCCGGGCTCCCTGTTCGAGCCCGGTCGCCCCCTCGTGCGGCCGTTGAGCCCGTTGGACGACGCAGAGAAGGAGCCGTACCGCGAGCTTGCCGGAAGGGTCCTTGCCCAACGGTCGCCGGGCCTTGCCGCGGCGATGATGTTCACCAGCCCGGGCGACGGCGAAGGCAAGACGAGCACGTTGGCGTCGCTGGCCGTGGTCCTTGCGGAAATGGCGGAAGAGGAGATTGCGGCCGTGGACGCCAATCTCCGAAACCCCACACTGGCCAACCGTCTGGGGATCTGGGCCGATCGCGGGCTCGTCGACGTGCTCGCCGGCGGGGCCGACTGGCGCGAGCTGGTGCGCAGGACGAGCGTCCCGCGGCTCAGCGTGCTTCCGGCCGGGCGGCTCCCCTCCGACCACGGCTCTCCGCCGACCGGCTTGAAGCTGGCCTCGGTGCTCGACGCGCTGCGAAACCGCTATCGCCTCGTCTTGATCGACGCGCCCTCCCTGGCCCATCCCGAGGTTGCGCCCTGGAGCCGTCTCTGCGACGGCACCTATCTGGTGGTCGAGCTCGGTCAGACGGGCCGCCGCGCCGCCCGGCGGGCCGTTCGCCTGATCGAGAGATGCGGCGGGCGCGTGCTCGGCTGCGTGCTGGTGAACGCGCCGGTCGAAGGGTGATCGCCGCTGAAAGGGGTTAATGCCGGCGATATTTCGCTGGAAATAGATTCATCTCGTCGTTTCGCCCGAAGATCCGCACCACGGCAGGGCCGCATGCCGATCGCAAAGAAGCACTCCCGGTTCTTTGCCCATCATTTCAAACGCAATTGTTCACTCCACGACGCGCGGCGGGTCGGCCCCGTAGGCGTTCTCGCGGACGTGCGTGTTTTCTGAAGCGCGAACGGCCGCCTCGGGCTTCTCGTGGCGCGGAAACCAGTTGCCGTACGCCTCGCACTTGTCCTGCGGCACGCCGCGGATGACGATCGGCGTGGTCGGGGCGCGGAACGTGTTGTGGTGGACGAGAATCGTCGTGCCGGCCACGTCGGTGCCGTCGTCGCGGTCGCGTCCGCCGTGCATGTCGAAGCAGTGGCTCAGCGACGTGCCCAGCTCGACGTTGTGCCGGGCCTCGTAGGCGCAGCCGGGCCGCCCGGTGCCCGCGATCGAGTGCCGGTTGAAGTCGAACAGGTTCCGCTCGATGAGCGACGAGGCCACGTCGTGCGACACGCCGTAACCCAGCCCCGCGTACTGGCAGTGGTGGATGAAGTTGTGGTGGACGTGGTGCCCGTCGCCTCGTCTGAGGCGAATGCCGGCGTGGCCGAACGCGGAAACGTCGCAGTTGTCGACCTCCAGCGCCGGATGCTCGGTCGTGATCCCGTCGGAAGCAGGAAACTTGTAGTAGTACCCGTGCCCCCGTCCCTCGGCAAACGAGCGCTGGTGATGGTCGAGATACCGTTTGGCGTTCGGCCCGCGGATCCGCAGCCCGGTGATGCGTGCGTCGGGCCCGGCAATGCGGATCAGCCCTGGGGTCTTCAGGGCATCGGACGAGATCAGGGCACCCTGCGAGCCGTCCTGGCCGCGGTTGCCGGCCAGCGTGACGCCGCCGGGCACTTCGAGCACCAGCCCCTCGATGTACACCCGGGCGGTGCAGTCGATCTCCGTTTCGCCGGGGATGAACACGGTCTGGCCGGGCTTCGCCTTGCCCAGGGCTTCGAGCAACTCGTCCAGGTTGGTAGCGACAAGCTCGCCCTCGGTCACGATCTTCGTGTAACCGCTCCCGCCGCCGAGCGGACCCACTTCGTCGGCCACGGCGCCGTAGGTCTGCCCGTTCAACTCGACCGACGTGGCCTCTTCCGCGGCGTCGGCCGCCGGCAGAGTGAGCCAGACTGTCAGAACCAACAGCCGCAACATGGTATGGGATCCTCCTGCTAGCGGTGCGCAATTTGATAGCACCGCGGGGCCCGTCTGTCAACACGCCCCGCACGGGCACCATGGGGAGTCGTCCCCGCTTCTGTTGGAGCAGCTTGCGGTCCCCCGTGGGCGTGCCTAGAATACTTGCTGCCCACCACCGACTGATCGACCCATACCCAAGGGAGGAAGCCCCATGATGCCCCACAGCCAATCGCGTACACCCCAGACGACCCGCCGCGATTTCCTCAAACGCTCCGCGGCCGGCGCGGCGGCCTTGGGCACGGTTTCGATCGCCCGAGGCGCGCACGCGGCGGGCGACGAAGTGATCAAGATCGGCATGATCGGCGCCGGCGGCCGGTGCTCCGGAGCCGCCGCCCAGAGCTTGAAGGCCGGCCCCTACGTCAAGCTCGTGGCGATGACCGACGTCTTCGACAGCCGCGTCAAGGCCTCGCGAGAGAACCTCCGGAAGCAGTTCCCCGACCAGGTGATGGTCGACGACGATCACTGCTTCGCCAGCTTCGACGGCTACAAGAAGGTGATCGACGCCGCGGACGTGGTCCTCATCGCCTGCGCCTCGAAGTTCCATCCCATGTATTCGGAAGCCGCGATCAAGGCCGGCAAGCACGTGTTCGTCGAAAAGCCGCACGCGATCGACCCCGTCGGCGTCCGCCGCGTCAAGGCCGTTTCCGACCTGGCCAAGGAGAAGGGCCTCAGCATCGTCTCCGGCCTCCAGAGCCGATACCACGCCGGCTGGCAGGAGACGGTCAAGCGGATCCACGACGGCATCATCGGCGACGTCGTGGCCGCCCAGTCGATGTTCCTTCGGGCGCCGTATCGCGTCATGTCCCGTGAGCCGAGCCTGAGCGAGATCCAGTATCAGTTCTGGAACTGGTATCACTTCCGCTGGCTCTCCGGCGACGACGTGCCCCAATCGCTGGTGCACAACGTCGACCGCATCTCCTGGATCATGAAAGAGGAGATGCCCAAGTGGGCCTTCGGGCTGGCCGGGCGCTCGTCGTCGTTCGGCGAGGTCTACGGCGACATGTTCGACCACCACACGGCCGTCTACGAGTACGAGAGCGGCACGCGACTGTACGCCCTCTGCCGAACCCAGGCCGGATGCTACAACAACGCGTCCGACATCATCATGGGCTCGAAGGGCATTTGCTACCTCCTCTCCCGCAAGCCTCGGGTGGAGGGCGAGACGAACTGGCAATACGACGGGCCCGAGAACAACCCCTACGACGCCGAGCAGAAGGCGCTGATCGACTCGGTCCGCGAAGGCAAGCCGATCAACAGCGGCTACCACATGGCCACGAGCACGATGATCGGCGTGCTGGGCCAGATGACCTGCTACTCCGGCAAGCCGGTGCAATGGGACGAGGCCTACAAGTCCGACCTCCAGTACGGCCCCGCCCCGGAAGAAGCCAGCTTCGACATGGACCCGCCCACCGTGCCCGACGAGACGGGCAACTACCCGCTGCCATTGCCGGGGATCACCGAGCCGGTCTAATGTCAACCTATTAACTAGATTTATTCAAGGTGTAATTACTCAATTTCCGTTCCACGATCTCTCGTAGGGTGATACTATGGAAGCGGAGGCCGAGCCGAACTAGCTTGGTCCTTGAACACGTGGTAAACCGGGGGTTTGTACGAGTCTCAAACCAGCGATTTCCACAAAAGGAGCCAAGCCATGAAGTATGTCGGCGTCGA
>DATKZH010000341.1:0-74917 GCA_035528065.1 Thermoguttaceae bacterium | reverse complement strand
TTCGCCGACAAGCGAAATGGTGCGTTTCACGCACCCTACAAGCTATCCAGCGGACGGACAGGACCGCTTGCCGTCGAACAGGTCTCTATGCGACCGAGCGGCGCTATTCGCACGCACCGTGGGGCGCCATGGGGCGCCTGTTGGCTGCACTGCTTCCTCGCCGCTGACTCCCACGGGTTCGCGGGCCGCAACGCGCACTGCTGGACAAGCCAGCAGTGGCACCCGGCGCACTGCTGGACAAGCCAGCAGTGGCACCCGGCGAAATGGTGCGTTTCACGCTACAAGTTTACGCGAAGGATACGCTTCTTCAGCCCCCTTTCCGCCTTCGCCACCGGAGCCCGGCGATCCCCAGGCCCAGCAAGCTCCAGATAGCCAAACTCGCCGGCTCGGGCACAGCATGCTGCGTCAGTTGGAAACTCCCGTCGCCGGCCCCCAGATGCCAAATGGGAATGTGAATATCGAAAGTATCGCCGGGCGCAATCGGCGTGCCGAAAACGATGCTGATGTGCCCCTTGTCGGCCGACAGAGTCATGACGTCTCCGTTGGGAGCCGGACTACCTAGCGTCGACAGGATGTCGATCGTAACAGGCGAGGTCGTCAAGTCACCGATGGCGGCCATCCCGGGGATGTAGCTAGGCGAACCCTGCGTCCAGAACTCTCCGCCGAACGTAGCCGTGGTACCCAGCAAGTCGATCTCATACGCATCCCAAGTATTGCCGCTGCCGGCGGGATTCGTGACCCTCTCGGCCCAACGGAAAGCTCGGCTGGCATCAAAGTCTGATGCTAAGTAGTCGACCTTCAGGACGTACGGATCCATATCCTCGAGAGACTTCGCGATAATCGTGCCGTCCCCCTCGTAGCCGCCATAATCCGGGAATTTGACCGTACCCTCGTAAAGGATTGAATTGCTGCCGTTCCACGAGAGTTCAGTGATCGTGATGGCTGCTTGCGTCACTTGGGCGAGAACGAGAAGAATCACCATCGCGCCAAGACACGCAACTGCGTCAATCGTTTTTGTTTTCATGAGGACACTCCGTTCTAGGATTTATTTGCGCAGAAGGAAAAATGGCCGTCCTTCACACCCCTCGACCCAAGAGAACCCAGTTCTGGCAATTCCGGGGACACCATACTAGTTTCCGTCGATTCGCGCAAGAAACTGGTATACGGTCCCGAAAGGAAGAACAACTAACACGGGCGGAGCAGCTCGAACGGAGGGCCGGTGGGGAGGATCGGCTGGGCCTCCGGAGGCACCGATCCTCGGGGGTCGATTTCCGGCAGGTAGGGGGCCGCGGCAAGGGCCGAATCGGCGGACCCCCCGTTGGATGGTGAGCTGGAGTTCGAGGGGGCGGCGCCGCCGGGGATCAGACGCTCGGCATGACGGACGATTCCGGGGGGCTCTTCCTCGGCCGGCGGATCGGAAGGAGATGGACCGGGGAGCGCACTGGCCGGGCAAGTTACCGCGGAACTGAGGAACTCCTCGGCAACGGCTTCGAGCAGCATATCCCCAGACGTGGGGGCAAGTGGCCGATCGTCGAACACCAAGGCGGCCACGGCCGTGTTGGCGAACAGCGCGCCCCAGAGGCCGGCCATCCCGAACAGCAGACGGATCGTTGTACACCCCATCGTGGGGGCATCCTCCTCGGTATGCGGGCCTGAGCCGAGCGGCAACCATACCCTCGGAGACTCGCCCGTACTTCGCCTCTCTATCCCGTACTTGGCCCCTCTATCCCTTACTCAATCTCTCTGTAATAAATCCGCCGCTCGCGGGTCAATCCTTGCTGACGAGTTTGCGCCATTTGTAGAAATCAACTCTCTAGGGTTAAATCTATAGAGTTACAAATTCCCACGCCATACGGAGCATATTGCACAAGCCGGGCCAAATGGGCACCTTCGGGGGATGTTTGCCGGGGACCAACGGCGGCGCGGCTCACAGCGACACGGCACCCTCCTTTGCACGCGCACGGGCAAGATCTCTTCTGACTGCATTTCCGCGACTCCCTGGTGTCCTGTTTGTATTGCACTGTTACACAGTGTTGTGGTACGATTCCCCCCCGTTGTAACTGGTTTGCTCTCAAAGGACGGCGTCATGGAGGATGGATCACGGACGATCTATCTCGCTTCTGTTTTCCGTTTTCTCGCTTTCCGTTTCCCCCCTTCTTGCACGTGAAACAGACTCTCTCCCCCTGCCACCCGCCGCCAGGGCACAAGCATTTGGCCCCACGAAGCCTGCGGTTGTCACTCCGGACTTCCGGGTACGGGTGCCCTTGATTCGTGGCTCGCTTGGGCGCGCGTTTCCCAAGGCAAAGGGGGATAGCTCCAATTTGTGCGAAGGACCCTTCGGGCCGTGGGCGGCAAACTGGACCTCTCCCCTTTTTCTCCGGGCCATCGTCACGATCCTCACGTTCGGGAGGATCGGTCCTGACGGGAACGGCTGCGCAGGATTCCTCGATTCAGCCACCGGTAAGCTATGCTTATCAGGGGTGCACGAAGAGTGGCCCCATGGGGGACCGGCTCGGGCTGGGGAGCTTGGCAGGTTGGTGGCCCGGCAGCACCGTGAGATTCAAGAGGAGTCTACGCATCCACCATGAAAAGCAGTAGCGCCACGTTGCGTACCGCCGAGTCGAAGGAAAGCAGCTTTGAGCAACTGAAGCAGCGGATCCACAGCAAGCTGGTCGACAAGCTCGACCTGTCCAAGGTGGGCGAGCTGGAAGGCGACGTGCTCAGGCGCGAGATCCGCCTGGTCGTCGAGCACTTGTGCGACACCGAAGACACCCTGCTCAACCGCAATGAGCGGGAGCGGCTGATCGACGAAGTTCTCGACGAGACGTTCGGGCTGGGCCCGCTGGAAGTCCTGCTCAAAGACCCTTCGATCAGCGACATCCTGATCAACGGCCCGAAGAGGATCTACGTCGAGCGCCGGGGCAAGATCGAGAAGACCAGCGTGGCCTTCCGCGACAACGACCACCTCATGCAAATCGTCGATCGGATCATCTCCAGGGTGGGCCGTCGCGTGGACGAGACCTGCCCGATGGTCGACGCCCGCATGGCCGACGGCTCGCGTTTCAACGCCATCATCCCGCCCCTGGCCCTGGACGGGGCCTGCGTCTCGATCCGCCGTTTCGGCGCCAACCCGCTGAAGCTGGAAGACCTGCTCAACTTCAAGGCCTTCACGCCGGAGATGGTGATGCTCCTGGAAGGGGCCATCAAGGCGCGGCTGAACGTGATCATTTCCGGGGGGACCGGTTCCGGGAAGACGACGCTGTTGAACACGCTCTCCAGCTTCATCCCCAACACCGACCGGATCGTGACCATCGAGGACGCCGCCGAGCTCCAGCTCCAGCAGGACCACGTCGTCCGCCTGGAGACCCGTCCCTCGAATATCGAGGGCAAGGGGGCGATCAGCGCCACCGACCTGGTCCGCAACGCCCTGCGCATGCGACCCGATCGGATTATCATCGGCGAGTGCCGTGGTGCGGAGACGCTCGACATGCTCCAGGCGATGAACACCGGTCACGAAGGCTCCATGACCACCTTGCACTCCAACGCGCCTCGCGATGCCATCGCCCGAATGGAGACGATGATCATGATGGCCGGGTTCGAGCTTCCGCTGAAGGCCATGCGCACGCAGATCGCCAGCGCCGTGGACTTGATCGTGCAGGCCAACCGTCTCCAGGGCGGTCCGCGAAAGATCACGCACATTTCCGAGGTGGTGGGCATGGAGCAGGACACGATCGTGATGCAGGACATCTATACGTTCGAGCAGGACGGGATGGACGAGGGCGGCCGCGCGTACGGCCGGTTCATCGCCCACGGGATCCGACCCTCGTTCATGCCCCGATTGGAAGCGGCCGGCGTGCGTCTGCCGTCCAGCGCTTTTCGTCAACGCGTGATGATGCAGGACTAGTCGCCCATGAGCCCATTGATTATCGCAATTGCCGCGTTCATCGGAGTCGCCGCTTTGGTCGGCGGCGTGGCGCTCGTCCTTCGCGACAACCCGTCCAGCAAGGTCGAGGACCGGCTCGATCTATTGACGGGCACGAAAACCGCTGCCGGGGGCAAAGAGGGGCTCTTCAAGCAGGAGAGCGTGCTGGCCCAACCGCTGGACGCCATGCCCGGGCTGATCGAGAACTGGATCAGCCGTTTTGGCAACGTCAGCCGCCTGTTCCAGCAGGCCGACACCTCGCTGACCGTCCCCCGCTTGGCCCTGATCTGCGCGATCATCGCCCTCGCCGGGGCCGGGCTGGGGGCGGCCACCGGGCTCCCCTTCGCCTTGCTTCCGGTCGTGGCCCTGGTGATGGCCAGCCTGCCGATTCTCTGGCTCTTTTGGCGCCGCAAGCGGCGTCTGAAGGCGTTTGCCGTCCAACTGCCCGACGCGCTGGAAATGCTTGCTCGGGCGCTTCGCGCCGGGCAAAGCCTGGCCTCCGGGTTCAACATGGCCGCCGGGGAAATGGGTCCGCCCATCGGCAAGGAGTTCGGCCGCGTGTTCGAGGAGCAGAATCTCGGCATTCCGCTCGAGGAGTCGCTCGACGAGATGACCGAACGGATCCCCAATCTCGATCTGAAGTTCTTCGTCACCGCGGTGATTCTCCAACGCCAGACCGGCGGTGACCTGGCCGAGATCCTGGACAAGATCGGCAGCCTCATCCGCCAGCGGTTCCAGATTTGGGGACAGGTCCAAGCCCTGACCGGGGAAGGACGCCTCTCCGGGATCGTGCTCATGGCCCTGCCCGTGCTGTTGTTCGTCGCCGTCTATTACCTGAACCCCGACTACGTGATGCTTCTGTTCACCGACCCCCTGGGCAAGAAGATGCTCGCCGTGGCGATCTTCCTGCAAGTGGTGGGGGCGTTGGTGATTCGGAAGATCGTCAACATCAAGGTGTGAGGAGAGCCGTGATCTTCGCCGCCGCCGATCTGTTCAACTTCGAGGGCTTCCTCCCGTTCGCCATGTTCGGGATGTTCGCCGTGCTGGCCTGGTGGATGCTGGAATTCCTGGCCGCCGGCAAGTCCCGCGCGTCGGAACGCCTCGATGAGCTGAAGAACCCTCGTGCCCGACGCCGCGAGAGCGACGTGTCGGCGCTGAAGAAGCAGGACCGAATGACCAAGGTCCTGGAAAGGGCCACCCCCGCTCTGGCCAAACCGCTTCAGCCGAAAAGCGATACCGATCGCAGCAAGCTGAAGACGAAGCTGGCCAACGCCGGCTTCCGCAGCGAGTCGGCGTCGAGCATCTTCCTCGGGCTGAAGTTCATCGGACTCCTGGTGGGCCTGTTCCTCGGCGCCGGCACGATCCTCGGCATCGCCGGAATCAGCCAGAAGACCCTCCTGTCCTCCATCACGGTGGCGGGCGTCTGCTTCTACCTGCCCGATCTGATCGTCTGGTTCATCGGCCGAAAACGCAAGGAGGCCGTCTTCCTCGCGCTTCCCGACGCGCTGGATCTGATGGTCGTCTGCGTCGAGGCCGGGCTGGGACTCGACCAGGCGATGCGCAAGGTCGCCGAGGAAATGAAGAAGACCTATCGCGTGATCGCGGAGGAATTCGCGATCTCCAATTTCCAGCTCCAAATGGGACGGCAACGAAACGAGGTGCTCCATGAACTGGGGGCCCGCACCGGCGTCTCCGATCTGCGGAGTTTGGCGGGCGTGCTGATTCAGGCCGACAAGTTCGGCTCCAGTATTGCCCTGGCGCTACGCGTCCAAAGCGACTCCATGCGGACTCGCCGCCGACAGCTTGCCGAAGAGCGGGCCGCGAAGACCGCCGTCAAACTGATCTTCCCCCTCGTGCTCTTCATCTTTCCGGGGATCTTCGTCGTCCTGGTCGGACCGGCCGCCATCACCATGATCCGCGAGCTGTTCCCGATGATGGCGGGCCACGGATAGCCGCTCGCCGTCACGGAAACGACGGTTCGCCTTCCTCCACGCAAACACCCGGCGGCACCAGCCCTCCAGAATCTCCAGGCCACGGCCGGGGGGTGCACCCCCGTCCTCCCTCGAGAGATGCGAGTTTCCGGCCCAAGCTGGAGTCTCATTTCGCTCGCCGGCGACGGGCAGACGGCGCATAGATTTTCGAGACGGCTTCTTGGGACTGCCCGGTGCTCAGGAGCCGCTCTCCTAGCCGGCTGCCGGTCGCGCCCTGCAATACGAACCTTTTCCGGCGCTCCGCCTTCCGTGGAGCTGCTGTCAATCTCCAGTTGACCGCTTAAAATAGGTGACAGTCATATTCCCCCAGAAAGCAGGGGATATCTCGTGAGCGACGTCACCCGCATCTTGTCCGCCATTGAGCAAGGCGACCCTACGGCCGCCGAGCAGCTCCTTCCCCTGGTCTACGACGAGTTGCGGAAGCTGGCCGCCCAGAAGATGGCCCAGGAGGCCCCGGGCCAGACCTTGCAGGCCACCGCGCTGGTCCATGAGGCCTACATCCGGCTGGTGGACGTGGAGAAGGCCCAGCACTGGAAGAGCCGGGGACACTTCTTTGGGGCAGCGGCGGAAGCGATGCGGAGAATTTTGGTGAGTAGCGCCCGACGTAGAAAGAGCCTGAAACGAGGTGGTGATTTACAGCGGATTGAGTTGGAAGTTGCTCACCTGGGCTCGGATCAGCAAGACCACAAGTTGATCGCCCTGGACGAGGCCCTCACCAAGCTGGCCAAGGTCGCCTCGGAGAAAGCCGAATTAGTCAAGCTGCGTTATTTCGCGGGGCTAACCACGCGTGAGGCGGCCGAGGCGATGGGTATATCGACCGCAACTGCCGATCGGTATTGGGCTTACGCCCGGGCCTGGCTCCAGCGCGAAATGGAGCCTACCGGCTCCGACACGGGGTCCTGACTTGCCTTTCTCTGGCTTTTCCAGGTTTTGTTGATAGAAAACGCCGGCCGTTTGCGCACTGTAATGTGGAACCCACTGGCGTTGAGTTCGAGGTATTCTGAGGATCGAGCCCGTGGATGAAGAATCCATTTTTGAACAAGCCATCGAGAAGGCGTCGCCGGAGGAGCGGACCGCATTCCTGGAGGAAGCCTGCGCCGGCGACCGTGAACTCCGCGCCAAGGTTGAGGCCCTGCTTCGAGCACACGACCACCCGGACAGTTTCCTGGGGCGCCCCATCGCGGGCGATCGGCCGACGGATGTCCTGAACGCCCTCACCGACCCTGAGGGTCTGCCCGACGCGACCAACCCGCCGCCGGAGGAAATCTCGCTCGATTTCCTCCAGCCCTCCGACACGCCCCACTCCTTGGGCCGATTGGGGCAGTATGAGGTCCGCGAGGTGGTCGGGCGGGGCGGCATGGGCGTGGTGCTCAAGGCCAACGACACCAAGCTCAACCGCATCGTGGCGGTCAAGGTCCTCGCCCCCGAGCTTGCCTCGAACGCCACCGCCCGAACGCGGTTCGTGCGGGAAGCCCAGGCAGTCGCCGCCGTCAGTCACCACCACGTGGTGACCATCTACGCCGTCGAGGAGGACCCGTTGCCGTACCTGGTCATGGAGTTCATCGACGGCCAGTCGCTCCAACAGAAGATCGACCGCCAGGGACAGTTCCCACTGAGGGAGATCCTCCGCATCGGCCATCAGATCGCCGGCGGGCTGGCCGCGGCCCACGGACAGGGGATCATCCATCGCGACATCAAGCCCGCGAACATCCTGCTGCAAAACGGCATCGAGCGGGTTCAGATCACCGATTTTGGCTTGGCGCGGGCGGTGGACGACGTGGCCATCACCCGCACCGGTGAGGTGGCCGGCACGCCCCAGTTCATGTCGCCCGAGCAGGCCCAGGGCCAACCCGTCGATCATCGCAGCGACCTGTTCAGCCTGGGGAGCGTGCTCTACACGATGTGTACGGGCCGGCCACCGTTTCGGGCGGACACGACCGTGGCCGTCTTGCGCCGGATATGCGACGACACGGCCCGCCCCATCCGCGAAGTGAACCCCGACGTGCCCGAGTGGCTGGTCGAGATCGTCGCGCGGCTGTTGGCCAAGCAGCCGGAAGACCGATTCGAGACCGCCGCGGAAGTGGCCGAGCTTCTGGGCAAGCACCTTGCCCACGTGCAGGACCCGGGCTCGACGCCCTTTCCCGACGGTTTGCCGGCCGTGCGCGGCACCCGTACCGGCCGGGCCCGCCGCCGGCGGTTCTGGCTGGCCGCCGCGATGATCCTGCTGGCGGCCGTCGGCAGCCTGGGTATCAGCGAAGCCACCGGCGTCACCCGGCTGGCGGCCACCGTCATCCGCATCGCCACGGGTGAAGGAACGTTGGTCGTCGAAGTCGACGACCCAGGCGTGAGCGTGACCATCGATGGCGAGGATCTCGTCATCACGGGTGCGGGCCTGCGGGAAGTCCGCCTGAAGCCGGGCCAGTACCGGGTGCGAGCGACCAAGCAGGGGCGGGTCGTGACTCAGGAGCTGGTGACCATCCAGCGCGGCGGCCGACAGGCCGTCCGCGTCGGGCTGGAACCGCCCGTGACGCCACTGGCCACGGACGCTCAACGCCTTGACGAATTGTCCAAGTCGATCCAGGCCAATCCGCGGGACGCCGGCCTGCTGGAAGAGCGCGGGCGCCTCTACGCCGGTCTGGGGCGCTACGACGAGGCCGCCCGCGACTTCATCCGTGCCAATGAGCTGTTGGCAAGCCCGTGGGGATGGGACCCTAAGTCGGGCCTTTTCGACTCGCTCGTGCAGCACGAAGAGGTCTTCGCGCGGATCGCTGAACTGCGTCCGGACGACCTCGCTCTCTGGGGCCAACGGGGCAACTACTACGCCCTGCGGGGACAATGGGAGCGGGCCCTGCCCGACTACGCCCGGGCGAGTGACCGGTACCAGTGCGAGGTGCTCCACGCCTGGGCGCTGCTTATGACCGGCGACGAGGAGGGCTATCGCCGCGTGTGCGGGCGGATGGCCGCGCGGTTCGGACAGACTGACCAACCGGACACCGCCCTCCACATGGCACTGGCATGCTCGGCGGGTCCGCAGTCTGGCATTGACCCGGCTCGGATTGCCGGGTGGGCGGAGTTGTCACTCCGCAATGGCCGCAACAAGTTCACGCTGCACGCCCTCGCTCTCGCGCACTACCGAGCCGGCCAGTTCGATCAGGCCGTGACGCTCTTGCAGGAGGCAATTGACTTGCCTAAGGAGAGGATGGCGAAGAGTGAAGCGGCATTCCCCTTGGCCCTCGCCTATCGGGGGCTCGGTCAAGAGGAAGAGGGTCGGAAGTGGTACCAGACCGGCGTCGCCGAGCTGGAATGGATAAAGTCGCGCAAACCGGACGATCCCGTGTCGTGGGGGTCCTCGCACTGGTTGAATGTGAACGTCTGGTATCGCGAGGCCAAAGCGGTATTCGAGCCGACCGAGCCGCAGGGGCCGAAAACCGAGGAGCCGAAGTAGAGACAGAGACCTCACCACGGAGACAGGGAAACGATGAACGATGAATTTCCCGTTCATCCTTCATCATTCCGCATTCAGCATTCAAAGAAAGCGGCCGGGGAGGCCCAAGGCGCCAACCCAGATCCTCCCCGGCCCGGCATCCCCCGGGCGGCAGGTCTGCGCGCCCGGCGGGGGTGTCCGATTTCATTTTACCCGCGGACCAGATCTGGCAAAAGGAGGAGTCGATGATTCGAAACCACGGAGACACGGAGAACAGGGAGAAGAGATTTGGCAATAAGTGGCCAATGTCGAAGGGCTTGAGACATTCCCCATTTCCGACTTCCCTCCGTGTCCTCCGTGCCTCCGTGGTGAGTGTTCCGCGTCAGCATCCCCCCGGGCGGCAAGTCCGCGCGCCCGGCGGGGGTGTCCGATTCTCATTTTACCCGCGGGCCAGCTCCGAGAAAAGGAAGAGTGCGATGAGTCTTATGAAGCGACTTGGTTTGGGGGCGTTGTTGGCCGTCTGCGTGACGCTCTTCGCGAGCACGTCGGCGTGGGCGGCGTCCGGGGAGGACTGGGGCACGATCGAACTCGCCAACATGGGCGATGAGCCTTTTGCATCGGGCGTGGCAAGCCTGACGAACGTTGACTGGGTGCGCGTCGCCAAAGACGCATTTCTCTATGGGGGCAGACTGAGTGTGACGTGCCACAACCTGACGCCGGGCGCAACGTACTGGACCCCCGCGGGAACCTTCATCGCTAATCGCAAGGGCAGCGGGAAGGTCAGTGGGGACGTCTGGCTCGAATTGAACTACGGTTGGTCGTGGGTGTCGGTCTCGCCGTTCGTGGTGGATATAGTTCGCAGCAACCCGGACGGGTCCGGCACCCCAGTGCTGACAGGGACCTTCCCTGGTCAGTTCTGGTACTAGACGCCAACCCAGATCCTCCCCGGCCTGGCATCCCCCGGGCGGCAGGTCCGCGCGCCCGGCGGGGGTGTCCGATTTTCAGTTTACCCGCGGACCAGTGCCGACAAAAGGAGAAGTGCGATGAATCTCATGAAGCGACTTGGTCTGGTTGCGTTGGTGTTCCTTCTGGTGGCGATCTTCGGCGCCTCGCCGGCTTTGGCTGGCAAACCCGCTAAGAGTTCTGCAACCGTTCCGCTCGCCCCGCCGGCAGTTGACCCTCCCGAGCCTATTGCATCCGGCACGGTCACTTACGTTCACTCTTGGTGGTACGACCAACGAGCGTGGGTAGAGAACGTGGACGTCACGGTGAGTTGCGAGAGTCTTACGCCGACGAACCAGTATTGCGTCGTCTTCTTTCTTCAGCACATGCTTTGGAACTGGGATGGCGCCACCATGGACTCTTACTGGTACGAGAGGCTACCCGCTACGACCAACAAGAAAGGGCAGCTGAAGTCTCAATGGTCCTATCTTCCCGAAACAGCCTGGAACTGGCCCTGGGACGGCTGCACAACCTATATCCTGGACATTTGGGTCGAAAATGACCTAGGCAACGTCGTGCTGGAGCGGGCGCCTTGATGGCCTGCCGAATGGCCTCAGCGGAAGGGGGAAGGCGAAACGAGCGGCAGATGCCAAGAGAATGTTCGACGAAAACCGGCTGGGAAGGCCCAAGGCGCCAAGTGCAGATCCTCCCCGGCCCGGCATCCCCCGGGCGGCTTAGTCCGCGCGCCCGGCGGGGGTGTCCGATTTCAGTTTACCCGCGGACCAACTCTGACAAAAGGAGGAGTCGATGAATCCGGTGAAGCGACTTGGACTGGCGGTGCTGTTGGTCGTTGGCGTGACGCTCCTCGGGAGCACGTCGGCGAGGGCGGCGGCCCCGGGGGACTGGGGAACGGTCCAACTGACCAACGTAGGTGACGAACCTGGGGCAACGGGCGAAGCCAGCCTGACGCGAGTCAAACGGCTCTGGAGCGACGTTCAGGAATGGATGCGGATCGATTACTACTCAGGCAAGCTGACCGTGAAGTGCCGGAACCTGACGCCCGGCGCAACGTACTCAACGCCCGCCGGAACGTTCCTTGCTGACCGCAAAGGTAATGGTGGCGTCAGTGGGCAGGTGATGTTCAGCGTGTATGTAGACGAAGGTTGGTGGGGTCCGACCTCCGTCATGGAACCGTACGTGGTCGACGTGGTTCGTCTCGATCCGGACGGGTCCTGTACCACAGTGCTGACGGGGGAATTTGTCCCTCCGTGGGCCACCGAATAGTCGGCCGCAACGAGTTGCACCGGCCTTTTGCGAACTGTTCCCGCTTCGCGACCGGTCTGGCGACCGAATCACGCGGCCCGACTGCCGGTCTCCCCCGCGTATCGGGGCCTTCGGTCTGGGGCCGGCGCAATTGAGAGACCACCGTAAGAATTTTCCAACAAGGAGACAGTAAGATGAATCGCACTACGAAAATGCTGAGAATGCTGATCGCAGTAGCCGCACTCGCGGCCGGCGCCGGCCTGGCGGTCGGCCAGGACAAGTACAACATGCCCGCGCCGCCGCCCGGCGAAATCTGGGTCTATCCCCAAGGGGTATTTCCGGATGACTTCTACGCCCTCTGGCTGGGCGTGAACGGCGCTCCGTACGCGACCGGCGATCTGCCGTTTCCGTTCCCCACCGTCCCGGACAACCAACCCGCCGCGAGGCCGGTCTTTTTCGGGAAACCTACGGACGGCAACTGTACGGTCGTGCTGAAAGCGCGGCGACTGGACAAGATCGCGGATGGCGGCTACGCAGAGGGCGCCTTCACCGCGTTCAACCTCGGCCTTGCCGCGGGCACGGAAATCACCAACAAGGATCCGGTCTTCCCGGTGAATTATATGCTGGCCACGGACCAGAAACGGTTCAGCACGGGCTTCGGAGAGATCTCCGTGCGAAGGCCCGTCGAGATCCAGGGCGAGATGACGCCGGACGGCGAGGAGCAGTTCTTCGCATACACCCCAAACTTCGACCCCGCAGCCAGCCCCGACACGAACCCGGCGTTCGATGCGAAATGGCTTCCCGAGGACTATCCAACCGGCAGTGAGTACGACCCGGACCAGGGCTTCGGCGTGAGAAGCACGAAATCCGTCGTCTACGGTGGCTACGCGGCGTTCCACATCCGCCCCGTTAACGTCGACCTGTCCGTGAGCGATTGCCTCCTTTACGGGCAGTACGGCAACGGAATCAGGATCGACTACGCGCCGAGTCGGACGCTCGTCTCGAACGTGGACGTAAGGCACACCTATCACCTCCACAAGTTGGGTGCAGACAATACGATCGGCATGTTCACGTGGGCGATCAGCATCCAGAGCTCGCCCAGCAGCGGCGGGAAGCATCTGATCGAAGGCTGCGTGGTCGACCAGAGCCCGACCTGGCAGGAGTACTACTTCCGGGCGCATCCGTCCCAGCACCGCTACAAGGTCGGACCTTTCCCCGGCGGTCACGCCGTCTATTTGTACAACCTTTCGAAGGAGAGCCCCGGCGACTTCGTCCGCATCGAGGGCTCGATGTTTGCGAACTGCGGAAGCAACTGCGTCGTCTACGATCGGTCGAACGTCGACCTGCGGATCGCGGACTGCGTGATCGACGGCGGCTACTTCCCGTACCCGCCGACGAAGGATTCCGTGTTCGACGACTGGAGGGGGAACTGCATCCTTGTCTATCTGCCCTACGTCGATCCTTGGAACAAGTTCCCGGTGATAGAAATCGCAGAGAACCAGCTCTTCGCCCGCGGACTGGACGCCTGGGGCGCGCGCCTGTCCGGCTGCGGAAACGGCGAGGTCACGGTCGAGGATAACGAGATCGTATGCGACAGCGCCGGACCCGCCTATGCGGGCGGAGTCCAACTGAAACCATCCGCCGGGATCGGGTCCCACGAAAACACGATCGCCCGCAACGTGATCCGGGGAACCGGCGGGTGGGCGATCAGCGTCGACGCATTCGACACCCCCTGCGAGCGAAACGTCTTCATCGACAACGATCTCGCCGGCTTCTCCGCCGACGAAGCAGGAGCCGTCTTCTTCGGGCCCCAGGCCAACGATAACCACTTCGTTGGAGACGTGGGAGACGGGATCATCGATCTCGGAACGGGAAACGTGGTGGAGCAGTCGCCGTAAAACTGTCTGGCACTTCTCACTCCCAGGGTCTGGTATGCTGCGATGGCGCTGGAGCGCGATGTTACTACATAGCAGGCACGGGGCTCGGATGACGAGCGAGACGACATCCGGGCCCCGTTGAGGGGGCGAGGGGCACGACCAGCATTCTTCCTGCGCGAGGCTGCCGGGAGGTTTGCACCCAAGATGGCCCAGGGACCGTTCGCCGTGAATCACGTCCGCGAGTCTCACAAGGTCATACCCTTTCGCGGGCGCCTCATCAAAGGACCCATTCGTGACGAGCAGGTCCCAGGGCATCCTACTCGGCGTTCTCTGACGTTCCCAACCTGCAAGGCCCCTTGCAGCGCGAAAGTGCCCAGGCCAAGGCATACTTCCCTCCCGTATCGTCACGCCCGCCAATGTGGGGGCATGGCAACGGAAAGCCCGGTCGGGCAGTGCAAGGCTCCGGCATCGTCAGAGGCGTTGGGTGAATCGGTCACTGGGAGGGGTTATACGTCCCCCACAGAGCGGGGTCTGTGTTGGCGAGGAGGCTTCTACTGCCCTTTCCCTTTGGGGATCTCACCGCAGTTGGCTGTACCCTCGTGCCGATATTGAGTCAAAGCGGGTCTGGCTTTGTCGGGAGGTGGCTTCCCAAATGGTGAACCACCGGGGGCTGTGGGAGATCGCGCAGCCGATCCGCGCAGAAGGGCTGAAAGGAATCGAGGGAAGGACAGACATGATGGTTCGCCGCGTACTCATGGGTTTGGTGGTGCTGGCCGTGTTCGCTCAGGCGGTTCCGGCGGAGGCGCAGCAGTGTTCCGCCTGGCAGGCTTTCTGGCACAGCGTGGCTCGTGATTGGAAGCGGAACAATTGCTGGCCGGAGCCCTTCCTCGGCCCCGACCGCGTAGCCGTCCGAGCGCCGTTCGTGGTGATGGTCAACAACGGCTGGCGACGCCAGAACCTTGTGGCAGACCATCACTTCGAAGAAGGGACGGCCACCCTGAACCGGTCGGGTGAACTGAAGGTCCGCTGGATCATGACCCAGGCCCCGCGACAGCACCGGACCATCTACGTTCGCCAGGCCGACTCGCCCGATGACACCGCCGCGAGGATCGCCGCGGTCCAGGAGTATGGAGTCCGATTCGCCGAGGACGGGCAACTGCCGGCGGTGCTGGAGACGAACGTGGATACGACGGGCTGGCCCGCGGCCCGCGTCGACATGATCGACCGCAAGTCGCTCGATTCGGCCCCCGAGCCTCGACTCCCGTCGGCTGGTGGTGGCGGCGAGTCGTCGGAGTGAGACGCCAACCACGCGTCGGCGTAGCCAATCTTTGCAACCGGCGTTGGGTATTGGCTTTGCGTCAAGCCGAGGGATCGCGCGGCGTGCACCCGTCGCCCGGCGTCGGGACGGCTTCCCTGCGGACCGCCCTTTTGGACGACCGCTACAACCGCTAGAGTCAGCCGAATCCCTTCAATTTCTCAGTTGCGGTGCAGGACCGTCCGGCCCGTGGTCGATCTTTAGATATAAGCGAGATTCTGCGTCCAACTCTCGAAACTACCCCCCCGGCGAGGACCTCACGGACGAGTGGATGTTCGGGGGAGGCTCGGATCACGGAGGATTGCAGGTGCAAGAGGCCTCATTCAAACTCCCGGCGATTGCCTTGGCCCTCGTCATGTTCGTCGGGGGCTGCAGTCTTGCACCGGGTTCGGACGGTGCCGGTTTCAGTCTTCCCTGGGGAAAGGGTGATTCGGGTGCGAGGCTCCTCAGCCCGGCGGAATTCTCCGCCAAGGTGGCCGGGTCGACGAGCGTCGAGCCCGCGGCGGACCCGATCTCGCTGGCGACCAAGGCGAAGCCGAGCCCCGATTTGTACGTGGCCGCGGCGCGGTTGTCGGAACAGTCGGGCAAGACCGCGGAAGCCGAGGGGCTCTATCAGAAGGCTCTTCAGATCGATTCGCGGCACGCCGACGCCCTGGTGGGCTACGCCCGCCTCAAAGACCGGCAAGGCCAGATGGCCGAGGCAACGCAGCTCTACCAACGGGCTGCCAAGGCCCATCCGAAGAACGCCTCGATCTTCAACGACCTCGGCTTGTGCCTCGCCCGGCAGCGGAAGTTCAGCGAGTCGATGAGTGCTCTGGGACAAGCGATCAAAATGGACCCGAAGAAGTGGCTGTATCGCAATAACATGGCGATGGTGCTGGTGGAGACCGGCAAGGTCGACGCCGCCGTGTCGCACTTGATGGCGGTGCAAGAGGAGGCCGTGGCCCACTACAACGTCGGATACATCCTCCAGAAGAAGGGCGATTCGGAGGCTGCGGCGGCGCATTTCGCCAAGGCGCTGGAGAAGGACCCTGCTTTGGCAGAGGCCCGACTCTGGCTCGCCAAGCTGGGACGCGAGCCGGCCTCGATCGCCGAGTCGGCACCTCGAATCGCTTCCGAAAGACAGCCCGACGTCGTGTTCCGGGCCGCCCCGAGCGATCCGATTCTGTCTCAACGCGAGCTTGAGGCCCCGCGTAGCGCCGCGGTCCCGATCGCTCCGCAGCGCCCAATGCTTGGAGAGAAATCACGCCCCTGGGCATACCAGCCTTCCGAGAGCCGGCTTCCGCCCATGCCCGACCGACCAAACGTCGAGGGGCCACGACCGACCGTCGAGGCGCCGGCACCCGGCCAGCCTCCCGCCCGACCGGGATTCTCCAACGTTGCGCCGCTGCCGCCGCCCACGTCGATCGGCTGGCCGACGCAAGGCAGGGCGACGAGCCGCACCGGGATCCCGATGGTCAGTCCCCTTCCGCCGGTGCCCCCCCAACAATACGACTCCTATCGGCCCTGACGATTCACTCGAATCAGGTTGATCAGCCGCAGTGCGCTGATGGGCGAATCGGTGACGACGCCGGCGGTTCACCGCATGGGAAGCGGCCGCGTCGAGCCTCTGGTCAGTCCGGGGGTGAGCTATCTGCCCTGAGCCTCAGGCCCGATTGCCGGTTTGGCAACTGCGGAGCTCGTCCCGCCGCTCGAAGAACCGGCCGAGGCCCCCCGCGAGCGCGCCGAGGCCGTTCGAGCACTAGCCCGGATTGTTCATTTGGGTTCGGAAAATCCGTGGTCCGGGGCGTGATGCTTGCACCGAGGAATAAACTCCCGATTTGTCGGGCCGCGCTGCGCGGCGGCCCTCGGTTTTCGAAGTGGAAACCGGGAAGTTGAATTGTCAATGATCGGTGGGGTAAACCGGAATGCCCGGAAAACCGGGCTCCCGTTGGTCGTCCTCCGTTCATTGGCTATGCAGGCGTCAATAATTCTCTGCGATACCCGTCAGCCGCCGGACCGGCTCGTCACCGGCAAGGTACAAATCGTTACCCACGAAGCACAAGCGTCCGGGGCGGCCCAGCCGGCCCAAAATCTCAATCTTCGCGTTGGCAGGACGGATTCGGACCAGCACGTTGCCGAGGTACGTGTAAACGTTTCCGTCCGGCCCTTTGACATAATCCCATTGTGTGGTGCCATGCCCCCAAACGAACCGTAGCGTATCGGGCAGCTTCTTCGTGAAAAGGACTTCGCCGGTACGGACGTCGGCGCCGTACAGGAGTCCGCCGTCGTCCACGTCGGGGTCTTCCGTCGTACCGAGCAGCAGCCCGGGCGCAACCTCGACCACGGGCCCCGCTTTGGGCGCATTCGGCACGGGCACGAAGTCGCGCACGATCTTCTCCTCCTCCGTGTCCCACACGAAGAGCTTCCCGCTCTCCGGCCGAACATCGCCCTTCAGCTCATCCGTCGCCGTCTCGGTGGACGCGACAATGTAGCGACGGTCGAGCGCCGTGGTGAGCCAGTAGATGCGATAGCCGCTGAACGGTCGCCACATACCGCCGAACTCACCGGACTCGGGATCGAGCCACGCCAAGCTGCCGCCGGCATAGTCGCGGATGCCGGCGCCGCCGAGGTAAAGGCGCCGGTCAGCGCCAACCACGGCGCTGAACACCTTCTTGACGCGAGTCTCTTTGAAAAGCGAGTCGACCACGCGGCGAGGGTTGCTCTGGGGGGACTTGATGTCGGGCGGCTCTTGGCCGGGCGGCCCCCCTTTGAGCAGCGTCCACGGACGTGAGGGATCGAACTGGTCGACCGGCCCGCTCGGATAGCCGCTCCAGTAGAGCTTGTCGCCGAACACGGCCAAGGCGTAGATGCTCGGGCCGCCGTTGCCGAGCGGAGTCCCTTGACCGGTCTTGGGATCGAAGAGGAAGCGGCCGCTGTAAGCCTGGGCCGTGCCGAACAGGCGGCCGTCCGGCAGCGGAACCAGGCGGTGAATCGCGAGTGGATAGGTCTCCACGTCCGGCAGCTCCAAGCACCTCCAGCCCAGATCCTCCGGCTTCGCCTCCGGGCGTACAGGCTTGGGCGTCCGCGCGGCGTCCTCGGCGGAGCGCCACCAGAGATACGCCTTCCCTTCCGCCGGGTCCACTTGCCCACGGTAGACCTCCGGCTTCGGCGGAGCTTCATCCCACGGCGACTGGAACGACGTCCAGGGCGGGTCGTTGTCGGTTTTCGGAATCATTTCACCGCGGTAGAGCCAGAAGTGTTCCTGACGTGCCTCCGGCTCACGCTGCACCGTGGCCCGTGCCCCACCGTTCATCGGCGAGACGGAGATGTTGCCGCCGGGCTTCGTTTGCGCCAGCAACTTCTCTTCGCCGGTCTTGATGTTGACGGCCACGAGATACCAGGGGATCTTGCCGCTGGCCACGTAGAGGTACTGGTCGTCGACGCCGATCCAGTAGCCCCAGGCCCCGTGAGGCGCGTGGTCGGGCCCAACGGGACCGTAGTCTCGCACCAGCTTGTCCGTCCTCCAATCGTAGCAATAGGCACCCGCCTTGTTGGGGTCGCGGTAGTTGCCCGTACCGTAGATGAGACCGTCGGGCCCCAGCGTCAGCCGTCGCGTTTCGCCGACCAGGTTGGGCACCAAGATGCCGCGGTCCTCAAGCAGGTTGGTGGCCGGGTCGTACACGAAGAGGTTCATCCCCGCGTTCCAGTCGGGCGTGACGATATAGTACTTGCCGTCAGGCGCGAGCACGCCGCCGTGCATGTGGATCTGCCGGCGGTCGGGAAATCGCTGTTTTTTCACGTCCCCCGTGCCGAGGTCGCAGGCATAGAGCCAAGTAGGCCCCGAGTAGGACTTGAAGTACCACTGCAACGCGTCGTACGTCTTGCCGTCGGGGTTGGGGATGAGTTGAAACGTCCAGCTCGTCACGCCTCGGGCCGGAGCTGCAAGCGATTCAGGCTTGAGCGTTGGTGCCTTGACGAGCTGGTCCTTCAGGTCCGGCTGATCGGCCGCCTGCCAATCCGTGGCAGCGACGTGCTCTCCACATGGCACCACGCCCGCCAGCAGCGTCAACAGCAGTTGTCCGTTCAAGACTTGGCTCCTATCCACAATCGCTGAGGTGTTGCTCGGCTGCAATCTGGCCCGGTCTCTTGACCATCAGTCCGAGGTACGCCTGAAACAGTCCGCTCGGCCCATCTCCCTTCGAGCGCTTTTGCCATTTGCTGCCAGTGTCCACTGATGGCTTCCGGTGTCAACCCGTTGATGCCCGCTCCGGCTCCCGCTATCCTGGCCGCTGACGACTGATTTTCTTGTCCGCGGAGCTTGTTTCAATGGGACTACGGGACTGGTTCTCCGGACGGCCCGCCAAGGACGAGGTATTTCTGATGGAAGAGTCGAGCGAACTCGCCGAGACGCTTGCCAGGCAACGTCGTGTGGCTCAAACCAGGGGCATCCCCGGCATTCGACGCCACATTCTCCTCTGCTGCGACCAGGCCAATCCGAAATGCTCCAGCAGAGAACAGTCGCTCGAAGCCTGGCACTACCTGAAGCGCCGGCTGGACGAACTGGGCTTGACGGGGGCCGGCGGAGTCTATCGCACGAAAGCCAACTGCCTGCGGATCTGCATCGGCGGCCCGGTGGCCGTCGTCTATCCGGAGGGTGCGTGGTACGGTCGCTGTGATCCTCCGGTATTGGAGCGGATCATCACGGAACATCTTGTCGGCGGCAAGATCGTCAAGGAGTATCTGATCATGCAACGCCCGCTCACGGAGGCGGACTAGCGTCCACTCTGAGTGGTCCATGGGGGCATCGCCGGCACGCGCGCACAATCTCGGCCCAAGGGCGGACGCAGACCGAGGCTGGGCGGGAGGCGTGCCGATTGGCTGGGCGGGTTCGGCGGGAGGATTGACCGAAGCCGCGTACTGCGAAGCTCCAGAATCCGCCCGTCCGGTAGGGCCTTTGGTCGACACAACGTTGGGCGTTCGGTCGCGGGTGTAGCGGAGTGAGGGCTTTCGCATCCCCTGTGTCACGAACCGGTGTGGCTCCGGTGTCATCGGGGGCAAGAGTCCGATGAGCCACCGCGGCAAGACCGCACCCCTCTGAGGAGTGTAGCAAGCAGGGTCGTTCGACATGGAGGGGCGCCGTGATAAGATGGTCAGCACGGTCGCTCCGGATCGGGTCCGGGCGGAGAGCAAATGGGAAATGTTGGAGAAGGTGTCTTCCACGTTATTGCCAAATCCTGACACCAGTAGCAGATGGGGTCGTTCTTATGTGTGACTCATGTTTCCGAGGCTTGAGTCGTCGCCAGTTCATGGTAGGCGGCTCTCTTGCAGCGTCACTTCTGTCTACTTCGTTGCTCCGTGCGGGCGAAGATGCAGAAGTAGAAACCGCAGACGCAGCCAAGCGTGAGAAAAGGCCGGCCGTGGTGAAGGCGGTTTTCCTGTATCCGTTGCCCGAAGATTGCGACCAGGGGAAAGCGGAGGCGTCCTGGCAAGAGCATCACTGGCATCCCTACCCGGGCAACCAGTATCGTCACGCGGACCAGCAGCAGAAGTTCACGGAGAAAGTCCGCGAGATGGGCAAGCGGATCGGGATGCAGATCGACTTCGCCCCCAAGGTGCTCACGACCGACGTCGAGGTCGACCGGTATATTGCCGAAACCGGTCCGACGGCTCCCGACGCAACGCTGGTGTTCTGCCTTTCAGGCGCCTCGGCCAAGAAAGGCCGTAGGATTGCCTACGGGACCGACGCTCCGGCGATTGTCTACCTTCCAACCGGTGCGAGTCACCATCTGCCGCCGGCTGAGCTGACCACCGCGAAGGGGCTGCACTTCATCCACTCGATCGAGAACTGGGAAGAAATTGACCGGTCGCTCCGCGCCGTCCACGCGAAGAAGATGCTGGCTCAGAGTCGAGTGCTGCGTGTTGGGAAGTACAGCGACGTCACGAAATCGACGTACGGTCGCCTGGGAACGGAAGTTGTCTCCATCCCCGCCGGAGAATACAACGGCTTGTTCGATTCGATCGAGCCGGACGAAGCGATGAAGGCAGCCGCGATGCAATTCAAGCGCGATGCCGTGGAAGTCATGGACGTCACGGACCAATATTTCGTCGAGGCATTCCGCGCCCACCAGGCCGTTCGCACGCTTCTGGACCGCTACGACGCGGACGGAATCACGATTGACTGCCTGATGCTTCAGCATCGCAAGCCGTGCGTGAGCTTCTCGATCAACAACGGCGACTTGACTGCCACTTGTGGTTGTGAGAACGACGTCACCGCGACCATGACCATGTTGCTCAACCGCTACCTTTTCGGCCGCCCCGGCTTCGAGCACAACTCGGAGTACGATGAGGTTCGCAACCACTATTTTGCCACGCATTGCACCTGCGCAACCAAGTTGAACGGCCCCGGCGCACCGGCTCAAGAATACAAGGTGCGCCCCTTTTTCCATCATCTGCCCAAAACGCCCGCGTTGGACGTGCAATGGACGCCGAAGACGCCGGTCATCCTGGCCAAGATGTATTCGGAAAGCAAGATTCGGTACTACACCGGAACGGTCATCGAATCGCCGACGTGTCCGCCGACCGGTGGATGCGCAACGCGTGTCCTCGTCGACATCCCGGTGGACGATATCACCACGGTTTACCTGGAAAGCCATCCGATTCTCTCCGTCGGCGAGCCGGATGACGCGCGATGCTACGACATCTTCTCGAAGATGTTCGAGGCAAGAAGTGGGTAATGGATGTTTGCATTGCCAATGATCACCCGACGTGGACCGGACCTTTCGGTCCCGGGCTTCCGGTGGAATCCCTCCGATCATTGGCTATGCAAGGCTCAATAGGTAGTATTTAAGTGTCCGCGTCTTCAAATCGGCGGTTGTCGAGGTCTTGCCGGAGCGGGAGATGAAGATGACAAGGCAGCGAGCCACGGTCAGGACTCGCCCCGCTTCGACCGACAAGACGCACAACACATCGGCGGCGGATACCTGCGATCCAGTTGGCCGCGATGTCAAGATACCTTCGGATTGCGGCACGTCTTAAGAACTCCCGATCGACGAGTTTTGAGACGATGCTCTGAGGCACCTCGCGCACGCCAGGAGCGCGGCGATCAGCAGCCCCCGTTGGCGGTGTTTCGTCGGTCACCACCGCTGTGTCAAGAGGGTGGTATTCTGCGACGTCTCGCGAAACCCATGGGTAGATCGGACAGCTAGCCTTTAGCCGGGGCTACTCGGCGCTATCCGTCGGCAACAATTGACAGAGCGGCCTGTTTTGCTTCAGCACACCCGCCCCGAGAGCGTCTTGAAACCGCTGCCACTCGGTCGACGGCGGCGCCGGGTTCGACGAGAGCGTGCCGACCTGCTTGCCGTCGGCCGTGTTCCAGATGCGGATCTCGCCGATCCAATCGCCGGCCACCACGCGGTTGCCGTCGTGGCTGAAGGCGACTTCCAGGGCGACGTCGGCGAAGGGGTCGAAAACACGTTGCTGGTTGCCGGCGGTGTCCCAGACCTTGACCACTCGATCGCGCCCGCAGGAGACGAGCCGGCCGTCGTGCGTGAAATCGATTGAGGTGACTCCCTGCCCGTGGGCGTTGATACTCTTCAGTTGCTTGCCGTCTTCCATGCCCCACAGCTTGATCGTGCCGTCTTCACTGGCGCTGGCCAGCACGTTGGAGTCGCTCCGCCAGCTCACGTCGGTGACGCCCCCCTTGTGCCCTTGGAGGTTGTGGAACTCCCGGCCCGTCTCGGCCTCCCAGACCCAGAGGCCGCCGCTTCGATCGGCGGTGGCCAACAGCACGCCGTCCGGGCTGAACTCGACGGCGTAGATCCGGTCGGTGTGCTTGCGGATCTCGCACTGCTGGGAGCCATCGGCGGTGGCGAAGACGCGGACGATTCTTTGCGGGCCTCCCAGGGCGATCAGCGTGCGATTCTCGTTGATGTCGGCCGCGAGGACGGAGTCCAGCTCGTCGCCCACCTGGAACACACGGTTGCCGGGCTTGACGTCATACACGACCACCAGCCCCAGGATCGCGGCCCGGCCGCCCCCGGCCAACCGCAGCGCCCCGGAACGACTGAACCTGAGCACGTACGGAATCCCTTCCGGGAACGGGAGGATCCCCAACAGCTCGCCGCTCTCGCTGTGGTAGAGCACGATCTGCTTTTGACCGGCGACGGCCAGAAGCGGTGCCCACGGACTCGATGCCACGGCCGTCACCGCACCGGCGCGAGGTGCTTGCACCACCGGCTGGCGCGGCAAGCCTTCGGGCATGACGGCCGGTCCCTCGGGCTTGGCCCCTCCCGCGGAAAGGAACAGGTTGATTGCCGGCTTCTTCCGCATCGGCGCCGTCGCGCGCGAGTCTTTCAGCGCCCCGCCGAGGATCCACTGCTTAATGACCTCGAGCTTCGCGTCGGGCAACTTGTCCTGGCCCAGCGGCATGGCCGGCTCGTCCTCGTGGGTGATCAGAGACCAGAGCCAGGAGCTATCCAAGTCGCCAGGTTCGACGATCTCGCCGCTTGCGCCGCCTTGCATCAATCGCTCGTAACTGTCCACGGCCAGGTCGTTTCCGGCCTTGTTCTGGTTGTGGCAGGCGAAGCAGTGCTCGCGGAAGATCGGGCGCACGTGCTCCTGGTAGGTGATCTTCGGCTGCGGCTTCTCCTCAGCCGCGATGGCCCGAGTCCTCTGCACGGTTCCGCCCACAAGCAGCGCGCCGAACGTCATGGCGAGGCCCCACCGCGGTATTCTCGTCCAACTCAGCATGGTCGTTGGTCCCCCTTGTTTCCCCCATCGTTCCCACGCGAAGCGTCGCAACGACGTGAGGCTTTTGGCTCAATGGTTGAACAAGAACTCCCGCGAGTTCAAAAGGGCCCAAAAGACGTCTTCCAGCGTCTGCTGCGGGTTGCCGCGGTCCTCGACGAGCTTGAGCAGCTTCTGGATCTCCTCCTGGGTCGGCTCTCGGGAGAGGGAGCGGACGTAGATCTTCTTGACCACGTCGGCCGGCGACGTGCCGGCGTCGAGCAAGCGCTTGACCGCGCCGCCGGACTGGATCTTCTGGTTGACGGTGTCGCCGTTCAACAGGTGCAACGACTGCGACAGGGTCGGATCGGTCTTCACCTCGTGGACGGCGACGCTGTCCCGCGAACTGCGGCCGAAGGTCGTCAGGAAGTAGGTCGTGGTGGCCCCGTCGGCGATCTGCACGGCCCGGGCGCCCGGCGGCAGCCCGCGGAATTTGTCCTGCGTTTCGGTCACCTGGCTGATGCAGTCCAAGAGCATCTCGGCCTGCATGCGTCGAATGCGGCCGGCGGCGAAGTTCCGCTCGTCGCTTTGGTTGCTCTCGTTCCGCTCGGTGGCGCGTTGGTAAGTCTTGGAGTTGCAGACGTCGCGCACCAGCCGTTTGAAATCGTAGTCGTACTCGACGAGCTTCGCCCCGAGCGCTTTCAGTAGCTCGGGGTTGCCGGGTGGATTGCTCACGCGGACGTCGTCGACCGGCTCGACGATCCCGATTCCGAAGAAATGGGCCCAGATGCGGTTGGCCACGTTGGCGGCGAAGTAGGGGTTTTCGGACGAGGTGAGCCATTGAGCCAGCACTTCGCGACGATCTTTGCCTTGGAGGTCGGGCTGCGGGCCGCCGAGGAAATCTGGCGGCATCACGCGATTGTCGACCGGGTGACGGACGTCGCCGCCCCCGCGGTTGAACACGATCGTCTCGCGGTGGTCCTCCCCCGGCTTGCGCCCGATCTGGCTGAAGAAGGCGGCGAAGCTGTAGTAGTCGTGCATGGTCCAGCGGTCGAACGGGTGGTTGTGGCACTGGGCGCACTGGGTGCGGAAGCCCATGAACACCTGGGCCACGTTTTCGGCCGTCTTCAGCGTGTCGCGCTCGATCCGGTAGAAGTTGGTGGCCGGGTTGGTGAACGTGCCCCCGTTGGCCGAGAGCAGCTCGCGGGCCATCTGATTGACGGGCACGCCCGCCGCGATCTGCTCGGTGAGCCACGTGGAATAGAGGTAGGCCGACTTGTAGCTGACGTCGTTTCTCGACTTGATCATCAACAGCTCGACCCACTTCAACGCCCAAATCTCGGCGAACTCCTTGCGCCCCAACAGCCGGTCGATCAGCTTCGCGCGTTTCCCGGGATCCCGGTCGGCGAGAAAGGCGCGGTACTCCTCTTCCATCGGCAGTCGGCCCGTGACGTCGATCGTCACCCGGCGCAGAAAGACCGGATCGCTACCGATCCCACTGGGCAGGATCCGCAGCTTGCGGAGCTTGGCCGCCACGAGCTCGTCGATGTAATTGACCGGCGGGTCGTCGGGCGGCGCGTACTCGAGCCCCGCAGGCAGCACGAGCACCCGGCTCCCGACCGTCTTGCTCTCGAACCGCGCCAGCACGAACGCCTGGCCCCGGCTCCCGGCCGTGACCAGACCGTTGGGATCGACCGGCGCCGAGTTGTCGTTGTTTGAGAGAAACGCGGCCAGGTGGGTCACGTCGCGATCGGTGCCGTCGGAGTACTTCGCCCGAGCGATGAACCGCTGGGGCACGCCTGAGCCTTCGAGGACCGCCTGGGGCGGATACAGCTCGACGGCCTCGACCTTGGCCACCTCCGCCGGGTCGTTCGGCGCGCCGGCCTGCAGCCATTCGAGCAACGTCTGGTAATACTCGCTCCCCGGCTCGAAACGCTTCCCGCCCGTGTGCGGCACCTTGCCCGTGGCCTTCTCCATGATCAGGCTCTCTTCGGGCAAGGCGATGTTGAGCCGGCGGAAGCCGACCTCGCGGGTGAGCCGGAAGTAGTCGCCTTCGGGGTCATAGCCGAACAAGGAGAGCCGAAACCCGTCCTTGCCTCGGGCGGCGCCGTGGCACGCGCCGACGTTGCAGCCGGCGCGTGAGAAAACGGGCATCACGTCTCGCTTGAAGCTGACGGGAGGCCTGGCTTGGGCGTCCTTGACGGTCACCGGGATCGTGACGGACTGGCCCGCATGCTCGATCGCCAGCGTGGTCCGGCCGTCGGCGACCGGGTAGAGGGTGTTCCCTTCCAGGCGAGCCAGATTCGCGTCGGCGACCGTCGCCTTGGCCATATCGGTCACGTCCTCCGTGACGCCGTCCGGTCGCCGGGCGCCAGGAGCTTCTTCTCGGAATCGATCCCCAAAAGGTGATAGACCGCGGCGAACAGGTCCGCCGGATCGATCGCCTCCGAGTCGGGCTCGGAGGCCGTCGCGTCGGACGTGCCGAAAATCGTCCCTCGTTTGATCCCACCACCGGCAAGAACCACGCTGAACACCTTGGGCCAGTGGTCCCGCCCGTTGTCTCGGTTGATCTTGGGCGTGCGACCGAACTCGGTGGAGAGCATCACGAGCGTCTCATCAAGCAGTCCGGTGCGATCCAGGTCGCGAATCAGGGCGGCCAGCGCCTGGTCCAGGGCGGGCATCAACCGCCGCGTGCGGTCGACGATGTTCTGGTGGAAGTCCCAACCGCCGTACGTCACCGTGGCCGCGCGAACGCCCGCCGCCACCAGGCGTCGGGCCATCAGGAACCGCTGCCCGGCCTCGTTGCGGCCGTACTCGTCGCGGACCTTGTCGGGCTCGGCGCCGATGTGGAACGCCTCCCGGGCCTGCGGCGAGCTGATCAGGTTGTAGGCCCGCTCGTAGAAGGTGTCCATCGCCGAAAGGGCGTCGGATTGCTCCTTGGAGGCGAAGTGCGCGTTGACGGCCTCCATCGCACTTCGCCGCCGGGCGAACCGGGCCTCGTCCACGCCCTCGTGCAAGGCCAGATCGCGGACCTGAAATCCGCCGCCCGCCGGGTCCGAGCCAAGACTGAACGCCCCGAACGACGAGCCCAGGTAGCCCGTGCCCGCGTACACGTTCGGCTGATTCGGCACGCAGACGTACGGCGGTAGGTTCTCCCGCACGCCCAGCTCGTGGCTGACCACACTCCCGAGACTCGGGAAGACCAGGGCCGGGCTGGGCCGCTGGCCGGTGAACATGTTGTGTGTGCCGCGTTCGTGGGCGGCCTCGCCGTGCGTCATCGAGCGGATCACCGTCAGCTTGTCGGCCACGGCGGCCAACTGCGGAAGCACTTCGCAAAACACCTCGCCCGGGATCGCCGTCTTCGTCACCCCGAACGATCCGCGATATTCCAGCGGGGCATACGGCTT
Source organism: Thermoguttaceae bacterium (assembly GCA_035528065.1). Classification (GTDB taxonomy): domain Bacteria; phylum Planctomycetota; class Planctomycetia; order Pirellulales; family Thermoguttaceae; genus DATKZH01. The sequence goes on along the minus strand of DATKZH010000341.1, from coordinate 48,070 downwards.
CGGGTCGAACGACTCCTGATGGGCCATGCCGCCGGGCAGGAAGATATGGATCACGCTCTTGGCCTTGCGGAAGCTCGCCTCGGCGGGCTCGTCGGCCCGAGCGCTTCTGAGCCGGAGTAGGTCGGCCAAGGTGAGCCCGAGGGCTCCGAGTGACCCGACCGCAAGGAAGTCGCGGCGGCTGGTCCGGAAGATCGTGTTCCCGCGGCAATTGCGTTGGCTCATTGGTCTGCTTCCTTGTAGATGACTCTTCGGAGGCCCACTACCCCTGGCATCGGGGCCGCGACGGGCGGCTACTCGGCCGTCTCCTGCCCTTTCTGGTCGGTCTTCGGCTCGCCGCCGGGGAGCTTGCCCTCGGCGATCAACTCGCCGAAGGTGGGGGAGTCCTTGACCTTGGGATCGGACTTCAACTGGGCTACTTTATCCAGGGTCTTTCGGATCTTATCGCCGTTTTCCCTGTCCGTCTCCTTGTCGAGCAGCTTGGCCAGTTGCCTGCCGTAGACGTTGCGGTCCTTCTTCGACTTGCCTTCGTGGCACACGCTGCATTCGGCCTTGGCCACGGCCTCGGCAAACGCCCTCTCCTTCTCGTTGGCGGGTTTCTTCTTGACGTACTTGACCTCGAACTGGTCCTTGAACGGCTTGACGGCCCGGGCCGGAGCAGTGATCCAGAACATCGCAGCCACCGCAAACAAGCCGGCCATTCCCGACGGAAACGCTCTTCTCATTAGCGAGCCTCCCGAAAGGCGAACAAACCAGTGCCGGCGGACTCCCGGCCACGCGCGCACCGCCGCGTCCAGCGAAGCCTTAGAGTCCAGGTTTCGACGGAACCGTTGCCGCCGTCAGTTCAGCACGATCAACACGCACGATCGCGTACTTGTCGTCCTCATGAAATGGTCGAAACAACTCGGGGCGTGCGGTAATCCACTGCTTGACGCGCGCGTATCTGCGCAACGGGTTGGAATCCTCGTTCCGGGTCACCAGCAAAGTGACTTCCTGCCTTCGAGTGTATTGGAGGAAATATGAATCATCGGGAAGCCAGAGAGGCCTGCAAACCTCGAATTGTCGCCGTGATCCAAAAAACGGATAGTATCGATAATCGCAGACACAGAGGCGTTCGCTCCCCGGATCCAGCCGCGCAAGCGACGTGAAGAGGTCGACGTTGAAGTGGCTGTCGAAGTGGCGGGCGAATCCGTCGTGCCAACGGCCGGCAAGGCCGTGGCAGCACCAAACGGCCGCCGGAAAGGCACACAGGACGACGACGTATCCCAATGGGCGCTGGCAAGCTGAGGGCGACTTCAAGCAGAAGAAGAGAGCGGCGCTGCTCACAAACACGACCAGAGCGAGCAAGAACAGGTCGAGCGTAAAATGTTCCCGACTGTGATAAACGTGATAGGCCAACTGATATCCAACGCCAACGCTCCATAGTCCATAGATGCCGTTATGCAGCAGCCGGCTCGTCGTCTGCTGTGCCCCTGGCAAGCGGCTCCAGATCGTACGCGGTTTCGGCGTGGGTGATTTCCCAGTCCGCGAACGGCTGCCAGCGGTCAAGGCCTTCACCATGTCGTCCAGAACTATTGCTACTCCGACGGTTGACGTGCTCAGGAAACAAAGGCCGAAACGTACGGGGTGGTACTGCAATTTGAGCATGTTCATCATGCCGGGCACGGTTTCGACCACGTTGGGCGTCACGACGAACACGAGCCCCGAGAGTGCAATCACCAGTAGCAGCCAAACCCGCAATCTGCTTGCAGACGGCGCCCGATCGCGAATCATCAACGCGGACACGGCCAGCCACGTCAGCGTAACCGGCAGGAGGATGGTTGCCGCGAGCTGGCACGGGCCGGCCATCGTGGCCACTGCAGAGATGACCAATGGCCAGACTTCGGGGCGCCCGCTTCGGAGCAACGTGCTCGTGTGACTTCCAGGGCGGATCACGGCCCATAGGTCGGTGGACTCGGTGAACCCCATCGGATACAAAGGCGCCCCGGTCGCGCACGCATTACGAAGGTACCAGTAGCCGCCGAGAATCAGCGCACCAGCGATGCCCATCGCTGCTGCTCGGAGGGCGTCGCGCCGCCGACCGCAGGCAGCGAGCAGCGCGACGAGACCTATCCCTGCAACGGCGACGTACCCGAGGGCGTAATACTTCACACCCGTCAGCAGGCCCAACGTGACGGAAGCAAGAATCACGTCCGCCGGTTTGCGATACCGCGCATAGCGCACTCCGTAGACGAGCGTCGCCAAGAACAAGGCGGCAACGGCAACGTCGTTTTCGGCACTTACGAGTTGACGCAACATCGGTCGGGTCGTCACAATTGCCATGCCCGTCAGGTGACATAGCGGCCGCGACACACCACAAGCCGTGGCCAACTCGACGGCAGCGGCCGCCAGCAGGATCGCCGCCGGCAGGTTGCCGAGGGCGATCAGGTAATCGCCCGAGAAAGGCGCAACGAGCCACAGGCCCAAGACCTCGTTGTTACCCGGGCAGTACCAAAACGCACAATCCGGCACATAGAGAGTTCCCTCGCGCAGCCAGTGATCGACCAGGGGGATGTGGTACGCCAGAGAGTCCCAGTCCGTTGGAAAGGCGAGCACGCCGTGGAAAATGACGTGGGCCACGAAGAAGGCGCCCAAGAGCCCCCACGCAGCACCCCACCAGCGCTCGCGACGGGCACTTCGTCGAAGGAGGTCGCTGCTACGGGATTGTCCGCCAGTCGCCCACAGAACAGCCAGGGCCACAACACAGCTTGCGCACACGGTCGCCAAGAGCAGGGCTGGAGACAAGATGCCGAATGCGCCAAGGGCAAGCGTGTTGGCAACGACACAGGCCCAGCAGAGGGCAAGCACGTGGATGGTCGTCTGTCGCAGCCCGTCCCGTGGAAACAGCCGTCGGCTCCACAGCCAAGCGCTCGACAGCAGCAACAGATTTGCCACGAGCCAGACAACTCCTGCCACGGCGTCGTTCATGCCACCCTCACTGCCGGGAGCCGCTACGGCCTCTCTGTTCCCACGGCCGATACAGCCATAGCAGGAACCCACCCGTTACGCCAACGGCGATGATCAAGAGAAAAGCCACGAGCCAAACTCCCCAGCCTCCCGTCTCGGCCGGCTTCGCCGCTCCCGGCAGTTGGTCCGCACGTATCCGCAGGTCAACAAGGCGAACACTCAAACCGCAGGCAGCGTTGTTGGTACTCGCAGTAATACGCAACGGCTTAACGTCGTCGGGCCGAACCGAGACACGGTGTAGCTCCTCGAAGGTGTCACCTTCGCCCTCAGCGACCAGGAAACTCAGCTCGGAACCAGTCCGAGCCAATCGAAGTCGTCCCTTTTTTCCCGCGCCGCCGGCCAGCAGCTTCTGCTTGAAATCGCGTTTGCCATCTGGGGTGCGCTCATGGGCAAACTGGGTAACAAAGGCACTTCCTTTCTCGGGGCGCTCCAGGCAAGCCACGCTCATTGCCTGAGGCGGGTCGGAGCGAATTTGCCCCCAAATGCCCACCCCGGCGCCGACTCCGGAAGGCGGCTCGTCTGCCGATAGGATCTCGTAACCGACGGTGATCTCGAAGTCGCCGGAAATGGCGAACCGCGGCGAGACTCCCACCGCTGCTTTGTCCGGGCGGTTTGCGGACAACGTGATGCGCAGCCCCTGGGATTCACTGCCAGCCACCTGGGTTGCGTTTGGACCAAAGAGGTTCAAGACGGGGTTAATCTCCGAGCCGCCGCGGAAGTCCTCGTAGAACTCTTCCTCCATCTGCCCCGCCGATGCGAGGAGCACGGCGACGATGATCCCGCAATTCATGCTTGCACCTCGGAGTTTTGCGGCCAGAATGGTTGCCTTTCCGCACGACGAAAAGCCGCAAGGAAACGTCCCCACGGACTTTTCGTGGACGACCTTGCCAAGGCGAGGGCGCCCATCTCTCTTTCAAACTCCATGCCCACCTCCTACAAAGCCCGCTACGGCGATGGCGCAATGTCGCCCGCGTGTGGGGTCAACAGCGCGGAGAAGTCTTTCCAGGAGATCTCATACGCGATCTTGCGCACCGATCCGTCGCCGAACACGAAGTTCGCCGCGCCGGGGTGCGCCGAGCCCCAGTTGGTTTTGTAGTCGTTTCCGACGGCGTCCGGCATGACCGCCAGACCGCGGCGGGCCGTTCCACCGGCGCCGCCCAGGAAGAAAGGCTCATCCCAGTACCAGGAAGTCGCGGTTTGGACCGCAGGGTCGAATGCCTTCTCCCCGGCCAGAATCGTATTCGACAGGCCGTCCCTCATGCTGGCCAGCCTCTCCCAGCGCACGGCCGGGTCGCTGGGCAGCCGGGGCATGAGCAAGTTATTCCCGGCATAGTCACTTTTGCCCCAGGCCCAGCCGCCGCCATGGTAGTTGCCATACGCGTCGTCTGCCGGGACGTGCGCTTCCGCGGTTCGACGGCTCGGGCAGATGTACAGGGCCACGGGAACCGTCCAGCTTCGCGTATCGTAGACGTTTTGCTGCTCGACGAAAGGCAAGATCGAGAAGAGCCAGGAACCCGTCTGCTCCCAGGGAGGCCGCTTCGGATCACCCACGCCCCAATGGAACGTCTGGCCAGCGGCGAAGTCCTCGGTCGAGGGCGTGAAGGGACCACCGCCGGCGCCGGGTATCGTCTGTTCCCCGTCCCATCCGCCGTTATTGGGGAGGACGCCGTGGACGTCATTGTGCATCTGGAGCGCCAGACCCATCTGCTTGAGGTTGTTCGCGCAGTGCATTCGACGGGCCGCTTCACGGGCCGCTTGCACGGCCGGCAGCAGAAGGGCCGTCAAAACGCCGATGATGGCGATGACAACCAGCATCTCGACCAGCGTAATCGCACCGCGACCGGCTAGAGCCCGCCGCGGTGCGCTGGTCCAGCGATTGTCCGTCGCATTCCTGATGGGTTCCATGTGCCTTTTCCACCTCCCTCTCGAACCGCTCTGTCCCCAAGGCCGGGTTCAGCCCGAAGGCACCCCTTTCGCGCGTACCAACCACCAAAGCCCCGTGCCAGCCAACGCCAGGGCACACACCACAACCACCCACCAGACCCACGATCTCGGCTCCGACGCCGGCGCGGAGGACTCCGCCGCCAACTCGGTGGGGTCCGCCGCCGGCCCCGGGGGCTCCGCCGCCAACTCGGAGGGCTGTGCCTCGCCGGGGACGCGGACTGGTTGCTTCGTTCGAGTGACGGACGCCAGCTTGGGGGATGGTGCCTCCCCGGGCACGCCCACAATCTGCTCCGCCCGAACGACGAGGTCTTGCCACCGCACGTCCATGCCGGCCTTCGGGTCCACGGGATGGACGCCAAGTCGAATACCGACGATATTCTGGTCGCTGAACTCGATCTGGTGCAGCCGGCGGAATTCCGAACGGCCCTCTTCAGCCGCGAGGAAGTGGAGCGTGGCCCCTTTGCGCACGACCCGCAGCGTGCCGTGAGGCGCACTGGCTGTAAGGTACTCTTGGCGGACGTCGTGTTTGCCTTTTTGAATGCGGCCCCGATTCATCACGTACCCGCCGCCTTGGTCGGCCGGCAGCCCGTTGACCGCGAAGAAACCGGCAAGCTGTCCCGTGCCGTCCTGGGTCCACACTCGCAGGGTGGCGCCGGGGCCGTATGTGCCGTCCGGCTGCGTGGCGTGCTGGATTGCATACGACGCCGTCACCTCGCAGTCGCCGCGAAGGACCGGCGTGAAGCAAACGCCCACAGGGCCGCTCGCCGGCGGGACGCGCAAGTGAAGCCCATCAGGTCCCGGTTGGACGTACTGCCTTAGCTCGCGTGCCTTCTGAACGGGCATGATCCTGAATACCCGCTCGTCCAGCTCGGACCCGCGCAGGTCGTCGCGAAACTCGGCCTTGAGCTTCCGATCGAGGCCCCAGAACAGACAAGCAGGGCTCCAGAGCGGGGCCGCTTTGCCGCTGCTTTGCTCAAGGTCGCTGATTCGTGCCAGCAACTGTTCGGCGACCCGCCGGTCGCCGTCCGTCATGGCGGCCTCGGCGCGGAGCGCAAGGAGGTTCAGCGTCTCGCCCATCGGGTGCGCGTCCCATTGCCGACGCAGGCCCGCGAGCTGCCCCGTGGTCTTCGCAAAGGCAACCACGGACTCTGCAATGCTCATCGTTGCTGGCGCATCCAGTCCCGGCCCAAGCTCGGCGTCCTTCCCGGCACCCTCTCCGAAAAGCAGTCCGAGCAGGATCGCCAGAACCTGGTCCTCTTTCTCCTTGGCCAGCTTGAGGTCGCCGGCGCGGAGCTTGTGCAGAGCCTCAACCAGTCTTCGCTCCGTTTCCCGGATCAGGAACGAAGCATAACTCTGCGACCGGAGCTCGGATCGATCCGCCTCGAGGATCTGCCGGGCCAGGCGCAGGGCGTCGACGGGGAAACCGTGTTCCTCCAATTGAACCGCCACGAACGACCGCACTTGCATGTCCTGGTCGATGGGGCGTTTCGCCTCGCCCAGCCGATCGACGATCTTCAGCCACGCCTGCCTCGCCTCCTCCGGGTGGGACAGCTTCGCTTGGATGAGCGCCTGCTGATGAAGGGCCGCGTCGACTTCATAATCCTCGCCGCTCTGCTCCGCCTCTCGCCACAACGACTCGGCGGTGCCCAGTGGCTCGGCGCCGTCACACCGGCTCAACTCTTGCCTCAGGACGCCCATCAACTTTGCCATGCGGGCGCGATACGTAGGGTCGTTGATGCACCGCGATCCCAAGTCGGCGAGTGGTTGCTCGTTTCCCTCGCGGCGACTCAGCATTGCCAGGAGCAGATCTCCCGCAGGTTTCCACTTCGGCATGTCTTGGGTCGCCGCTCGGGCGTCCGCTCTCAGGCGGTCCGAAGCCTGCATGTCCACGGCGAGATCGGCCAGCGCGATGATCGGCGACGACAACTCGCCCGTCAGGGAGTTGGCTGCGCGCCGCTGGTCGGGTACGGCGTGCGCACCGCCATCGGCGCCGGACGGTGCCGGGAACAAGCCGAGCTTGTAGACTTCGTACGCCTCCGCCTGGCGCGACTGCCGCACGAGAAACTGCCCGTACTCCCACGCCAGCAAACAGCGGGATCGGACGGGCACCACCTTCATGGCAGCCGCGTAGATTCGACCCGCGACCTCGGCCTGATCGCTACGGTGCGCAAAGTGCAAGGCGAATTGCCCTAGGTGGTCGCCGTAGCGTTCGAGCAATGGAGTATCATTAAGCGCTTCAATGTGTCGAACAAGCACGTCGCCCTGCCTGGCGTCGGCATAGTAATTTCCGATTCTCAACGAATCCTTTAGGATTGATTCCGGATCGTTCTTCCAGACCTTGTCCAGGACGGCGGTCATCTCCGGAAACTGTCCCTTCCGGTAGTAAGCATCTGCCGGCTCGAGGCTTGTCTGGGAACTTCCCGGGGTGGCCTGGGCGAAGGCCGAGACGCCGATCTCCGGCGCCAAACCGAACAGCAACGGTAGGAGCAGGACGGCAAGCAGCGTTTGAGCCCTTCGGGCGGCGTCCGCAACGGCGTCGCGATCCGTTGTGTCCGGCGACTCGACGAGCACATTCCAGAGTCGTTCGCCGCGTTCCGTCGAGGTTGATTGACGGTTCATGTCCTTGGTCTCCACCGAACGGGTCCGCTGGTTGACGCTACCTATCCTTCGCGGCTTCCAACACCCTTTGCGCCTCGGCACGAAAACGGTGCGCTTCCTCGTTTTCGGGCATGCCGTCGTTGAGCCTCTCCAGGAAGTCGTTGTCCATCGCGCCGGGATTCAGCTCAACGGCCGCGCGAATGCTGGCGAGTGCCTGCTCGTAGTGGCCCAGGTGGTAATGGGCCATAGCGAGGCATCGATATCCGCGAGTCCAGGACGGTGTGATCTGCACCGCCCTGTCCAGGTCTGCCAAAGCCTTCTCGTATGATTGTGTCGTCAGGTACAGTTCGGCGCGATCGCGATAGATCTCGAAACAGTCTTGGCACTTCTCTTCCGCACGCCGGTAATCGGCCAAAGCCTTGTCGTACCGTTTGATCGCTTGATAGGCGTCGGCGCGACGTTCATACGAGTACCAGCCTCCAATGAGCCGAACTGCGCTATCGGCGTCCTCCAAGGACCTTTCGTAGTCCCCCGTATCAAAAAAGGCCACCGAGCGTCGAAGGTGGGCCCAGCCATCTGATGGATTGAGGTCGATCGCCTTTGTCAGATGAGCCAGAGCCTGACCGTAGTCTTTCATGTGCAGATAAGCGTCTCCAAGCTTTGCGTGGAGAGCCGACCTGGGCAGTGCTGAGCGGGCATTCTCTTTGGTGGATTCCTCGATCAACATCTCAAAGAGCGCAATCGCCTGCATGTAATGTCGTCTTGTCTCGGGGTACCGGCCGGTGATGTGAAGCAGGTTGCCGCATTCGACCAACGCGTTCGCTAGTTGGAGTTGTCCGTTGGCGTCGTCGGGCGACTTCTGCAGGATGGCAATGGCTTCCCGATAATATGACTCGGCCTCGGGATAGGCTCCTTTGCCTGTCATCGCCGATGCGACACCGCAAAGCGCCTCTCCCACGCTCAGGTGGTCGGGCCCAAACTGTTCTCGGCGAATCGTCAATGCTTCTTGCCACATCGACTCCAGCCCCGCATGGTCGCCTTGCGCCTGCAATGCCCATCGTAGTCCATGGAGTGCTCGCTCTACGCCCGGGTGATCATCGTGGAACTGCTTTCGACGAATTGCCAACATCTCGCGCCATGCCGACTCGAGGCGGGCATGGTCTCGTTTCGCCAGTAAGACACTTGTGAGCCCACGGAGTGCCGCGTCCACGCTTTCGTGCTCATCACCGAATGTCTCGCGCCGAAGCGCCAGAGTCTCGCGCCAGATCGACTCGGCTCCCTCTGCGTCATCTTGTTCCTCCAGGATATCGGCCAATCCCCTGATCGCTGCGTCCGCGCCCCGGTAGCCTCCTCCAAATTGCCTGTTGAAGATCCGGATTGCCTCTCGGTAGTACGTCGCCGCTTCATCTGTCTTGCCCTGATGCCGCAACGCGTTGGCCAGGGCGTTCAGCGCCCAGGCGGTTTCCGGGTGCTCATTGCCGTGCAACTTGCGATGCATCGCCAATGCCTTGCGCCCCAACGATTCCGCCTGGACATAGTCCCCTTTGGCGACTCTCGTCTGCGCCATGTTATGCAGGATGATGGCCAAATCAGGACGCTCTTTGATCTGCAATGCTTCGGCGATCGCGAGTGCTTCGTTGCCCGCCGCATCGCCTTCTGGAGTGTTGCCCAAGAAGAGCTGCAGGTACCGCAACGCGACAATCATCTCTTCGGTCCGGCCGCCCAGCTTGCGGTAAATCGCCAATGCCTCGCGCGTCATGGCCACGGCTTCCGCGGATTTCCTGTCCTTCTCCCAATAATTGAAGGCGTAGTCCAACAGACTCTCGGCGACCATCTCGTGTTCATCACCGAAGACTCGGCGTCGCAGATCCAACGCGGCGTTCAAATGGGGTTCGGCCTGCTCGGGCAAGGCCAGCCGTCGGTATGCATTTCCAATGGTTGCCCGAACTGTGGCCTCGACTTCCGGCTGGTCCTCAAGCTGACCGTCCAGACCTCGGGAGAAATCATCCAATAGCTCACGGACCGTGTAGTCCGATCCCTTTGCATCGTCGGGGTTCGCCGAATCGAGCATCTCCAGGAGCAGCGCGACGACTGCATTGGCCCGGTTCGCCTCGGTCCGGGAGTTTTCCGATTCTTGCTGGGCCAGTCTTTCCGCCCTCGTCGCTCGCACGGCCTGCCAGGTGCTGAGCACGAGTCCCATGACGAGTGCCACGGCCACTGCCGCTACGGTGCACAGCGCCGCCTTGTTGCGGCGGGCGAATTTCGTCAACCGATAGAACGCCGAGGGTGGACAGGCCGCAACGGGCTCGTTGTTCAGATAACGCCTGACGTCGGATGCGAAGCCGTTGGCGGTTTCGTAACGGCGGGTGCGATCCTTCTCGAGGGCCTTCATGACGATCCAATCGAGGTCGCCGCGAATCATCGCGCCGAGCCTCTTCGGATCGGTCCGGCGGTTCTCGAAGACGGTGGCAGCCGTCGTTCCCAGTGTGCTCACCTTGGTGCTCGGTTTGGCCGGCTCCTCTTCGCAAAGGATGCGGCGGACGTCGTCGTAAGCCGCTTCGCGGAGTCGCTGGTGCTCGACGGGCGTCGTGCCGGTCAATAGCTCGTAAAGCAGCACGCCGAGCGAGTAGATGTCGGCCCGCGTGTCGACGTCCAGGCCGCTCATCGCCACCTGCTCCGGGCTCATGTAGAGCGGCGTGCCGATCACTTGGGAAAAGCCGGTGACGAGCGTCTCCCGGGTCAGTTCCCGATTGGTCGCCTTGGCCACGCCGAAGTCGATCACTTGGGGGACCGGCCTGCCGTCATGGAGCGTGACCAGCACGTTAGAAGGCTTGATGTCGCGGTGGATGAGTCCCTTCTGATGGGCGTGCTGGACGGCCTGACAGACGGGGATGAACAGTTCGAGCCGCTCCCGGATGGAGAGTCGCTCCCGGTCGCAGTAGTCGGTGATAGGGATGCCCTTGACCAAGTCCATCACGAAGTAGGGCCGGCCCGACTCCGTGCTGCCGGCGTCGAGCACCCGAGCGATGTTCGGGTGGTCCATGAGGGCCAGGGCCTGGCGCTCCGCCTCGAACCGGGCGATCACCTGCTTGGAGTCCATCCCCGGCTTGATCACCTTCAGGGCCACGTTCCGCTTGACCGGCTCCTGCTGCCGGGCCATGAAGACCAGCCCCATCCCCCCCTCGCCGATTTGCTCCAAGAGCTTGTAGGGGCCGACAAGCATGCCGGGCTTTTCAGCGAGGGGCGGGTGAATGGCACCGGCGGGCATCGCCAACGGTCGTTCCAGGAAACGCTCGGCTTTGGGAGCAGCCCGCAGGAGCTTCTCGACTTCGGCGCGAAGCGGCGGTTGGTTCTCGCACGCCTGACCGAGATAGGCGTCGCGCTCCTCGGCTGACGGGAGCTGAGAAGCCCTCCAGAAGATCTCGTCGACTTTGGCTCCAAGGCTTTTCATGGCGACCAACCTGCTTGCGGCTCTATAAGACAATGCGAAATGCGGCCCCGCCATGCGTCAGAAAGGCCGGAAAAAACCCGACTGGACTAGCCGTTCTCTGGCTCGTAGATGGCACAGTACAGCCGGACTTTTGCATAAGCCCAATAGCGGTCGGCGGTTGCGCGGGAGATCCCGAGGGCCTCAGCGGCCTCCTGATGCGACAGCCCGGCGAAACAACGCAACTTCACCAGTTGCGCTTTGACGGGATCTTCTTCAGCCAGCTTTCCCAGCGCTTCGTCGAGCGCCAACAGGTCCTCGGCGGGCATTTCGAACGGGATATCAATGCAATTGAACTCGACGCGCTGTCGATCCCCTCCGAGTTTCAGGCTCTTCTTCCGTCGAGCATTGTCGATCAAGATGCGCCGCATTGCCTCGGCTGCGGCGGCAAAGAAATGGCCTCGCGAATCCCAGTGCCGGGCTTTGTCGACGTCCACCAACCGGATGTACGCTTCGTGGACCAGCGCCGTTGCCTCAAGCGTCTGACCGGGCCTCTCTTGGGCCATTTTCTGGGCGGCCAGCTCTCGCAGTTCTTCATAGACCAGCGGCAGCAGTTCCTCGGCGGCTTGAGGGTCGCCTTGCTCGATGGCAGACAAGATGCGGGTGACGTCGGTCAAGGGCGTGGCCTTCAAATAGATGCCAACGCCCACGATTATAGCGGCTCAGTGACCGAGTAGGCTCCTCCCCCACGGCGAAGATCGAACCCAGGCCGGACCGTCCCCAGATCGCGCCTCGGAAATGGTTGGGTAGATGACGCAGATTCCACCGGATTTGGGCGGATCCAGCGCGAGATGTCCCACGCGACGGCTTTTGAGGGCACTCCGCGGTGCGTCGAGAAACGTGTCCGAGATTGCCGGCAACCGGGGTCGACGACCATCAGCAACCCTGAATCGGCAGTTCGGGGAACTTCGAGGGCCACCCCCCAGAGGAGTGTTTCTCGCACGGTCGTTTTTCGGAGCGAATCACGCGCCACGAGTTTTTGAGACACTTGCGGCGGTTGGGTGTCTGATCGCGGTCGTTTTTCCGGCCGAGTTGAGGAGCACGATACACGGCCCGTTTATCGTTCGATGGCCGCCACACGCCCGCGGCGGGGGCAAGGGGCTTTCGCAGCGAGCCGCCGGGGCTTCAGCAGCACAGGTATCACCCCAAGATGCCGACTCACGGCAACCGGGGCGGCCACTTTGGCTGGACCGCGCCGAAGTTCGTGGACCGATGCCTGATTCCCCCGCTGGCATGCAAAGCAGCGCCGGCGTCATCGCGTCCACAAGCGGCGAGTCGCTCCGCCCGAGCCCCGCTCGGCAGCCAGAGTCGCGTCGCCGGGATCGGTGCGCGATAGCTCACGCCTGCTTTCGGGAGAGGGCGATGCGGCGTCGCTGGAGGTCGACCTCCAGCACCTTGACGCGGACGACGTCGCCGACGGAGACCACGTCGCTGGGGGTCTGGACGTACTCGTTGGCAAGTTCCGAGATGTGGATCAGTCCGTCCTGATGCACACCCAGGTCTACGAAGGCGCCGAACTTGGTGACGTTGCTGATCACTCCCTCCAGGATCATCCCCGCCTTCAAGTCCTCCAGGTCGTTGACGCCCTCGGCGAACCGGGCCACCTTGAACTCGCTGCGCGGATCGCGGCCCGGCTTGGCCAGCTCAGCCAGGATGTCCTCGACCGTCGGCAGGCCGCAATGCTCGTCGACGAAGTCCCGGGCGTCGAGCTTGGCGGCCAGCGTCGCATTGCCCACCAGTTGGCTGGTGGCGACGCCCAGCTTGGCCGCCATCTTCTGGACCACGTGATAGCTTTCCGGGTGGACGGCCGAGTTGTCCAAGGGCTGGCGCCCGTCGCGAATCCGCAGGAACCCCGCTGCCTGCTCGAACACCTTGCGGCCCAGCTTGGGGACGTCCAGCAGTCGCTGCCGGCAGTCAAACCGCCCGTGCGCATCTCGATGCTCGACAATCCGCTCGGCCAGCTTGGGGCCGATCCCGGCGACGTGCGCCAGCAGCGAGCTGCTGGCCATGTTGACGTCGACGCCCACCGAGTTGACGCACGACTGCACCTCGCGTTGCAGGCCGCGGCGCAGCAGTGTCTGGTTCACGTCATGCTGGTACTGGCCGACTCCGATTGACTTGGGGTCGATTTTGACCAGCTCGGCCAGCGGGTCCTGGAGTCGGTGCGCGATGCTGATGGCGCCTCGGACCGTGACGTCCAGGTCGGGATACTCGCGGGCAGCCAGCTCGCTGGCCGAATAGATCGACGCGCCCGACTCGCTGACCATCACCTTGGTGGGCGCCGGGCCGCGGTCGTTGTTCGGGCTGAATTCCTTCAGCAGGCCGCTGACGAAGGCGTCCGTCTCACGGGAGGCCGTGCCGTTGCCGATCGCGACCAACTGGACGTTGTGTCGGGCGATCAAGTCTCGCAACGTCGCCGTGGCGCCGGCGACGTCGTTGCGGGGCGGCGTGGGGAAGATGGTGCGGCTTTCCAGGAACTTGCCCGTGCCGTCGACCACGGCGACCTTGCACCCGGTGCGAAAGCCCGGGTCGATCCCCATTGTGACTCGCGGGCCGGCCGGGGGCGCCAGCAGCAGCTCGCGGAGGTTTTGGGCGAACACCTGGATCGCTTCGTCGTCCGCCCGCTCCTTGAGCTCCTCGAGCGTGGCCGACTCGGTGGCGGGCAACAGCAGGCGCCGGTAACAGTCCTCCACCGTCTGGAGCAGCTCCTGATGAAACTCGAACTGGCGGTTGGGCGCCAGACGCGGCTTGAGCTTGCGAAGCACGTACTCGTCGTCCAGCTCGACACCCACACGCAGCAGCCCGTCCGCCTCGCCGCGTTTCATTGCCAACAGGCGGTGCGAGGGAACTCGCTTCACCGGCTCCCGGTGGTCGAAGTACATCTCGAACTTGGCGGCGTCCTCCTTCTTGCCTCGCTTGACTTGCGAGCGGACGCGGCCGAATCCGCTCGCCTGTTCGCTCAGCCAGCGGCGTATCTCCATGTCCTCCGACCACTGCTCGGCCACGATGTCGCAGGCGCCCTGGATGGCGGCCTGCTCGTCCGGCACGTGGTTCTCGGGATTGACGAACGGCCGCAGTACCTCGGACCGGGGCCGGCCCAGCGCCCGCTGCGCGATCAGCAAATCCGCCAGCGGCTGCAGCCCGCGCTCGCGAGCCGTCGCGGCCCGCGTCCGCCGCTTGGGCTTGAACGGCAGATACAAGTCCTCCAGCACTTGCTTGTCTTGGCACTGGTCGATCTGCTGTCGCAGCTCAGGCGCCAGCAGCCCTTGCTGGTCGATCGTCCGCAGGATCGTGGCCTTGCGTCGAGCCAGCTCCTGTGCCTTGGCCAGCGCATCCTCGATCATCCGCAGCGCCGTCTCGTCCAGCCCGCTGGTCGCCTCCTTGCGATAGCGCGCGATGAAGGGCAGCGTGTTGCCGTCCTCCAGCAGCTCGATTGCGGTCCGCACCTGGCGCTCGGCCACTCCCGTGGCGGCGGCAATCGACCGCACCGCTTGCTCCAGGTCGAAACATTGGAACGTCAGGCTTCCCATGACCGCGAGTCCTTTGATCGCTTTCACAATCTTGTTGAGGTGGCTCTTCCGCTAAGGGTACCGATCAGAGCAGGTTGGGATGCAGAGAAGCGGACCGCCGGCGCGGCTTCTTGCCACGGGTTCTGAAAAACGAGACAAGTGACGAATCGTCCTTCCGCCCGCTCCGCATTTCAAATCCTGCCGCCTCGACTCGGAGATTCAACAGCCTGCCAGGACCCAAATTGAGTGACTCAAGAACGACCCCTCCCGTCTCGAATTGAGTGACCACGCTACCCCGCCCTCCAAAATGAAATTAAGTACCCCCCAACTGCCGCCCACGCAGGGGCTTGCGGCAGCGGAGTTGAGAGGCTTGGAGCAAGGTTGTGCGTTTCACTGATTCTGAGAGGTAGAGAGCCAAATAGTCCGGGAGTAAGCACCAAACGAACCAGCCAACCAACGAATCAGCCAAGTGAGCCATCAACGATCCACACAGTAAACCACCCCATCGTCACCCATCACGATGATTTCGGCCAAACCGTCGCCGTCGGTATCCGCAATCGCGGGTGTCGTCGGCGCCGCAGGCAGCTCGCACTCCCACTGGATGACTCCATCGCCTTCCGTCGTCTCGCCCACGGCCACGACGCGGCGGTCGACGCCCACCAGAAACTCATCGCGCCCATCGCCGTCGATGTCCGCCGTCACGGTGGAGGTAACCTTCCCGGCCAAGGGGACTTCCCAGCGAATCTCGCCGGTAGCCCCGTCGAAGCAGCGAAAGCGGCCGCCGTAGCCTGCCCCGCCGACTGCCAGTCGGCCATCGCCGCCGACGTCTCCGATCCCATCGCGCTGGGAGGTGCCGGTGGGACGGCTCCAAACGGCCGTTGGCTCCGGCGTCATCACGCCCAAGACGTAGCTGCTGTCGAACAGCAGTTCCGGCTCCCCGCCCGGCACGAGATCGGCGACGGCGGGCCGGCCGTAGTAGGCCACGACTTCCGGGAAGAACCTGCTCATCGACCGGCTGCGAAGCAGGTCGCCCGTGGCGCCGTCGGCCATCCAGTAGTTGATGGGATACTCGAAGAACATCTCCTCGCGGCCATCGCCGACGAGATCGAAGAAGGCCATCTCGAAGCCGCCGTAGCCCCAGGCCTCGCCCGTCGGTTTCCCCTGCTCGTTCCACACGTCCGCCGAGTCGTGATGCCACAGAATGTCTCCGGTCGGACCGGACAAGGCATAGCTCTCGTCGCTGTGCATGATGGTGCGCATGACGTTGACCACGATGTCGTATCGTTCGGGGTCGCTCAGCCGGGCCACGAACAGATGACGCAGCCCACCGAGGCGATACACCTCGCGCCGCCCGTGGAACTGCGGGAAGGACCGGCTCCACAGCACCGAGCCGTCATGGCGCAGGGCTACCACGCTCGCCCGGCCCTCCTCATCGGGTCGGGCCAAGACCACTTCTTTCGTCCCGTCGCCGTCCAGATCGGCGGCCAACACGCCATCCTCCGGCCCTTCTCCCCGCCCGGCCACGCGCCAGAGCAGGCGGGGTTCCTCATGCTCGTCCTGGGGAGGTTCCACGGCGACGACGAAGTCGCCGGGCGCGG
This sequence comes from Thermoguttaceae bacterium, assembly GCA_035528065.1. Classification (GTDB taxonomy): domain Bacteria; phylum Planctomycetota; class Planctomycetia; order Pirellulales; family Thermoguttaceae; genus DATKZH01. The sequence goes on along the minus strand of DATKZH010000341.1, from coordinate 31,931 downwards.
TAGCGACGACGAGCGGCCGGCCGTTGCCGCGCAAGTCCGCGGCAATGACGGGCCATTTCCCGGTGACGTTCCGGGCGAACGACTGCGCTTGCACGTCCGCGCCGTGCCCCCGGAACTCGGCGGAGGCGACGCCCGGGCTGACCCATGACAGCAAGGCTTCGTCCCGCCCATCCCGGTTCTGATCGGAGACCGTTTCCACGGTCAGGCGAATTCCCGGCGAGGCTTCCACGGTCCACAGGTCCTGCCAGCCCTCGCCGTGGGCATCCAGGCCATGCCACGTTTCGACGAACTCAAACGGCCGTCCCGTCGGTTCGCGAGTGGCGTAGACGAACCCTTGCCGGTCGTCGCCATCGAAGTCGCCCGACGCGAGCCGCCGGGCTCCGTCGCCCGTTTTGAATGTTGCGAGCCGCGGGGGCTGGCGATGGAGAGGAATCCTGGGGATGAAGCCTCGCTCCGTCGACCAACGCGAGACCGCCCGGCCCTCGCGCAGGTTGTAGATGCCGAGCGGCATGTATCCGAACGTGCACAGGCCGGAAGTCCCTTGGCAGATGATTTCGACCAGGCCATCGCCGTCCAGGTCCATCGCCTCGAGCACGTAGGTCGCCGGCAGGTCCAGCTCCGGTTCGCCGGTCAGGGCGTCGAAGGCCACCGCGTGCCACTCGCGGTCGCCGGTGTCGTTGTAAAGGTTGAAGAGGATTTCGATCCGATCGTCCCCGTCGACGTCGGTGAGCGTGGTAAGCGGACACTGCACCGCGCGGCGGTGGCGGGAGATGTCCAGCTCGATGTCCCGCCGCCAGTTCGTCTTGATCTCGCCCTCCACGACGTCGAGCGATTCGATGGCCAGTTGGAAGTTGCCGATGTTCACGATTTCCAGCCCCGGCTCGTCGTCCAGGTTGATCGCGCCGAGAAAGCCCCGGCTGCGGTGGGGGTAGTGAATATCGGCCAGCAGCTCGCCGGTCTGTCCGCTGTGGACGGTGAGGTAATAATAGCTGCCGGTGACGACCTCCAATCGGCCATCGGCGGTGACGTCGGCCGCGAGCACCTGCGGCCGGTGGAAGTCCTTGTAGGTGACGGCCGTTTCCCACGCCACTTCGGGCCGGTCCGGTCCGTTGCGAAAAACCTCCAACCGCACCCGTCCGTCGAGGCCTTCGCCGTGCCAACTCACGCGCTGCGGGAACTTCTCGTCGGGGAGCCAATGGGCCCAGCGCACCGCGTCGCTATCCCGCATCTCCAGAACGGCTCCGTCGTCATACACGAACTTCGGCGGCGCGATGCCCCACGCCTCGGCCGTCTGGGCCGGGTAGTCGGGATTCCTCTCCACGTCAACCGTGGCCGTGCTCTCCCCACCAGGCGTGACTTGGAGATGCCCGCGATAGGCGGCCAACGGAAAGGACCAGGCGACCTTGGGGGCCGCGGTCATCGCTCCCTTCAAACCCGACCGCCCCGTCAGGGCCGGATCGTGGAACGGCATCGGCCAGTCCTTCGTGGCGGCGAGAGTCGTAGGAATGGCTGGAGCCAGGAGCAGCAAGAAGGATAGGGAGCAGCGGAGGAGAAGTCTGATCATTGGGGTTGTTCAAGCCTCTTCTGCGAACGGACCTCTTGCCCGTGGTTTGCCAAAGCCAATCGTTGACCATTCGGACTGACCGGTTGGTTTCATGTCGTCCCCTCTCGAAGAAGGCTGGAAGGGTTCGGTTTCGGCAGCGAGGAATCGTTTAGGAGCCGCAACAGAATAACTTCCGCATTTGCGGAGTAGTAGGCACACGCCGTGTGCCGTAACCAGCGGACGGCACACGGCGTGTGCCTGCTACGGAAGTCGGAAAGTTGTTCTTCGGCCGCCCCTTACGGTCGTCCGGTCAAGACGTAGAAAGCAATACGCCGCTCAGTATAACAAAGCCTGGCTGGTAAGCGAGCAAGCTGCCTCCGAGTAGTTCTACTGTTCGAGTTCGGTCAACACCGTCAGAACCTGGAAAACTGGGCATCTTGGCGCATTGCCTAAAGGTCCCATTTTGAGGCGAGGCGGTGCCCCGCGGCGACAGGACGGCGCAACTCGAACAGTAGAAGTAGGCAAACGACGGATTCGCAGTGTGGGGACGCGGTGGACCGAGTCGTGTTTTGCCTCAGTAGGACGGCGAGCTTTGTCTATGCGGGGATTGCCAGTACCTTTGAGTTCTGGAGGAGAAGATATACGTCCCGGCTGTGTGGATGCTCCTCACCCGTGCAACCGCCAACAGCAGCGAATCCACCGCCGGCTTTGATCGCCGCTCCGAAAGGGTGGAACTCCGCGTAAGAATTGAGCATCTGCTTGGCGAAGTCCATGCAGTAGTTGAGGAGTTCCTCAAGGCGATGAGGGTCAACTGAGAACTCGTTCATGGTTCTTCCGGCGAACTCAGTGCATATATCGTTTTCCCCTATACACCCATTCGGCGTCGCAGGCAGACGGAAGCCAGGCACAGGGGCACGTTACCGCGCCGGCCACCAGGCGTCAATCAGGGCCCTTAGGTGGACCACACGGTCACGGTTCTCGCCGGCCAGGTTGCGTTCTTCGTGCGGATCGGCAAGCACGTCGTACAGCTCGGTCCGCCCGTCCGGAACGTTCGCCGCGTTCGGCACCAGCAGCTTCCACTGCCCCTCGATACACCAGCGGTATTCCAGGCTGGAGGCCGGGTCGTGGACGTCGATCGCGTTATGGGTGAACGTCTCGCCGAAGATCGACTTTCGCGCCGACGGAGCTTCGCGATCGAGCAGGTCGACGCCCTGCATGTCCGCGGTAGCCTCGAGCCCGCACGCCGTCAGGATCGTGGGCGCAAGGTCGATGCTGACGACCGGCGTCTTCTCGTCGCGGGCCGGCTCGATCCGCCCGGGCAGGCGGAGCATGATCGGCGTTCGCAGGCCGCCGTCGTACGGCGAGCGCTTCGATTTCGGGGCGTAGCCGGCGGCGCCAGGGAGCTGGATCCAGCCGTTGTCGGTGACAAACACGACGAGCGTGTTTTGGGCCAGCTTCTTCTTGTCCAGAAAGCCGAGCAACTGGCCGCACGTCTCGTCGAACCATTCGCACATGGCCCAGTATCGGGCGACGTGGATCGAGTCGGTCTTGTCGCGATACTTGGCCAGGAGCCGCTCCGGCGGATTGTGAGGGCTGTGCGGCAGGAACGGGGCGTACCAGACGAAGAACGGCCGGTCGCCCGCCTCGTCGATGAACTCGAAGATCGGCTCCAGGCCCTCGCGGCCGATTTTCAGGCCGTCGTCGCCGTGGCGCCCGCCCGGCTCGGGGGCGCCGCGGGTCATCCCGTGCGTGAAGCCGCCGCGGCGGAAGCCGCCTTCCCACCACTTGCCCGACTGGTGGCTGAGGTAGCCCTTTTCTCCCAGCATTCGCGGCAGCGTCGGCACGCGCTCGATGTTGGCGATCTGCTCCATGCGCTGGCGCAGGAACTGCTCCTTGGGTAAGCCTTTGGGCGGATCGTTGCTGGTGATCCGGTGCTGATGGGCATAGAGGCCGGTGGCCAGCGTCGCCAGGCTCGGCCGGCACAGGCTCGCCGGCACGTAGCCCCGCGTGAACACGAGACTTTGCGACGCCAACCGATCCAGGTTCGGCGTCTCGATCACCGGATGGCCCATGAACCCGAAATCGGTCCACGCCTGATCGTCGCCGATGATCATCACGACGTTCGGCGGAGCCGCCGGCACGTTTGCCGCAATCACCGTCACCAGAAGCAAAGCCAGTACGCCGTATCTCATTCTCATCGCGTCACCTCGGCGGTCAAGACTGTGTGATGAGGAAAACGGGGCGACACGGAGCAAGGAAAATGCACTCCTTCGCCTCTTCTTTCCCCTTTTCCCCCTTTCCCTTTTTCCCTTCTTACACATCACCTACATTCGGCCGGAAAGTCGCCGGCATCAGAACTTCTCAAAAGTGCTCTTGCCGCCGGCCTTGATGTAGCGGTCGTACCACGGCTGGTTGTGCGGGAGCGGCCTTCCGTCGCGGGTCCAGCCGTCCGGGCGGCGCTCGGCCGGCATCCGATCGTCGGTCTCGACGCGCCAGTTGTCCAGAAGCGTCCGCAGCTTGTACAGCTCCGGGCGGTGCTTCGGATCGTCGACCACGTTGCGGAGCGAATACGGATCGACCTCCAGATCATACAATTCCTCGAACGGGCGCGGCTCGACGAACAGGAAGCTCTGCGCCGGCGTGAGCTTGCCCGCCTTGTGCATCTCCATGACCCCCGTCCAGGTGATCGCGTTGAGCGAGTCGACGCTGTTCCAGAGCGGCTTGTCCCAGTAGTAGTTGCGGACCAAGAGGAACCGCTCGGTCCGCACCGCCCGGGTGAACTGCTCGAAGTCGTGCCAGTCGGCCTCGGCAAAGATCGCCTCGCGCACGGTGGCCGCCGGGTCTTCGAGCATCGGGATCAGGCTGCGGCCCTGCATGGTTTTCTGCTCGACGCCGGCCAGCGCGAGGATCGTCGAGGCCACGTCGATCGTGCTCGCCAGGCCCTTCTGCACGCTGCCCGGCTCGACCAGCGGCGGGTAACGGACGATCAGCGGGGTGTGGATGCCCGAGTCGTAAAGCGTCGTCTTCGCGCGCGGGAACGGCATGCCGTTATCCGAGAGATAGACGACGAACGTCCGGTCCAGAACGCCCTCGCGCTCCAGCTCCGCCCGGATCCGTCCGACGTGGCCGTCGAACCGCGTGATCTCGTCGTAGTACTGGGCGATCTCCTTGCGGATGAGCGGATGGTCGGGCAAGTACGGCGGCACGACCACCCGGGCCGGATCGTGCGGCTCGGGCGCCGCGTCGTCGTCGAACGGGCGGTGCGGGTCCTTGGTGGCCACCCAGAAGAAGAACGGTTTGTCCTGCGGGCGGTCCTTCATAAGCTTGAGGGCCTCGTCGGCCGTTTCGCGACCGGCGCATTCGACCACCCGGTCCCAGTTCCGCCGCTCCGCGTCGCCGAGATGCCACTTGCCCACCGACATGCAGTGATACCCGGCCCCACGCAGGTACCAGGCCAGCGTCTTCTGATCGGCCGGGAGCGGATCGTGCAGGTCTTCGGCGCCGGTGTTGTGCGGGTACCGTCCGGTCAGGAAGCTGCACCGGGTGGGGCTGCACGAGGAGATCGTGAGGAAGGCCCGGTCGAAGCGCATCCCCTCGGCGGCCAGGCGGTCGATGTTCGGCGTATCGAGCACCGGATGGCCATAGCAGCTCAGGTCGCCCTCGCCTTGGTCGTCGGCGATGAAGATGACGATGTTGGGGCGATCGGCCGGGGCCGCGCCTCGGGCAATCACGGGGGAAGCACATGCCAGGGCGATCGGGATGAGGGGAAGCAGTTGTCGCATGGCGAATTGTTTCCTCGCTTGGGGAGGCCGAAGCCGCAAGCGGCTGCGGGGTTCCTGAAGCACGGCGGACCAGCGATATGCTCTATTTCGCGCGCTGGTGCCACGCCGTCCACTTCTCGCGCATCCGCTCGAGCGTCTCGGCGTGCGCGGGGTCGTTGGTCAGGTTGTGGGCTTCGTCGGGGTCGCTCTCCAGGTCGTACAGCTCCTCGCAAAGCGGGTCGCTCTCGACGAAGCGGATGTACTTGTACCGCGAGTCGCGCACGGCCTCCGAGCAGGGGATTGTCGGATGTTTGAACAAGTGCTCGTAGAAGAACTCCGTGCGCCACTCGGGCGTCTCGCCTTTCACCAGCGGCATCAGGCTCCGCCCCTGCATCGCGTCGGGGACCTCGACGCCGGCCATTTCGAGCATCGTCGGCGCCATGTCGATGCTCAAGACCGCCTCGTCGCGGCGCGTGCCGCGCTCGGCCGCGGGAAGCCTCGGGTCGTAGACGACCAGCGGCACGCGGATCGACACCTCGTGCGGAAACCACTTGCCCGCGAAACCGCGCTCGCCCAGGTAGAATCCGTTGTCGCCGGTGTAGAGGATGACGGTGTTGTCCGCCAACCCCTTCTCCTTGAGCTTCTCCACGATTTGCCCCACGACCCGGTCCACGCCGCTCACGAGCCGGTAGTACGATTTGACCGAGTGCTGGTACATCTCGGGCGTGGCGAAGCGCAGCTCCCAGCGACGGCGGTTCTCCGAGGTCTTGAGAAACTCCGGCAGGGCGTCGAAAAAGGCCGGATCGGAAAGCGGCGCGGGCGGGATGGTCACGTCCTGATATAGACCGTGCAAGTTGGCGTCGTAAGGGAACTGGCGAAACGCGGGCTGGCCGTCCTGGCAGTGCGGCGCCTTGAAGCTGAAGGCGAGGCAGAACGGCCGATCGGCCGGGGCGCCGTCGAGGAACTCGAGCGCCTGGTCGCCCATGTTCGCTGTCAGATGCACGCGGTCACGCTGCCGGGCGACGAGGCGTTTCCGGTCGGGCCCCGGCGCCAGATACTCAAACGGGTCCTCGCCCTTCAGTTTCTCGTAATACCGATTCTGCCCGGGCCAGCCCTGGTTGTAGTCGAACAGGTCGTCGGGCGGCTTTCCCACGCCCCACTTGCCGATGAACCCGACGTAGTAGCCGGCCCGTTTGAGCAGGCCCGGATACGTCTGGGCGAGCTGCTCCGGCGAGAAGATCGTCCGAAAGTCCCACACGCCGTGCCGCGCGGCATACTGGCCCGTGAAGATGCACGCCCGGTTGGTCATGCAGATCGACGTGGTCACGAAGCAATGATCGAACACGACGCCCTGGGCGGCCAGCCGGTCGACGTTGGGCGTCTGGATGATCGAGTTGCCCATGCAGCCGAGCGTGTCCCACCGTTGATCGTCGGTCAACAGGAAGATGATGTTGGGCCGCTTGGTTTCGCCGCCGTGGCAAGGGCGCACGAACGCGCCAAAGGGAAGCAGCGCGCCCAGTACAGACGCGCTCACCAGGAGCCATCTCGCGAGAAGTCGCATCGGTAGACCTCCGTTGTTGATCCGTTTTGCCCCCATGCGCGTTGCCCTCTTTCGACCGCTGTAGCAGGCACACGCCGTGTGCCGTCCGCGCGGCGACCAATACGCCGCAGAGTCGCTTGGACGCGTCGTTGGTCTGACCTGAACACGACGTCCGCGGACGGCACACGGCGTGTGCCTGCTACCTTCATCGAACGCCGTGAAACGTTACGATCACTCTACGAGTCTACTGTCCCGGCGACGACGGCGTCTACCGCGGCAGTCCCTCGAGCCGCACGATGTGCTCCGCCGCCTGGCGACGGATGCGCCGGTAGTCGGCCCCGTCCAGCTTTCCGGCGAGCCAGACCAGAAGCGGGCTCTCCTCCTCGATCGGCTCCAGGTCGGCGTGCCCCGGCGTGACCCCGCGGCGGAGACCTTCCAGCCACTTGCGGGCCGATGCGGCCTCGCGCGCCCCCTCGTGCTCGGCGACCACGGCTTCCAGCGTCGTCAGGTACCGCATGTCGTCAATGCCCTCGCGGAAGCCCTCCCAGTGCCGCGTGGGGACCATTTGGGTCGGGTCGTCCGGGTGCGGCACGGCGTATGCAAAGTCGCCGCCGCGGAGCCGGGGGCCGTCGGTGGCATCGAACGGGCTGCCCTTGAACGAATAGTACATCCAGGGCACGTGCACCTTGAGCGGGCTGGTCCACATGTAGTAGCCGTTGACCAGGCGCGTCCACTCCGCCGGGAAGAACGCCCCGCGGATGTTGTGGTAGAGCCAGGCTTCGTCGCCCGCCTCATCGAGCTGGCGGCGAAGATCCTCGAACGTGTTGCCCGCGCGGATCCACGAGTCCATGCAGTGCCCGTTGTAGCACCGCACGTCGACGTACGGATCGCACCGGCGCATCATTTCGGCCACGTCGCGCTTGGGATCGTTGTGCAGGGTGATGTACACCCGCAGCGACGGCACCTGGCGCACCGCCTCGGTCAACCGGATGTACCGCGGAAGCCTTTCGCGGCCGAAGACCTCGTCCATGTGCGTGGGCAGGAACTCGAACTCGGGGTACTTTTCCGAGAGCTTGACGAGTCCTTCCATCGCCCCTTGGACGACCTGGAAGAACCGCTCCCTGGCCGCCGGGTCGGCGTCGTCCTCCACCGGGTTGTAGCCGAGGAGCCGCGCCGCGTGCTCGCAGCCGGTGCTCACCGGGAAGGGGCCGTGAAACCCGTGCTTCCTGAGCACGGCCAGCCCGCGCTCGAGCGGCGCGTACGACGGCTTGACGTCTCCGTCCGCCGCCTCGTACTCCACGCCCAGGTCGCTTTTGAGCATGTTCCCCCCATGGGCGCGGACGTCGGCCAGCTCGACGTCGATTTGCGACCAGTCATCCTCCATGGCAGGGAACCGATAGTAGACTCCGTATCCCCGCTCCTTGAGCGGGCGCAGCCGGAACGGCAGGACCTCGAACACAAACGGAAGCTCGAGCGTGTCTTCGCCGGCCGGCGTCAATCGCACCGAGCCCGTGTACTTGCCCGGCTTCGCCTCGTCCGGTACATGAACGATCAGGTGATACTCGCGGAGCGTGCCGGCGAGGACGTCGAGCTGCTGGTACGGCAGGATGAATCGGGATACGACCGTGGATCGCTCCGGCGGGAGCGTGTACAGGTCGCGCATCAGGCGGCGAAGGACAAGGCGCACGTCGATCCGGCCCTTCGGAAGCACCGAATCGCCCGTGTGCAAGTCGGTCACCTCCACGGCAAGGTCATCCAGATCCTTGGCGGCGTAGACTACGAAGTTGACCGGCTCGTACTCGCCGGGCGTAGCAAACGCTTCGAGAGGCCGGCCGACGCTCTCGGGCGCCGGCGGCCGGGCCGGATCGATCTCGTCTTCCCAGCACTTGCCGGCCACCACCAGTGGCGACTGCGTGTCGAGCGGGAAGGAGTAGTCGTCCGCGGCCTCTTGCCGGCGATACATGTCGATCTCTGCCGGCTTGAGCTGCCTGGCGGCCTGGAGCACTTCCCCCTCCGTGCTCCGTCGCAGGACGGCACCGGCCCAAATGCCGTGGCCGGGCCGCCCCGCCGCTTGCGCGGGCCCGCGCCGCGTCGCAAGCGTGAGCTGCTTGACGCCCGCGATCTCGACACGGACGGGGAGCGGCGATTGCTCAACCGTTCGCGGCCCGGACTCAAAGAGCCGCTTGCCGTCGCCCAACACTTCAAACGAGCATGACGTGCCCGGCGGCGACAGGGGGCAAACGCCCACCGTGGCCTCGAACGTCTCGAAAGGCTCTTCCAGGCGGGTCGAGATTTCCGTGCCGCAGAGACACGCGATCCCCTTCGAGTATCGCGCACTTTCGAGGATGAGCGGGACGGCGACGTCGCCCAACAGCCTCCGCTCGTCGAGCATCGCCGCGTCGGCCGGCGTCCAGCCCAGGTCGCTCGCGTGCCGATACGGCGTATGCAGCGCCTGTTCGATCGAGGCCCGGGCGTCCTCGACGGTGAACCTCCGCTTCGAGATCCGAAACGCGTCGATCACCGCGTCGGCCCCGGTCAGACTGATCACTTCAGGAGCTTCACTAGGCATCCGGGCGTCGGTGGCCGCCCGCGGACCTTCCTCTCCGTCCACGTACACGTGCAGCTCGCTGCGTCCCCAGGCAAAGGCCACGTGGTGCCACGTGTCGGGCTTCCAGTCGGCGATGAGGGCGTCGGCCCGGCGCCACGTCCAATCGTCGCCTTCCCCCGCGGCGACCGCGATGCCCAGGCGCCCGCCCCCCAGGCAGTTGATGTTGACGTACTCTCTCTCTCCCATTCGGCAAGAGACGAAGCGGTGCGTCTCGGGGTCATTGCCCGGCCAGTGCGACTTGACCCAAAACTCGATCGTGCCTTCCGGGGGATGGAAGTTGCCGTCGCCGGCGACGAACGAGATCCCCTCGCGTGCCGCCAGGTCGACGCCGCCGCCGAATCGGCCGCCCTGCGAGCCGGTGGTGGTGACCCGCGTGTCGGCCGTCGCCGAGCCGATCGCGTAGTCGGCATCCACCGACCGATCGAATTGGGCCAACAGCAGCGTGTCGCGGTCGGGCACCGGCTGGGCCAACGCGGCGATAGGAGTCAGGCTCAACAAGGCAATCAGCCAGGCCAACCAGCACGGCCCATTGGCCGCCTTGCCGTCAAAATGAGTCTCGCATCGCAGCATCATCGTTCCCCTCTTGCCATCGAACGTCCCCTCACGTGTCCGATATCTTCCGTCCGCATCATAGCCGCGATCACCCGCGTACGCCAGTTTCCACCGACTGCCGAGCGGCTTCGTGCAAGAAGCAACAAGCCCCCGCGATTCCCGAAGAATGCGGGGGCTTACGAACCTATACAGGGGTTTATGTGGGCGGCACTGGACTCGAACCAGCGACTTCTACCGTGTGAGGATAGCGCTCTAACCGACTGAGCTAGCCGCCCCCGTTTGGGCTTATCTGTCCGGTTCGCCGTTGCGACCGGGATGGGCTGGTGGGCCGTTCAGGCTTGGCCCGCCTCGGCCTTGGGTTCCTCGGCCGACGCGAGTTGGGACTCGTCAGCCGATCCTGCCTCGGGTTGATCCGTGGTCTCGCCCCCCGGCTGGTCGGCCGATTCCGCCTTGGGCTCGGCCGTGGGGGGCTCGAACTTGGGGGCCGTCGCTTCGTCGTGGTCGTCGACGTCCTCGTGACCGGGGGGCGTGCTGGAAGAGGAGGATGCGGAGTCGAGATCGTCTTCGAGCCCACGAACGCCCTTCTTGAACTCGATGATCCCTTTTCCCAGCGAACGCCCCACCTCCGGGAGCCGCTTTCCGAACAACAGCACGGCAATCAGGAGGATGATCACCATCTCCATCGGGCCGGGCGAAAAGAAACCGAACAGAACGTCCATCAGGTTTACCTCTCAGGAGTATCTTGCCGCGCAACGACCGGCGCAGTGCGTATCGCCCAGCTTGGACTCGGATCGCTGAACCGAGCGGCGAGCCAACCTGTCCGTCTCCGTCAAACCGCGCTTCCGAAGCAGCCGATCGAACGGGGGCCCGCGAGCGTCGATGCGTGCTTGGCCGTCAGGCTATTCTTCCTTCTTGGCGCTGCCAGCCTTTTCGACGTCGTCCTCGATCCCTTGAATCCCCTTCTTGAACTCCACCACGCCGCGGCCGAGGGACCGCATCACGCTGGGGAGGCGATTGCCGAACAATAGGAGGATGATGGCCGCGACGATCAACATCTCAAGCGGCCCGGGCATTCCGAACATGACAGCAAGTGGGGCAAACATTGTCATACCCTCGTGGGATTGAGAACGGGATGGGCTTACCGGCCGGGGCTCACTGTGCCCGCTGGCGATTGCCCCGGCCTCGCCTCGGCCCCATCTGCTTTGGCGCGTACTTCAAGGCGGGAAACTCTTCACCCATCAATTCTACTGGGCCGGACCGGTGTGTCAAACGGTTCCCAACCGGGCGGTAGTCCCAGGGTGCCCGATCGGGGGAGCCCTGAAGACTAGCGGGGCGGGGCCTCAGACCGAGGCGAGAGGTCAGTGGTCAGGGTTCAGGGTTCAGGATTTACGTGTATACGTGGAACTCCAAGTCCTGAACCCCGCCCCTGAACCCCACAAACTTGACTCATTTGCAGCGAATGTGCGAAGCCAAGTGCCCTAGCGGATCGGACGGCGGGGGGCGGATGCCTCGAGGTAGAGCGGCAGGAATCGGTAGTAGACCTCCAGACAGAGGGTCGCAATCGCGGTGCTGTAGACGCGACCGCCATAGCCGCCCCAGACCGTGTCGGGATCCCAACTGCCGGCTTGCGGGCCCGATTTGCGTTGATTGGCGGTCAGCGTTCGCCCGAGGGCGGCGTTCCACCGATGCCAGTGCGTACCCTGAAGGTAGTACATCCCAAGGGTGCCATAATACCAGTAATAGAGGTTCTTGGGCCCGTCGCCCGGCAGCTCGCCCATCAGGTAGTCTGCCGCCTCCTTGGCGGCCGGATTGGCGGGGGTCATTCCCAGGAACGTACGGCAGACGAGGGCCTCGGCGGTCATGGCCCGGCTGGGGGCTTCAACAGGCCGGTAGCCAGCCAACCCCCCGTATTGCCCGGAAGAGGCCTCGTCCAGGTACTTCAGCGCCCCTTGTCGGGCCTCTGCCGGGATGGGGATTCCGGCCAGCTCGGCGCTTCTCAGCGCCATCAACTGCCATCCGAGCTGGCTGGTGTCACCGGGATCACCAGGGTTGTATCGCCACCCGCCTCCAGTGGGGTCCTGGGCGGTGAGTGTGTAGCCGACCGCCCGCTCGACCGGTCGCCTCAGGCCCGGATCTCCCGTCATCCCGTAGGCTTCGCTCATCGCGCAGGCAGCCATGGCGTGGCAGTACATGTAGGCGTACGTGGTTGCCTTTCCGCCGAGGTTTCCGTCGGCTCGTTGCACGCGGATCAGGTATTCCAGCCCGCGGCGGACATTGTCCTGGTAGAGGCCGTCCTGGTGGGTGTGCCCGGATGCGAGAAAGGCCAGCAGGGCCAGGCCCGTCAGCCCGGTGTCGGCTTGGCTCCCCGCACCCTGACGGTCTCGCCCGGCGACGAGCAACTCACGTCCTGCGCTGTGCGTGCGTGCGTCCCAATGTCCGTCCGTTGCCTGGGTCTTGGCCAACCAGGCCAGAGCCGCCTTGACGGCCTCCTCGGTCTGGGGGGTAGCCCCGCGGGCTTGGGCGAGCCTGGAGCGATCCGGTGCCACACGGAGCCGGTAGATGGCCGGCAGTTGATTCTCCACCGAGCGGCGACGGCTGAGGGGAAGCACGGGAGGGCCCAGCGTCGGTGTGCTGCCATCGATGGAATCGAGGCGGCTGGAGCCCGACGGGCCGGCTTGGCCCCGCACAGCGAGGGACGGCGGTTTCAAATCTTCGGAGTCGGCGGCCGTGGGACCCGTGCCAAGGGTCGGCGCCGCGTCGGCTTGGGTGCCTGGCTGCGGCGTTTGCGGGTCGGACCACTCGGCCGGCTTGCCTTGCGAGCCGCGAGTCAGCGAGTCCCGGACGCCTGGGAGCGATTGTTCAGGGTTAGGCGTTGGCTCGACGTGGGCCAGCCGGGGCATGGGCAGCGGTTGCTCGAGCAACGGCGATGGCAGCCCGGTTCGGATGCTCTCTTCCGGGCGCAGTTGGGGCGTGTCGGCGTGGGCGGGGCGTCGCTCTTGCTGGGGGCGGTTGGGCATCTGCGTGCGAGCGCCCTCGCGACGCTGGGCGGAGGGCGCATGGATCGGCTCGGCCGCCTTGCCGGACGAAGTCGTCTCGTCCATCGGGGTGTCGGTGGGCACCGTCTCGGGTTCCGGCGGCGCCGCTTCGGCCAGCGTCAAGTCCTCCAGGGAGGGGGCTTCCGACAAGCCCGTGCGCTCCGGGCGAGGCTGGCGCTGCGGTTCGGGCAACTCGACCGGTTCGGCCCGGGCGAGATCGGCCGGTTCGGGCTGGACCACCGACTCGTGGGCGAACGATTCCCACGGTTGCGGCGGCGTGGTGGTGGGATCCTGCGCGGCGAATCGGTCCTCGATCTCCTGCTCGGTGATGGAGACCCGGACGACGGGCTCCTTGGCGTGGAGCGGGCCGGAGGCCACGATGTTGACGGTGGTGGCGTAGCCGGCCAGGAGCATGTGGGCCAGGAACGAGAGGACCAGGCACTTCCTGAGCGGGCGCGACTGGCCCCAGCGGGTCCGCGTCAACACCAGAAGCGCGACGGTAAGGCAGGCCAGACCGAACCACAGCAAGCCCACCACCAAATCGACGGTGGTGACAAGCTCGAGCAGGCGATCGAACCGAAACCTCTCCATGGATTACCTTTCCGGGTCCGGCGGTCGGACCGAGATTCCCAGCTCCCTCACGTCGGCCTGTTTGCACGCATTGAGCACTTCGGCGACTCCCTGGAACCGCCCCTCGGCGTCGCCGCGAACCAGCACGCCCAGCTCGCTGTACTGGCTTCGCGCGGCGGCCAGCTTCTCGCTGAGGTCCTCAAGCGTGACGGGCATGCGGTCGAGGGTGATCCGGCCGTCTCGGTAGACGTTGACCACCCTGGGCTCGGGCGCGGCGGTGAGCGCCTCGGCGTTGGTGACCTCCGGCACGCGGAGGCCGATCTTCCGCTCCAACTCGGAGAACTTCGTGCCCACCATGAAGAAGATGATCAACAAGAAGACGATGTCGATCATCGGCGTAAGGTTCAGGGTGGGTTGCTCGTCGAGATGTGTCTTCAGCGGCATGGCTCAGACCCATTCCGTGTTTTGCGCCTTTTGTGCGTTCCGATCCGGCAATTCGTTCATCCGTCTCAATACTGACTGCTGACTGCTGAGTACTGAGTACCGAGTACTCGGTACTGATCACTCCCTACGCCGCGCTTTCGCGCCGCGAGCTGCGGCGGGATTTGGAGGGTTGCGGTTTCTCGCTCTTGTCCTGCAATTCCTCGGCGGAGATCGTGTTGACGAGCTCTTGTCCGAGGGCGTCGATATCGATGATCAGCCGGTCGACGCGGCTGACGAAGTACATGTAGAGGATCAGCGCGGGAATGGCGACCGTCAAACCGGCTGCCGTGGTGAGCAGTGCCTGGCTGATGCCGCTGGCCAGCAGCTCCGGACGGCCCATGGCGTCGGCGGTGGCGATGGCGTTGAACGCGCGGATCATTCCCACAACGGTTCCCAGGAGTCCCAAGAGCGGGCTGACCGTGGCCACGCCGTTGAACACCCGAAGGTAGCGGCGCAGCCCGTTGGTCGTGCGCTCCCCGGCGTCGATGACGGCCTGCTCGACTTCCACGGCGGGTCGGCCCCACTTTCGGACGGCCCCGGCGAGGACGTCCGCCACGGGGCTGCCGTTTTCGGCGCACAGCTCCAGGGCCCGATCGCGGTCGAGCTCGCCCTCGCGGACTTGGCGCATGAATCGGGTGACGAACGGCTTGGGGATCACGCGTCCGCGACGCAGGCTGATGATCCGCTCGAAGACCACGGCCATCAGGATCAGCGAGCAGATGGCGATGGGGATCATCAAGGGGCCGCCGTCCTTGATGATGCTCCACAGGTTCTGCGTGGGAATGGGGTTTTCCTTAGCCACGGGGGCGACCTTGCCGCCGGGGTCGGGATTCTCACTGGCGATCGGGTCGAGCCCCGGCTGGTTCTGGGCGATGGCCGGGCCAAAGGCCGAGAACGTCGCCGCGAACAGAACGCCCGCCAGCAACCATGGGGCCCATGTCCGCGTAGGTCGAAAGGCTGATCTCATGCCCGTTTCCTTCTATCTTGCGTTCCGTGTGACGGGTGGAACGGCGAGTCAGTCTCCATCCCACGCGAGCGAGGTCCGTGGGCTTGGGAACGTGTTACCTTGTCAGTACGGGGCCGGCTGGTCTCGGTGGTGTTTTCAAGTCGGCTTCTGTTGTGGCGTCCTCGAACGCAGCAGCGACGGCCGTCAGGAGTCCGGGGCGGTCGCCAGGCGTTGTTGGGCCGCCTCGAGGCGCTCCCTCGCTTCTTCGACAAAATCCGTGTCGGGGTAGTCGGCAATCAGCCTGGCATATTCGTCGGCGGCCTGCTTCCATTCTCCCAGCATCTCGTGACACTTGCCGGCCTGCATCAGGGCCGCGGCCTGCCAGGTGGAATAGTCGTAGAGGATCTCCAGGGCCAGGTACTCGCGGAGCGCCTGCTGGTAGTTCTTCTGATGGTAGTACGACTCGGCGATCATCAACTGGGCCTTCGCCGCGGTCTCCGTCTTGACGCCTTGAGGCGACCGGATCACCTTGCGATAGGTCTCGCGGGCATCCTCGAATTCGGCCCGATTCGAGAGGCACCGGCCGATCACGTAGTCGACCTCGTACTGCTCCGCAAAATCGGGATATTTCGTTTCGATCTGGGAGGCGATCTCGTAAGCCTCGTCCCATTTCTTCTGATGGCAGAGGACCTGGGCCCGGCGCAAGTGGACGGCCGCCAACCACGGCTCCCCGCTTCCCTGCGTTTCGCGAGCGAGGCGCTCCAGAAGCTCACCGGCCGCCTGGTGGTCGTTCCGTCGGAACGTCGCCTCGGCGATTCCATACTCGGCCTTCCTCCGCAACGAACTTTCCGGGTAGTCGCGGACGAGGGTCTCGAACGCTCCGCGGGCATCGTCCCATCGCCCGTCGGCAGCGGCGATCTGTCCCTCGAGATACCGTGCGTTTTCCCCAACCTGGGCGATCGGGTCGCCGGCGAGCACCTCGGCGACGAGTTGGCGCGAACGCTCGTAGTCCTTGGCCTGGAAAGCGCGCTGGGCCAGCCGGATCGCGGCGTCGGCCCAATACGCGCTCTTCCGATGTTGCGTGCGAAGCCGGTCGAAGAGC
Source organism: Thermoguttaceae bacterium (assembly GCA_035528065.1). GTDB lineage: Bacteria > Planctomycetota > Planctomycetia > Pirellulales > Thermoguttaceae > DATKZH01. Next base: position 15,791 of record DATKZH010000341.1, on the reverse strand, counting down.
TTGCTCGACTCCTCTTGGCGACCCAGGTCGTCCAGCGCCCAGGCCCAGTTGTAGAGCACCGCGTCGATTTCCGGGAACTCGGGATACGCGGTGGCCAGTTGCTCGTAGAGGGCCACGGCCTCCTGATCCTGCTCGAGGGAATCGCGAAGCAGGGCGGCGGCCCAAAGGGCCTTGGGGAACTCGTCCGCCTCGTGATGACCCTCGATGACCAGGTCGTACATGGCCAAGGCCGGGTCGGGCTCGCCGAGCTGCTGGAGGATCTGGCCGCGAAGGAAGGCCGCCTCGGCCGTCGTGGGGGGATCGGGGGCCTCGCTGAGCAGGCGATCGAGCGTTTGGGCCGCCTCCTCCAATTGGCCGGCCTTGTACTGGGTCCAACCCAGGCCCAACAGTCCCTTGGCGCGGTGCTCGGCCGACCCGCGGTCGTCGGCCAAGCGGTTGAACAATTGATTCGACCAGGCGACGTCCCCGGCGTCGTAGGCCGCTTCGGCCAGTTGCTCCGTCGTCGTCGCGATCAGCTCGTGGTCGGGATGCTTTTCGACCAGCTCGGCGTACCGCTTCTTGGCCTCGTCGAGCCGATCGGTCTCGGCATAGCAGATGGCCAGATTGCCCAGGCACGTGACGGCCTCGTCGCCCGTCGGCTGCTTGCCGAGAACCGCTTCCAGCCGGACGGTCGCCTGGTCGAACCGCTGGAGCTTCATCAACAGCGAGGCCTGAGCCAGTTGAGCGTCGGCTTGGAGATCGCCGGTGGCCGAGTCGACCACGGGCACGAGCACGTCCGAGGCGTCCTGGTAGCGCTGGAGGCCCTCATATGCCCGCGACAGGAGGTAGCGGTCCTCCAGCCCGTGCTCTCCCTCCTGGGCGGCTGCGAGCAGCGGCTCGAGGACCTTGACGGCCCGCTCGTGCTCCTTCCGCTCGAGCAAGGATCGAGCCAGCATCCGTTGGACCTGCGTCTTGAGCGGGCTCTGGGGAAAGCGGGCGGCGAACTCGGCGGCTTGGCGGTCGAGCGTCGGGTGATCGCCGGTTTGGAGCGCCACCTGCATGCTGCCCCGCATGGCGTCGTCGATCCACGGGTTGTCGGGCGGTGCGGAGGCGATCACCAGGCGGAACTGCTCATCGGCGGCCGCGTGCTGGCCGGCGCAACTCAGGCAGTCGCCGGCGTGGAACCGCAAGGCCGGAGCAAGCTTGTGGTCCGGATTGTCGGCCGCGGCCTCGAGGAGCGTTTGGGCGGCGGATTGCCAGTTCTTCTGGGCCTTTTCGGTCAGGCCGAGCCAGTAGCGTGCCTCGACGCCGAGCTTCGCATCGGACGCGATCGACTCGAAGACGGACTTCGCCTCGGCCAGCCGATCGAGCTTGAACAGGGCCCAGCCGCGTCCCAGCCGGGCCGTTGACTGCCAGGGGCTTTCGGCCAGCGTCGCCTCGAACGCCTCAAAGGCCTCGACCGTGTCTTCGAGTTTTCCCGCGGCGTATTGCAGGGCCCCCAGATGGAACTGGGCATCGTCGGCCAGCGGACTGCCCGTCTTGGCAGCCAGCGCCAGATAGAACCGTTCCGCCTCTTCGGACTTGCCCTGTTCCTCCAGCGCCTGGGCGAGCCCGAACCGGCACTCATCCTGCATCGGTCCTTGCGGGAACGCGCCGAGCCCGCGGCGGAAGTAGTCCTCCGCCGCCGCGGCGTCTTTTTGCGTCAGGGCGACGTCGCCCAAGTAGGGCAACACGTAGCCGTTGAGCTTGTGGTCCGAGTGGGCGCCGAGAAACCGCTCCAGCTCGACCTTGGCCGAATCGAGCTTACCGGACAGATAGGCCAGCTCCCCGGCGCGAAACAGGGCGGGTGCCGCGAACTGCCCGCTCGGCTCCCGGGTCAGGTAGTCGCGGAAGTGGGTGGCGGCTTCGTCCAGCTTTCCTCGCTGGGTCAAGGCCTCGGCCAGGAAGAAGACCGCCTGGGTCACGTTGGGGTGGCCGGGATGCTTTTGGACGAAGGCTTGGAACTCTTCCGCGGCGAACTGCCACCGCTTGTGCGCGTAGTGGCCCGCCGCGACCGCGTACTGATCGTCTGCTTCATCCGCTCGTATCGGGAGTGAGCAGAGAAGAGCGGCGATGAGGGCGCCCAAGACCGCTTGTGTCCGAAGACTGAGCGACATGACCGAGTGCGAGATTCCCCGTCTTTTTGCGGACCCTGACAAAAGTGCCCCGGCGACATCGGTTGACGATGACCGTTGCCGCCGGGGCCCGAGTTTCCGCTCGTTGGTGGTCGGGCCGCAAGGCCGGCGACCCACGTTGCCCTTATTAGTATTCGCTGCCCGGTCCGGTGTCAACGTTCCCCACCATGTGGAAGTGGTTGTGGTCGACGTAGATCACCTCTTGGGCGTCTTCGTTGGTGGTCGTGTAGGGGACGGGCCAGCCGACCCGCGTCACCTCGGTGAAGTAGATCGTGCACTTGTAGTGGGCGTGATGGAGCTGGGCCGGGCCGATCAACGGAACGACCCGCGGCGGATCAATGTAGTCGGCGATCGGCTCCACGACGATGCGTACGTTGTTCCGCTGCGTTTCGTGCAAGAACGGAATCCCACCCTCCAAGGGACGGGCCTCTTCCAACGCCCGCATGATCTCGTCGTCCGAAGGCGGATCCAACGCCACCGCCGGCCCCCCCTCGGTGATCGGACCGAGAATCGGAACCGTGTCGTAGCGCTCCCCATCCCAGAACCTGTCTTCCATTTCGTCCTGGAAATACGGGCTCACCGGGATCGGAATGGTGCCCAACCCCAGCACGGTGTGAGGAACGACGGGCTGGCCGATGGCGTTCGAACAACCCGTTGCGCTGAGCAGTGACACCACGATTGCGGCGAGAACGGCGGCAGAAACTGTCTTGTAGAGCATGGATGGCACCTCGACGGCTCGGTCCGAGACTGGTACAACCGGCAACAGTCGGCTGTGATGGCAAGTTTCGTCCCCCCTTGCCACCGGTGGGGATAAACGTCGACATGGGCCCCTTGTTGCGGGCTAGGAATAGTTATCGTGTGAAAATGTGCCGAACTTGCGGGTTTTTCCGATCGTAGCGGATAATCGCGCCGAATCAGCGACGTCATCGGGACCGGGCACGAAAAAACCCCCCACGGCGCGGGCCGCAGGGGGCGATCGAGTTACGGAAGGCTGACTTGGGCTATCGGCACGGGCGGAACAGGCTGGAGACGATGCCCCGGCGAGGTCCGTCGTCGAAGTCGAGCTGCCACCAGCCGTCGTGCCACTCCAGGCTCACTTTCCGCCACCCCAAGGGAACCTGCGGATAGGGATAGAAGGGCCCAATGTACGGCCACGCCGTAGGCGAGTGCTGCTTGGGATACGTCAGTGCCGCGTAGTTGGGATACGCCGCGTAGCTGGGCCAGGCGTAGTTCGGCGTGTACGCCTGATCGTACCGGGCCGGGGCGACGCCCCCGCCCATCGGCGCCGCGTACTGCGGCATGGGGCCTGCCATCGGTTGACCCAACGGCATCGGAGCGCCGCCTTGGAAGTAACCAACCGGCATCGGCTGGGCAACCTGGGCCGCCATCGGTTGCGGTGCCAGCATCGGCATCTGGCTGACGGTGGCCGCTACCTGTTGCACAGGCCCCGAGGTAAACGTCGCCGGGACGCTCAGGCTTCGTGAGGCGAGCCGCGTCGATCGTTCCGGGGTGACGACGCCGGCCACCTGCTGTACCGAGGGCGCGGAGCCCTGTTCGTTTCCCGGGCCAATCGTCAGGTCGTTGACCACCCGGGTTACACCGGGCGTCTGAAACACAAGCCGCAGGGCCGTGTTCATCTGCTCACGGCTGCTGACTTGTCCTCTCAGCCAAGCAGTCCCGTCCTGGTATTTCACCCCAACCTTGTAGCTTTCCAGTTGGCCGCTTTGCCGCAAGCTGGCGGCAATCTTCTCGGCAACCTCTTGGTTTCCGGCCAACGCGAAAATGGGGACCAGTGCGGTGGCTGCGGCGACCACCAGACCAACTAACAAACGTCGCATGCCTTCCCTCCTGTTAGGATCAATCCCGTGGTGGGTCACCATCGGAAACCAGCGCGCCTGGGACACGCGCGTCGGCCCCGCGGATCTCTCGACTCCCGGCCACGAAACACCCCGGGGGCGGCCGTGGTCGGACCTCAGGCAACCTCTTGTTTCACCTGTACTTACAACCCAGCAATAGGACCAACCGGACGATGCGAGGAGGGAACAGTTTGCTGTCCGAGAACGGGCGCGTTTAGACGGCTGGGTTGTGCCCCCCTTGCGCAACCTCCGTGTCCGTTGCTTCCTGACTATAGATTTCGGTTGCCGATTGTGCCGAAGGGAAGCTTTTTTTCGATTTTGCGAGTCTTCCCGGTCGTGCCGCGAGAAGCCTTGCGGGCCAATCCGCCGCAAGTCGTTTTGAAGAAAGGACTTGTCGCAATACCCTCAATCACGGCGGATGCCCCTCCGCTTGCCAGGCGGATTTCCCGCGCCTGCAACGAGCCCTGCCGGCCTCACCGGATCAGTCGCTTCAATTCCCGGTCGAGCTCGGCCACGTGGACGTTCCGATGGACCACCTTCCCCTGCTGATCGACCAGCATCATCGTCGGCAGCGTCAGGATCCCCAACTCGTTGGCCGGCCGGCTGTCCAGCCCGCCTTCCTCGAAAATCTGCGGCCAGCGGATCCGACTCTCGGCCAGGTAGGCGGCCATGTCTTCCCGGCGGCTGTCGAGGTTGACGCCAATAATGTTGAAGCCGGCCGAACCGTACTTGGTGAGCAGCTCCTTGAGTGCCGCCATGTCCGCCTTGCAGGGCTCACACCAACTCGCCCAGAATTGCACCAGCACCACCTTGCCGCGGAATGTGGCCAGATCGACGACGCCCCCGGTCGGACTCTTCCCCTGGAGGGCAATCGTCTTGCCGACCGACTCGAGCCGCGTGCGGGCGCCCGCCGCCTTCTTGGCAGGGGCCGACGTGGGAAACTTGCTCACCACGCGGCCGTACCATTGCTTCGCCTCTTCCTCCTCCCCGGCGTATTCCTTGGCAATCGCCAGTTGGAGAAGCGCCTCGGCGGCGTCGGGGCTTTCCGGGTACTGCTCCGCGTAGCCCTCGAGCTGCTTCAGCCATTCGGTCTGGATCTTGACGAATTCCTCCGTCGAAGCGTTCTGGATGCTGAGACCGTAATCGGCCATCAACTGGCGGAAACGGACGTAGGCCATCAGTCCCTCGTCCTTTCCTCCCTTCTTGAGCCTCTCGAACAGCGACTCCAGCCCCTTCACTCCGTCCGGATACTCGCCCGACTGGACCGCCGCGCTCACCATGTCGGCAAGCTGCCGAATCCACATCGCCCGATCGCCCGGGCTGTCGGCCTGCTCGGCAATCTGCTCCACCAGCTCCGCACGGCGTGCATGGAAGCCGGCCCGCTCCTTGGCGGAGGTCGCCCGATCGGCGCCCGCGTCGAGCTTCTCCAGTTGGGCCAGCAGCTCCTGAGCCTGCTCGCTGGGGCCGGTGGAGGCCATCTGCGCTGGCCCTTCCACCGCCGACCGGAAGAAGAACCCGGAAGATGCCAGTTGGCCGTCGCTCGGGGAGATCGGATTCGGGACGTCGATCACCCGCCAACCCTCGCCCACGTCGACCAACGTGCCGATCTGCACCTGGCCATGCTCGTCGCCGCTGCGGACAATCGCCACGACGTTCTCATAGACGCGGAGATCCTTGGTTGAGCCGTCGGTGCCGGTGGGCACGATCCCCGGCCGATTCCCGCTGAACTGGATCCATTCGGTCGCGGACGTGACCGTCTTCTGCCGGCCGGCCAGCTCCTTGAACTCCGTCGCGAGTCCTTCGAGCTTCTTGCCCAACTGCTCGGCCTTCGTGGAACCGAGACCCAGCGATTTCAGCTCGCCGGCACGGAGCGCGACTCGTCCGAATCGGTCCACGTCGCCCGCGGAGAGCGCCGCAACCACTTCGGCCGTAACCTCTTCGGCGGAGATCGCCTTCCAAGCGTCGACGTTGCCGTCCTCGTTCTTGTCCACTGCCCAACGGCTGCCGGCCGTGTGGAACCAACGACACTGGTCGGCCTTGCCGTTGAAGTCGCTGTCGATGTCCCGGTAGACCTCCAACCCATCCTTGAAATAGCTCCATCGATCCACCACGTTGTCCGCGTTGGTGTCCACGAACTGTCGGAGGATGACGCCGTCTGGGCTCTCGACGACCCAGCCCACCTTGTCATCCACCTTTCGGGCGGCGATCTTGCAGTCCGGGGCCTCGTCGGCGTCGGGACGGTCGAACTCGACCTCCTTCTGGACGGGCATCAGCCGCAGCGCTTCCTCCGCCTTGGGCGACGCGCCCTCGGCCGAATCCGCCAAGTACAGGGCCACAATCAAGAGACATCCGACGGCCAATCGCGGACGGGCAACAAAGCTCATCAGGGGGGCTCCCTCTTCGGATCTTCCAGCGCGCACTCCCCGGCACACCCGGGCGAGTTCCTTTCCTCCTGTTTCGGCCCCCAACCCATGTGAACATGACCGGTTTGTATCGATTTTTCCGGTTGCGGAATCGTTTCCGGGGGGGGGCTATGTACCTATTGTGGACGGTCAGGCATCAGAGAGGACACACGAAGAACCTTTGACAGGCCACAAGGAGATGGAGAGCGCAGGAACGGGAGTAGCGCGGGTGGCCCAGAGGGCAAGGGCAGACGGAAGAGAGGGCGGTGTCTGCGAGATGAGGGCAACAAGAGAAAGCTGGAGGTTCTGGGAAAACCTGCGCCCTTGGCAGAGAGGGCACCCTATTCGGGGAGGTCTTCACACGCGATAGGCACGTACCCTCTCCATGCAGCGGTTCGCGGTGTCGATGTCGGGAGCCCCCGACACTTTGTATAACACCCCCCCGGGCAAGCGATGCTCCTGCAACTCCTCCGCGAAGCGCCGGAAATCAACCTGGACCACCAGCGGCACGTCGCCGGTCCGCGCCGCGAGCTCGTCGAGGACCTCGAAGGCTTCGGGGAACCCCTTGTCGTCGCCCAGGAAGATCGCCTTCAGTCCCCTGACGGTGGAGACGGCCTCCAGCAGGTGCCGGCCGTTGCCGTGGATGTGGAGCACGCCGCCCTCGAAGCGCCCGAGGATCCGTTCCACCGGCTCCCGGCCCCATGCCTCGAAATAGTCCACGCTCGTCATGTGGAACGGATCGACGCTCTCCGACACGATCCGCCCGGGTACCCACTGCACCATGTTGCTGGCGGTGCCGCCGCGCACTGCGGGCACGCGCTCGAAGAACGTCTCCTGGATCGCCACGTTCAGCTCGAAGGCGAAGTCGATCGCGCGGCGGACCAGCTCCGGGCGTTCGTCGAGGCTCAGATACGTCTTGGTCGCCCCGACCAGCTCGAAGACGAAGTTCAAGCCGTCGATCAAGATGAAGTGGCTGATGGCGAACTTTCCGGCCGCACCTTCGATGAACGTGCCCAGTTGCCTTAGGTATCGCTCGAACCACGGATGCGAGCGATCGAACCGCAGTTGGTCGAACTGGGACCAGTCGTCCAACAGCGGGGCCACCATGGACGAGATCCACCCGTTATCGGGATGGGCCATGAACTGCACGTCCCCGCCCAGGAGTCCGCCGTACAGGCCCTGGTCCAATTCGCTCAGATAGGCAAGGGGGACCGAGTCGTCTTCCACGGCCGCCCGTTCGGCCAGAAGCCGGTCCCAGAACTCGATGCGCGCCGAGGGGTCGGGATAGTCGCAGTACCCTTCCGCATACTCCCGCTGGAACTGATCCAGGGCCGCACAAGGGACTGCGAGCTTGGCGAAGACGCGGTCCTGCGCTTGGCGCCGGTAGAGCGAGCGGAGTCGCGCGAGCACGTCGTCGAGATTCGGCTTGTAAGCGAGCGTGTCCATCAATTCGGCCTCCTCGGGGCGTCGCGTCTTGGAGAGCAAATCGCCACGCGCGGCGCTCTCGTCCATCGCATGGGTCAGTCGACCTTCTCCGGCATCTCCTCGAAGCCGTAGTACCGGTGCTCGATGTGGTCGCCGAAGACCTTGACGATCCGCAGCCCCGTGGGGTCCTTGCCCAATGGCTTGCAGCAGGAGCTCGTGGTCACGAGCTCGATATCTCCGTCCTTCGCGTAGGCGTTGCGGTGATGGTGGCCCGAGAAGACGGCCCTCACGCCGTGCCTGTGGAGCAGGTCGAGAAGCTCCTTGCGCCGCGGCCCCGGGACGTTGAAGTAACCGTCCGGCTCGTCGACCCGGTCGAGGCAGAGCGGGACATGCTGGAAGACGATGATGTGATGGAACCGCTGCTGGCTCGCCGATTCGAGGGTCTTCTCGAGCCAGGCCGTCTGCCGCTCGGCCATCTCGGGGGCGCGTTGCGGCTGGCTGAGCAGGTTCGATTCGAGCACGAGGAACAGGCAGCCGCCATGGGTAAACGAGTACCACGGCTTGCCGAAACGCTCCTCGTACCAAGCGAGCGACTTGGGCGTGGGCTCGGAGTAGACGTCGTGGTTGCCCGCCACGTTCCGAAGCGGGATCGACTTGTCCAGCTTTCCGGCAACTCCCAGATAAGCCCGCGCCTGCTCCTCCGTGCCCAGTTCGTGGATCAGGTCGCCGCAAACCACGAGAAACGCCGGCTTGAGCCGATTGGCGTGGTCGATCGTCTTCTGCCACAGCTCGACGGGACCCCAGAAGAGCTGCGGATCGGCGGCCACGAGGAAGAAGAACTCGCTCGGGTCGCCTTCCCCGTTTGCGTCCGCGCGGCCTGCGCCGAACGGCCCGAGCCATGTCGCCGCGGCCGCGCCGCCTGCGCCCACCAGGAATCCCCGCCGGTCGATTCGGCTTGTCATCAAGGGTGCTCCCAACCGAGATCCCGTATGGGTCGGCCGAAAAACAACTTTCCGACTTCAGTAGCAGGCACACGCCGTGTGCCGTCCGCTGGTTACGGCACGCGCCGTGTGCCTGCTACTCCGCAAATGCGGAAGTCATTCTTCGGCCGATCCCAAGTCAACCGCCACTTTCGCTCGGCGCGGCAACGTGGCACAATAGCGCCCGACGGTTCCCGGCCGTCCGTCACTCAGCCGCCGTGGCCTCGCTCCGACCCTCCCGCCGTCGCAGACGCCCATTGTTGAGCAAAGGGAGCGCCATGTCAAACCAAGAGACTCGCATCGCACGCTGCGTTCCCAAGCCGGAGCTTGGGAACGAGAGGCCTTTGGGACGTCGCAATGCCGACGACCGCTTTCTCGCTTGGCGACGATGCGGCGTCCTGGTCGTCCTCGTCGCGATCCTCTGCCTCGATCGCCCGTCCCCGTGTGCTGCAACCGGGTTCGCGGGAGACTCGGCACAGGAGCCGAGCGGGCCGGCACGGCAAGGAATCGACCGGCTCGACACCGCCAGGATGCTCGTCGAGTACTATCACGAGATGTCGGTGCCGAAGCCGTTTGTCGTACGCAAGGGGCGGGAGTTCGCCGAGCATCAGCGAAAGCTGAGGAAGATGGTGCTCCAAAGCGCCGGCCTTTGGCCGCTCCCGCAGCGGATCGCGCTCGACGTGCACCAGTCCGAGCCCCTCGACCACCCGTGGTGCACGGTCCGACGCGTCCATTACCAGCTCTGGCCGGGGGTCTATTCGGCCGGGCTGCTCTACATGCCCAAGGAGCTGCCCGAGCGACCGGCCCCGGCGATGCTCTGTCCGCACGGACACTGGAAGGACGGAAACGCCCATGTGGAAGTGCAGAAGCGGTGTCTCACGTTCGCCCGGCTCGGATACGTCACGTTCACCTCCACGCAGAACCATTACGAGGATCTCTCCGTCGGCGTGTCGCACCAGACGCTGATGATCTGGAACAACTTCCGGGCGTTGGACTACCTGGAAACGCTCCCCGAGGTCGACAAGACGAGGATCGGCGTGGCCGGTGCCTCCGGCGGCGGGCTGCAAGCGCAGATGCTCGCCGCCCTCGACCCCCGCGTCAAGGCGGCGACCATCGTCGGCCTCACCTGCGACTTCCGGCGGATCATGTTCCCCGACCGCCATCACTGCACGTGCAACCACTTTCCCCGGGTGATGCAGTTTACCGATCATCCGGAGATCAGTGCGTTGGCACTACCCACGCCCGTCGAATACCTCACCATGAACGACTGGACCAAGGAGTTCGAGACGGAGAACCTCCCGACCATCGCGAAGCTCTATGCGGAGAACGGCCTGCCGGATCGCGTCGACTGCCAATACTACGACACGCCCCACTCCTACGACCGCCAGAAACGCGAGCGCACGTACGGGTGGATGGAGAAGTGGGTCCGCGGCCGCGACCCGGGCGGACCGGTGGCCGAGCCGGACGTGGTGGAAACGTTCCCCGTCGAAACGCTCACGAAGCTCTCGGCCGACGTGCCCAACGACAAGGGCTTTGGCGAGATCGGCCGCATCTACCGCCAAGAGCAGGGATACAAGACCCCAAGCCTCGCCACCCCGGACCAGTGGCGCGAGTACCGCGCGCGGATGATCGACACGCTCCAAGACCTCCTCGGAGAGCAGGCGGTGCTACCGCGGCGTGCGACGGAGCCCAAGAGGCTTGCCGGGCCGGAAGAGCTCTCCGGCGAGGCCCACGGAGCGATTATCGTCCAGCGCGTCGCCTACCCGAGCGAGGGCGGAATCCTCGTGCCGACGATCGTCGTGCGACGCGAAGCTGCCGATGGGAAGTTGCCGGTGATCGTGCTTTGTGACGAAGCCGGAAAGGAATCGCTCTTGGAAAAGGACGGCCAGGGGTCTGCCCGGCAGCTTGCCCGGGAAGGCTCCCTGGTCGCGCTTGCCGACGTGCGGTGCTACGGCGAACTCTTCTCCACGGGGAGCAAGGACGAATCCCGACAGCCCCAGGCGTGGGAGCGAAACGGGATCGTCTGGGGACGACCCGTCCCGGGCATGGCCTCGACGGATCTCAGGGCGGTGATCGACGGCCTCTTGTCGCGCCCCGACGCCGACGCAACCGACGTCACGCTCATCACCCGCAATTCGGGCGGGCTCGCCATCGCGGCCCTGTTCGCGGCCGCGCTCGACCCGCGGATCACCTCGGTCGACGTGGACCTGGCGGGCTGCTGCTTCGAGAAACGAAATCTACCCTTGGTCTCGTGCGTCCTCGAGCACGGCGACGTGCTCCAGTGGGCCGCGCTGGTGGCCGATCGGAAGCTCACCCTGCGCAACGCGCCCCCCGAAGCAGGCGACCCCGCGTGGCTGGCCCAGGTTTTCACCCTCCTGGCCAACTTCGAGAGCCTCCAAGTCGAGCCGCAGTGAATCGTACGGCGCATGGCCCGTTCCAGAAAAACTGCGACACTAACCCGAAGCGCCAGCGAGGGACAAACACGCGAAAGCGCCGGCCCTCGCTTGCGATTCGGGTTAGCGTGGACTACCGGCATTCGTTGCAGTTTTTCTGGAACGGGCCATAGTAGGGTGCCACGGGCCTCTTGCCCGTGCACTGGCGAGACGCCAGTGGCACCCGATCGTGCAGGCACCCGATCGTGCAGGCACCCGATCGTGCAGGCACCCGATCGTGCAGGCACCCGACCGCGCAGGCAACCGACCGCGCAGGCTTTCTCTTGTCCCGCTACTCCGTCCGATAGACCTCCCCACTACGGAATCGGGCCCACGCGGTCTCGAACCAGAGGTCGCTCTCGGGCACCGGGCGCCGGTCGACCCAGCGGCTTTGTGCCTTGCCCTCGCGACTCGCGAGCGTCTCCAGAACCTTTTCGCGGAACTGGGGGTCTTCGGGCACGATTCGCCACTGGTCGTCCAGCCCGTCGTGGACCTTGGTCCCGCCCGCGTCGAGCACGATGGCCGAGCCTCGGCTTCCCACGCCGCTCTCAACGGCGAACAGCACCGCTTCGAGATACACCGCATGGGCGAACGCGAGGTGCCGGTTCCTGAGCGCTTCGGCCAGGTCCCCGGCGTCCGAAGCGCGGCAGCCCGACGATTCGATTCGCTCGTATTGCTCCCACGCCTCGCGCACGGCCTTGCCCAGCTCCACGGCCGATCGAATGTGGGCGCCCGCTCGGGTCATCCGCTCCTGGAGCTCCTCGCGCTCCGCCTGCCAGGGCGACTCGGCCCGGGAGCATTTGTCGATCCAGGCCAGCAGCTCGGAGGCCGCCCGCGTGGCTTCGGCCGTGACCGCTTCCTGCGGCAGGTCCTCGTCGCGGTACCGGTTGGCAATGAACTCGGCGGCGCGAAACGAGCCGACCTGGCCGGAATTCAAGGCCGATCCGCCCGGACGATACACACCATGCGAGCCGTTCACCTCCCCCACGGGGAAGAGATGCTTGACGTTCACCGACTCCCACCAGTGGTTGCCGGCCAGCCCGCCGTTGTTGTGCTGGGCACAGACAGCGATCTCCAGCGGCTCGCGCGTCACGTCGATCCCGTGCTCCTTGTAAAGCTCGATCGCCTGGGGGTTCATCTGCCGCAGTCGCTCGATCGGCGTGTCCTGAAGGGCGTTCGAGTTGGTCAGGTAGTCCAGGGCTTCCTTGCTCAGGTCGTCGAATCGGAAGCCTTCGGGATTGCGGCGGAAGTCGAGAAACACGCGCCGCCCTCGAAGCACGCTCTCGATGTAGACCAGGATGTCGATGATCGACGACCCGCCCACCACCTTGCGGGAGTCGAACGGCCACTGGTAGCCCTTGAGGAAGACGTTCGAGCACATCCGGCCGATCGAGTCGAAGTAGTCGGGCAGGAACTCCCGCTCGTCGCTCCGGCCGTCGGCGGCCGTGCTGATGAACCGGGGGATCACCTGCATGTACGTGCCCGACACGTTCCAGCGAAACCCGATCGAAGCCATGCCGTACTGCGACTCGGGCAGGTTCTGCGCGCAGGCGCCCGCCATCAGGCCCAGCCCAATCGCCCCGGTATGGACCTTCGGATAGACGCTCGTCTTGTACAGCCCGCCCGGGCCGCCCACGGCGAACACCACGTTCTCGGCCCCATACGCTTCCAGCGTGCCGTCCGGCCGCAGGGCGATCGCGCCCGCCGCCCGACGCGCGTCGCCCCCGCCGAGCACCAGCAGGCCGACGACGTTGCGCCCCTCGCGCACGGGTATCCCCAGGAGATCCACCTGTCGCACCAGCGCCCGGCACATCTGCCGCGAGGTGTAGGGCCCGATCGACGTGGCCCGCTGCCGCGGATCGTGGTCGGTCTTGTATCCGATGAACTGGCCGTAGGCGTCGCGGGGGAAGGGCACGCCCAGGTTCACCAGGTTGATGAACGCCCGGGCCGACTGGCTCGCCTCGACCAGGGCCAGGTCGCCGTGCATGCTTCCGCCGGAGAAGTAGGTCTCGGCCATGGTGCGGGGGGCGTCGGCGTCTTCGCCGCACATCGACAGCTTGTAGTAGGTCTGCTTGTCGCTCCCCGTGTTGATCGACGTGCCCATATCGAGCCCCTCGGTCACGATCAACACGTCGTCGACGCCGCCCGCGCGAAGCTGCACGGCCGCGTTCAACCCGGCCGCACCGCTGCCGATCACCAGGGTATGGACCCACGTCACGGGCAACGACACCTGCTCGTCAGCGGGACCGGAGACTGTCAGGACTTCCTCGCGCATGATATGCCATCCTTTCCGGGAGGGAGGCTCTGGGTTGCGCCGAAAAAAGGGGACGCGGCTCTTTTTTCCCGTTGAGGCTTGCGGGGGCGAGTGCGCTGCTGAAAAAAGAGCCGCGTCCCCTTTTTTCGTGCGGAAACGCTCGTCCAGGGGATTGTAATCCCAGCTCTCACGCGCCTCAACCACCACCCGATCGGGGCAAATTCCGCAAACGCGTTGCGGTTGCCCCCGGATCGCCTGCGTCTGCCGAAGGCGTTCCGTCGGCGCCCCGGCCTTCCTCCTCGGCGAGGATGCTGGTAGTCTTCGCGTTGTCGCCGAAGGTGCGTTGGCCGAGCAGCCACCGCCGGCAACGACTGCACGGCGCTTTGCGACAGGACACTGGTTGAGGCATTTCGATGGCGAAGAAAGGCAAACGTGTTTCCGGTCCGCAATCTGCGGAGATCCGCCGCATGCCCGCCCCCAAGCTCCCCTACAAGCCGCGGGACCCCAAGCGGTACCGGCCCAACATCGCGCTGGTCGGCTGCGGCGGGATCACCAAGCATCATCTGACCGTCTACCGCAGGGCCGGCTACCCCGTGGTGGCGCTTTGCGACTTGGACCTCGGCCGGGCCAGAAAGCGGCGTGACGAGTTCTTCCCCGAGGCCAAGGTCTATCGCGACTGGCGCGACGTCGTGCGCCGCGACGACGTCGAAGTGGTCGATCTGGCCGCCCATCCGCACCAACGGGCGCCGATGATCCAGGCGGCGCTCGAAGCCGGCAAGCACGTGCTGAGCCAGAAGCCGTTCGTCCTCGATCTCACGTTCGGCCGGCGCATGGTCGACCTGGCCGACCGCAAGGGCGTCAAGCTGGCCGTCAACCAGAACGGGCGCTGGGCCCCCCACTTCAGCTACATCCGCCATGCCATCGAGGCAGGGCTGATCGGCGAGGTCGCCGCCGCGCACGCGTCGGTCCACTGGGACCACAGCTTCCTCAAAGGCACGCCGTTCGATGAGGTCAAGCACCTGATCCTCTACGACTTCGCCATCCACTGGTTCGATATCTTGACCTGCTTCCTCGGCGATCGCGAGCCCAAGCGGGTGTATGCCTCGGTCGCGCGAACCGGCTGGCAGTCGATGAAGCCGCCGCTCTTGGCCCAGGCGCTGGTCGAATACGACGGGGCCCAGGCCTCGCTCGTTTTCGACGCCCACACGCAGTTCGGCCCTCAGGACCGCACCTACGTGACCGGCCGCCTCGGCACGCTATCGAGCGCGGGCCCCGACCTCAAGCACCAAAAGGTCACCCTCGCGACCGCCGAAGGCCAAGCCAGCCCCCGCCTCCAAGGCTGCTGGTTCCCCGACGGCTTCCACGGCACCATGGGCGAGCTGTTGTGCGCAATCGAAGAGGGCCGCGAGCCCGAGAACAGCGCCCGGCAGAACCTCAAGAGCCTCGCCCTCTGCTTCGCGGCCGTAGCCAGCGCCGAGCGTCACCGCCCGATCGTCCCGGGCACGGTGCGGAAGATGCCGGGGTGAGAAGGCTTTGCCGGCGGCCGCGGCAGTCGCAGCCCTCGTTCCCAGGCTCCGCCTGGGAACGCACTACCGCGAGGCTCCGCCTCGCTTCAGTGAAGTAGGATGCGTCAAACGCACCATTCTTGGTGAAGGCCGGGAACGCCACCACGCTGAGCGACCGTGGCAACGCGGCTGACGTGACATGTGGTTGTATCGTGGGTGGTGCGTTTCACTCGCCCTACGGCTGGTCGACTGCCCGGCGTGCGTCCCGGATTTCTTGGACACGGTCACTTTCGCCGCAGCGTCGAGTTCGCCACCTAGGAGGGGAACTACCCCCTTCAGATACCGGCAGCGCACGTGCGCTGGGGCCCGAGGGGTAGTGCGCTGGGGTTCCATGGTACGTGCGCTGGGGTTCCAGCGCACGTGCTACAGGGTCATAGGCCACCTGCGCGCACGCCAGGTACTGGGCGAAACGCCCTTTTTGGACGAGGTCGCTCGCGCAAGCCCCGGGTACGAAAGGACTTCGAGGTTTCGTTCGAACCAACAAAAACCGTCCAACAATTGTTTTGGACGCAACGTGTTGCCAGGTATGGGGTTAGGGCGGTTCATGGTCGGCTTTGTTGGACACTTGGACGGGCTGTTTTGGGGTCTTTCGGGCACTCGGTATTCGGCCTAACACGTTCGAGCATACCATGTTAGCGCCGAGCCGCAAGACGTTTTTTGGGCACCCCGGGGTGCTTCCAGTTTTGCGCGGCCCGGCGGGCCCGACGGGACGTTTCGCCGCCCG
>DATKZH010000340.1:0-20561 GCA_035528065.1 Thermoguttaceae bacterium | reverse complement strand
CTGGACGTCGCCAAGTTCACCAAGACGGGCCTGGAGATCCTCCATCCGATCGCCGAGCTGGAGCAGGAACCCAATATGCCGGCCGGGCACCTCGCCAGCCTGTTCAACGCCCAGGGGCACAATGTCAACTGCCTGACCGCGTGCGCGGCCAGCAGCCAGGCCATCGGCGAGGCGGTGGAGATCATCCGCCGCGGCGATGCCGACGTGATGCTCTCCGGCGGCGCGCACACGATGATCCATCCCTTCGGCGTGACGGGGTTCAACTTGCTGACCGCCCTGAGCACCCACAACGAGGAGCCCGAGAAGGCCTCCCGCCCGTTCGACCGCAATCGTGACGGCTTCGTGTTGGGCGAGGGGTCCGGCATGGTCGTGCTCGAATCGTTGGAGCACGCCACGGCCCGCGGCGCGCACGTCTACGGTGAGGTCTGCGGCTACGGCTCCACGGCCGACGCCTTCCGGATCACCGACGCCCATCCCAAAGGGCGGGGAGCGATCAGTTGCATCCGGATGGCGCTGGCCGATGCCCAGCTCGATGCCGGCCGGATCGATTACATCAACGCGCACGGGACCAGCACGACGGTCAACGACCGCGTGGAGACGCTGGCCATCAAGCAGGTATTCGGCGAATCGGCGTACCATCTCCCCGTCTCCAGCACGAAGAGCATGGTCGGGCACATGATCGCGGCCGCGGGGGCCACCGAGCTGATTTTCTGTCTGTTGGCGATCCGCGACAACGTCGTGCCGCCGACCACGAACTACGAGACGCCCGATCCCGATTGCGATCTGGACTACGTGCCCAACGCGGCTCGGGAAGTGCCCTGCGACCACGTCCTGAGCAACAGCTTCGGCTTCGGCGGCCAGAACGTCAGCCTCATCGTGCGACGCTTTGCCGGTTAGCCAAACCGTGACGGTCGCTCCGTCTCTTCCCCCCCACGTTGCTCGGTTTCTCGACGCGGGGGCACCCCGGCAATTCTGCGCGCTTCTGCCGAGCGTGCGCGTCAGTCAAACCTTGCGTTTGCGCGCGAGCGATCGCCTCTCGATTTTTTCTCAAGTCGCAGTCGATTGCGCCCGTTGGACTTACCGCGGCGGGGGCGGCGCCGGGCGCGGTTTTCTTGAAATCGTTTTTTGACTTCGCGCGAGCATCGGGTATATCCACTGTACCGGAGGACAACAACGCGATCTTGAGTGGCCACCGGTTTTCGCGGCCCCGCGTTGTTACCTGCGAGACAAAACGTGCCCCGAACGCGGTGGTAGCAAGCCGCCGAGACACAGGCGCTCCGAGCCGGCTCCGTCGGCGAGAAGGTGCGCCGGAAGCCTCGGCCGTGGATGTCCTTCGGTAGCGTGGGTGAGATGACGGCAGGGCCATAGGCTGTTTCCACCGCCGGGGCAATTTTCAGGCGTGGTGTGAATGATCCGTCCGATCCGGCCAGTTTCAGTACTTTCACCCTATCTGTACAACCTGCAACTGGCTCGAACCGGGACGCCCAACGGAGCCCTTCGCCGACAACTGGGGGCGCTGGCACGTCGCCGACGCCTCCAGGCCCAGCAGCAACAGCTTCGAGCCGGCGAGATCGACTACCGGGTCCGACCGCCTTACCCCAGCCGGCCGCGAGCCCCCGGCTGACCCTGACTCGTGGAGACCCAATCGTCCTCGATCAGCCGCTCCCGAGCGGGAGACTGACCGGGCAGCGGACCGACCGCACGGACATCGCGTATTGCCAATCGAAGGCGTTTTGGATAAAATATGTCTGCTCTTAGGAAGTGCTACCGTTGGGCGAAGAGGGCGAGAATCGGCGTCTTTCGCCGACCGCAAACCTCCCCGGCGGGAATCAACGCGCACCATTCGGGGGCAGGTCGAGCCATCGGGGTGCTTGCCATGAGCATCGGGGGCGCCCGATCCGGTCCGCTAGCTGGGGCACTCAGCCCCATGGCTGCGTGTCCCCAAACGACGCCGTCGGCTTTCGGCGGATCTTTCGTACGTCGGAGCCTGCACGGTCGAGTTCCGACCTCGTCCGGCCGGCCTCTTCTGGTTCATGTGCCCGTAAGTCGCAGGAGGACAACGCCCAGATTCATTGTGTAGCGTTTCCGCGATCCAGTTTCCCGGCGCGTTTGCCGCTTTGGGACGCGTTGCCATCCCCAGGGCCAGTCCCGCATCCGACTCGACGGCCCCATGAACGTGCAAGGCGCACGTGGCCTCGTCCCAGGCGGCAGACGCGCTCTTTTTTCCGCCGGTGTGCTCCTCCGCCAGACGCGGACGTACACACGACCTGCCCGCAAGAGAGGCTCGTCGCGGTCCACGCAATCTAATCTCGAGGCGAGGCTGCCGGAGTTCGGCCAAGGCGCGGCAGATGCGGGATTCCGGCCGGTCGGTCTAGGTGGTGGCCGAGTCCCGTTGGAACCGCCACCCTCCACGCACGCCTCGGTGTCCTGCGCTGCCCTCGGTAACTCGACCCATGCGACTCTGGTTGCGGTTGTTGATTACCTTCGTCGCACTTGCCGCGATCGGCGTGGGCGTCTGGGGCTACTTCAGTTGGCGGCAACTGGCCTGTCAGTGGGCTTTGTACCGGGTCGGCGCGGCCCCCACGCTCGAGGCCGCCAAGACCGAAATCGCTTGGTTCGAGTCCGGACCCGATCGCGAGCGCAAGCTCCGGGAATTGACAGCCAAGTGGGGCACGGGCAACCAGCGCTTCGACCTCTACCTGGCGCAGTACGTCGCGGATCCCCAGTGCCCGGAGGCTCTGCGAGAAGCCTTCTCGCTCGGCTTCGGCTGGCACGAAGAACGATTGCCGCGATGGGCCCATTACTGGAGCTGGCGCACGGAGCAGGAGCCCGACCGCGAAATCGCCTCGATCCTCGCCTACCTGGATCTGCTGGCGACCGCCGAGCCATCCAAGACGATCGCGTGGCGCGAGGTGCTCGATCTCCAGGCGATCTTCTGCCTGGCGGGCGAGCCGGGTTTGGCCCGACGACTCGATCCGAGCAACTGGCGCGACCGCTACTGCGATTGGCGCGATAGGAACCGGGGCGAACTTCCTCACGCCGGTCGCCCCGCCGAGCCGTTTCCCGAGTGGCAAGGCCCGGTGCCCTGATGCCCTGAAAGACCTCGGGGCCGGTAGTTCACACTAACCCGAAGCGCAGGCGAGGAAATGAGTTGGGACGCGAGTTCTTCCTCGCTTGCGCTTCGGGTTGGTAGAGACGGCCCTATCGTTTTGCCGTTCTTCTCCCTCGCTGTCGCGTCGGGTTCGTGTTGCCGTTTCTCTGGAACGGGCCGTAGGGTACGATGGTATCGCACTCAACCGCCGGCTGAGCCAGCCTGAGCGGGACAAGGAGAATCCTGCACGGCCGGATGCACGGTCGGGTGCCGCTGGCGTTTCGCCAGTGCACGGGCAAGATGCCCGTGCCACCCTGCCGCACCGTGTAATCGATCGTCACTTCAGTAGCAGGCACACGGCGTGTGCCTACTACTCCGCAAATACGCAAGTTGTTCTTCGGCCGATCCTGAGCCACGGACGTCCGTCGTGTCTTCCCCCGAGCACCGGTAGTCGTGTCCTCTCCCGAACACCTGAAACAATCGCTCCGTCGAAGCAGCCGCGCGGTGATCGCCGCCCAGATCGCCGCCCAGGTGGTCTCGCTCGGCGTACTGGCCGTCTTGTATCGGCATTTGGGCCTGGAGCCGTATGGGCTCCTGGGCATGGTGATCCCCCTGTTGCTCCTGGTGGAGATTCTGATCGCCTCCGGGCTCGACGTGGCCACGGTCCAAGACGCCGACTTGAGCCACCAACAGGTCTCGGCGCTGTTCTGGGTGAACCAGCTTCTGGGACTTGCGATGGCCGGCGTGATGGCCGCGTGCGCGCCCGTGCTCGTCTGGTTCTACGGCCTTCGCGGGCACGATGTCCGAGGGCTCGGCTGGCTCACCGTGGCCCTGGCCGGCACGACCGTGGCCACCGCGCTCGGCATGCAACATCAAGCGCTGTTGCGGCGCAAGCTGCGACTGGGGACGCTGGCTTGGGCGCGTCTGGCCGCGCAAGCCGCGGCGGGGGTGGCGGCGATCGCTGCGGCGCTGGCCGGATGGGGCGTGTGGGCCCTGGTCGTCGGGCGGTACGTGGAGCTCGTGGCGCTGGCCGCGCTGGTCTGGTCGCTCGAATCGTGGCGGCCCGGCTTCCACCTGCGCCGGACCGGATCGATGCACCTGGTCCGCTTCGGCGGACACTGCACGGTGGCCAGTCTGATGTTCTATCTGGTCGCCAACGCCGACAAGGTCCTGGTCGGATTCGTCTTGGGCCCGGCCGCGTTGGCGATCTACGGCCAGGCGTTCAACCTGATGATGAAGCCGGTCAGCGTCGTGCTGACGCCGCTCACGGGCGTGATGCTGGCCGTGCTCTCGCGTGCCGCGGCAGACCGCCGCCAGTACCGGGAGCTTCTGCTCGGCTTCTTCCGGTTCATCGGTTTGGTGATGCTGCCCTCCGCCGTGGGGCTGGCGATCGTGGCCCGCGAGGCGTGGCGCGTGCTGGGCGGCGACGACTGGGCCGCCGCCGGGCCCATCCTCTCCGTGTTGGCCGCGGCCATCCTGGTGCAGGGCTTCGTCGGCGCGATGGGCAGCGTGTTCGCCTCGGCCGGCCGAGCCGACCGCAACTCGCTCGCCTCGGTCTGCATCGCGGCGGTGCTGTGCATCGCGTTCGTGCTGGGCCTCTACCTGGGCCGTCTCGCCGGGCAACCGGTCCTGGGTGTTGCCGTGGGCTACTCGCTCGCCATGGTCCTGGTCGTGTTCCCGCCGTATCTCTGGCTTGCCCTGCGGACCGTCGGCGTGCGATGCACCGACTGGCTCCAGCAACTTCGCACGGCCGCCCGAGCCACCCTGGCCATGGGCCTGGTCGTGCTGGCTTGCCGCTGGGTTCTCACGGAGGTGCTCCTCGCGCCCGATCTCGTCCTGCTGCTGGTGGAGATGCTCGTCGGGGTCGTGTGCTACGCCGTGTTCGCCCGACGCGAGATCACCTGGTTCGCCCGCCAGGCCCTGACATCCGGGCGGTGACGGAGGCCGAGAGGCTCTTTGCGGGAATCGCATCGGGTTCGCCCGTGCCGAAGCACGTCTGGCGTAAGACCGGGCGAAGCGGCAAGCGGCTGTGCGCGACTCGCCGGCCGGACCACGACCCGGTGGCGAGCCGCGCACGGTGGAACGGCGGGCGTGGGCGTGGTAGATTGATCCGAGCCGTTTTCCGGGAGTGCCAGTCAAACAAGTTCCGCACGAGCCACCATGTTCCGCACCTCGCTCCATTCCACCGTGCTGCTTCTCGCATTGGCCTCGGCCGGGACGTTCGCCCGACCCTTGCCGGCGGAACCGGCCGCCCCGGCGCCCGGGCCGCCGAACGTCGTGTTGATCATCAGCGACGACCAGGCGTACCCCGATTTCGGGTTCATGGGCAATCCGGTGGTGAGGACGCCGCACCTGGATCGACTGGCCGCCCAAAGCGCCCGATTCACGCACGGCTACGTGCCGACGAGCGTCTGTCGGCCGTCGTTGGCCACGCTGCTGACGGGCCTCTACCCGCACCAGCACGGCATCCACTTCAACCACCCACCCCATCCCCAGCATCCTGACCGGCACGAGGCCGACTACCTGATCCGAGCGGTTCCCACCCTGCCGCGATTGCTCGGGCAGGCGGGCTACCGGAGCTTTCAGACGGGCAAGTACTGGGAAGGCCACTACCGCAACGCCGGGTTCGACGAAGGCATGACCTTGGGAGAGCCCGCCCCGATCGAGGAGGATTTCGGGCTGCGTCCGGCGCACGGCAACGGCGACGCGGGCCTGAGCATTGGCCGACGGACCATGGGGCCGATCTTCGATTTTCTGGACCGCTGCGGGGATCGGCCGTTCTTCCTCTGGTACGCCCCGTTTCTGCCCCACACGCCGCACAACGTGTCGGAGGAGGACCTTGCGCTGTACCGGGGCCGACCCGACGTCGCGCCGCACTACGAGCGCTACTACGCCAGCGTCACCCGATTCGATCGAACCGTGGGCGAGCTGCTGGACTATCTCGACCGGAAGGGGCACTCGCCGAACACGCTGTTCGTGTTCCTCGTGGACAACGGCTGGATGCCCGACCAAAGCCACCCGACCCGGCACGACGCTCGCACCAAGTGGTCGCCCTTCGAGATGGGCGTACGCACGCCCGTGCTGCTCCGCTGGGACGGTCGGATCCGGCCGGCCACGCACGAGGGGATCGTGAGCAGCGTGGATGTGGCGCCCACCATCCTGGCGGCAGCCGGGCGGCTCGACGACGCGGCGAGCCTGCCGGGGGCGAACCTGCTGCCGGTGGCCGAGGGGCACGAGCCGCTTGCGGCGAGGCCCGCGTTCGGCGAGATCTACGCGAACAACGCCCGCAAGCTCGGCCAGCCGGCCCGGGAGGTGAAGCACCGCTGGGTCCGATCCGGCCGGTTCAAGCTGATCGTGCCCAGCGAGTCGCCCAACGAGGCAACGCTTTTCGACGTGGTCGCCGACCCGAAGGAGCAAACCGATCTGAGCGGCGATCCGAAGCATGCCCCGACCAGGGCCGAGCTGCTGCGAATGCTCGACGCGTGGTGGAGCATCGACCAGGAGTAGCGCCGCATCGACGCCATCGAGAAAAGGGGGACGCGAGATGAGCACCGAGGATCCCAATCGCCGGAATTTCCTGAAAGCTGCGGGGATGGGAGCGGCCGGGCTTTCCATCCCGGCGGTTGCGGCCGGCCGGGAGTCGCCGCAGCCACACTTGGCCGCCGGTCCGCCCGAGATCGAATGGACGGACCGCGAGGACGGCGAGCAGACGTTCTTTCTGGACCCGCTGGAGGGCGAGCGGGAGTATCCCAATGAGTCCCTGTTCGGCAAGTGTCTGGCCCGGCTGCCGCAAGGGGACGGCGAGTACCGGTTCGCGCCCGGCCGGACGGAGCTCGCGCCCGAGCACCCGCTCGTGGTCGGCTGCGCGTACGACTTCACCCTGACTTACTACCCTGAAACGCAGGAGTTGCCGCCGGGGGCCGTGGTGGCGTTCAGCATCCCCCGCACCTGGACGCAGCCGCAGCTCGACGGGCCGGGCCCGGCCTTCGTCTCCGCAAAACGGTCGGGTGGCGGCCCCTGCGAAATCGGCCTCACGCACAACGGGAACATGACGTGGTGGATCGTGGTCCGGATCGGCGATCGGGCGGAGCCTCGCGACGGCTGGATCCGCGTCGACTACCGTGTGGTCGCCGTCCAGCGGTTTCCGCAAGACTGGTGGGGCAACTACCGCAACTCGATGCGGACCGCCGTCGACCTCGATGGCAGCGGACAGTACGCCTTCGTGCCCGCCAAGCGGACCACGAAGCCGGTGATTCGCCCCGCGCCCCCGGCCCGGTTCCACGTGGCCGCGCCGGCCGTGGCCCGCTCTGGGCAGGAGATCGAAGTCCGCGCCCGGGCGGTCGACTACTGCGACAACCGCGCCTGGCCGGCCCCGGTCGGGGACGTGTTCGCTGCTGCGCCGGGCGAGCCCTTCGTGCCCATCGCGTCGACGCGTCTCGAAGCCGCGGACCACGGGCTGGTCAACCTTCAGGTGCCCGTGCCGGATGATGCCGACCATTTCCACGTAACGGTCTCCAACCGAAAGGACCTGCTCCGCGGGCGCACCCCTACGATCGTCGTAGACGACCGCCCCGAGACGATGAACGTCTATTTCGGCGACATTCACGCGAAGACGATGCTCAGCGACGGGCTGAAGACGCCCACGGAGTTCTTCGAGCACGCCCGCGACGTCGCCCTGATCGACTTCGCCGCGATCGCCGATCACAACTGTGTCGAGGCCAGCCGCATCGAGGGGCCTTTTCGGGCGCAGATGTCGGACGAAGCCTATGCCCAGATCCGGGAGGCCTGCGAGGCGCTCGACGAGCCGGGGCGTTTTGCCACGCTCCAGGCGTTCGAGCAGAACCAGATCGTCGGGCACCCCGGCCACCGGAACGTCTATTTTCGGGGGACGTGTCCCGGGCTGTTTCGCGGCGAGACGCTGGAAGACCTGTACGCGTACCTGGAAGGGCACCCGGCGCTGGTCATCCCCCATCATCACATCATCTGGGGCACGCGGCCGCACCTCGACAACCCCAAGTACGAGCGAGTGATCGAGATGTACTCGATGCACTGTAGCAGCGAGGTGAAGGGCTCGCCCATCAACAACCACGCGACCACGAAAAGCAAGCGAGAGACCGGCGTTTCCGCCCGGGAGATCCTCGACGCCGGCCACCGCGTCGGCTTCATTGCCGCAAGCGACAACCACAACGGGGCCCCGGGCCTGTCTGCCCGGCCGTCCCGTTTCACGAACATCCCCTACCAGGGCGGGCTGGCCGCCGTGTTGGCCCCGGAACTCACCCGGGAAGCCGTTTTCGACGGGCTCTACGGCCGAAGATGCTACGCCACCACCGGGGTGAGGATCTATCTCGACTTCCGTCTGGACGGCAAGCTCATGGGCAGCGAGGTTGGGGGCCGGCGCGGGGCATCGCTGCCGTATGAGATCGCGGTCGGGGGGACCGACCGGATCGCCAAGATCGAGCTCGTTCAGAACCATCGCCGGGGGACCGTCTGGACGTACGACGGCCGCGATTTCGTCCGAATCGGCGGCGAGCTGACGTTCGCCGAGAGCGGCTGGACGTACGTCCGAGTGACGCAGACGGACCGGAACATGGCCTGGTCGAGCCCGATCTGGGTGGACGTGACGTAGGTTCCCAGGGGTCTTCGATCACGGGCCGCAACGGCCGCAAAACGCCGACAGCCGGCCGTTGATTCATCAAGTCGGCGCGCACGGAGATGATCTTTCGTGGCACCTCAACTTGACGCCCTGAAAGGCCGGCGGTAAGTTAGCGAGTTCAGGATTTCTCAGGCCCCTGGTCGGGGGGCGTCCCGTCGGCGGCAAGGCGGCGGCCCTTCGCGGAGTTGGAGGCTCACGTTGATGTCGATGCGGGTTCAGGGAAGGGTCCGCCGGTTGACGCCGCCATCGGAGAGTGCGGATTTGACTTCGCAGGGAGGACGCGTTGCGTCCAATAACCGACTGTTGAGCGTCGTCCTGGTTTCCACCCAGCGGAGGTGGTACGGCGGGGAGGAGCAGGCCCGGCTGCTGGCCGCCGGGCTGCGCGACGGTGGCCACCAATGCGCGATCCTGGCCCGTCGCGACGGGGCCTTCGCCCAGCGGATGGCGGCCGAGGGCTTCCCGGTGGCCACGTTTTCGGGCAACGGGCGGAACGTGCCGTCGTTGTGGCAGATCCGCCGCAGCTTGCGTCGCGTCCGGCCCGACGTGCTCCATTTCAACGATCCCCACGCGCTTTCGAGCGCCGGACTGGCTTCGCTGGGCCTGTGCATTGCGGCTCGCGTTGCCGCGCGGCGGGCCAGTTTCGAGATTCGTTTTGCGGCCCGCTACCGCTTCCTGTGCGATCGCGTGGTCTGCGTGTCCCAGGACGTGGCTCGGGTCTGCCGCGAAGGCGGCATCCCTTCGCAACGGCTGCGGGTGGTGCACGACGGCGTGGACCCGTCGCGCGTCCGCTCGGGCGATCGCGAGCGAGGGCGTCGCGCGCTGGGGCTTTCCGACGAGCAGCCTTTGCTGTTGACCGTCGCCCGGCTCACCGAGCCCAAGGGACACGAGTTCCTGATCGGGGCGCTCCCCGAGGTCGTCGAGAGGCACCCGAACGTGTGCGTGGCGTTGGTGGGCGACGGCGAGTTGTCCCGCCCGCTGCAAATGCAGGCGAGGCAACTGGGCGTCGATTCGCACGTCCGCTTCTTCGGATATCGAGACGACGTGCCCGACCTGATCCAGGCGGCCGACCTGTTCGTGTTCCCCTCCCACACCGAGGGGCTCGGGTCCACGTTGATCGACGCGATGCTTGCCGGCCGTGCCATCGTGACCACCACCGGCGGCGGAATCCCCGACTTGACCGCCAGCGACGATCCCCACACCGACGCGGTCGCCTGGACGGTCCCGCCCTGCGACTCCCGGGCATTGGCTCTCGCGATTCTCGAATCCCTCGATTCGCCCCAGAAGCGGGCCCGGCTTGGAGAGCAGGCCCGGCGACGGGCCGAACGCCTGTTCACGGCCCGTCACATGGTGGACGCGACCTTGGCCGTTTATCGCGAGCTGCTCGACGTTGGCTAGCGGGGCGGGCGGGGGGCGCGCCGCCGCTTGGGCGTGCAGAGACATGGAGGGACGTGGAGATGTCACAGCCGTGGGTGGTTCACGCGGTATTGGGCGCCGTCGAACGGTTGCCCGGCTATCCCGACCTGGCGGTCCTCGATCTGAGCTGCGGCGAAGGGGAGATTCTAGCGAGCCTCGATCGGGCCGGATGTCGATGCCGGGGCACGCACTACCGCGACGACGATTACGTGGTGAGCCAACCCCGCGAGGTGCTCCAGCGGGTGCCGGTCGACAAGGGGATCGACCTGGCTCAACCGCTGCCCTACGCGGACGGTTCATTCGACGTGGTCATCATGTCGGAGGTCCTGGAGCATTTGCCCACGCATTGGACCGTGGTCCGAGAGGTGGGGCGCGTGCTCAGAGCGGGCGGGTACTTCGTCTTCACCACGCCGAACGTCCACCGCGTCCATTCTCGATGGCACTTTTTTCTCTCGGGGACCCACAAGCTCATCCACCGGCCCGTGGGCTGGGACCTCCAGCCGGATGACCTGTACGCCTTTCACACGAACCCGGTCGATCTGCCGCTGATGCATACCCTGCTGTATCAGTCCGGGCTTCGGGTGACACGGCTCGGGTTCACCAAGTTCAAGCGGCGGCACGCCTGTTGGCTGCTGCTCTACCCGGTCTTCTGGCTTGGCGCGCGGATCGCGATGCGCGGTCGCCGCAAGGAGCCCGCGGCCTACGGCGAGGGCCGGCGCGACCTGTTTCGCTGGATGGTGCACCCGGCCGTGCTCACGAGCGAGCAGTTGCTCGTGGTGGCACGGCGTCAACGGGACGGCGCGAGCGCGGCGTCGGCGTGCCCTTCATGACGATCGGCCGACGGAGAGATTCCCAGTCTCCGTGTTGTGCCGCAGGCAGTTGCCATCTTCAGCAAAGGTCCTGCGCGGGGAGGCAAACCGCGAAGCGGTTTCGGCACACAGCCCGGGGCTACGGGGACTACTATAAGGATTGCGCAGCAATCCTGGGCAAACTGCTACGGGCTTCGTGAATGATCCGAGGACGGCCAACACCGCGAAGCGCGGCCTGTTGCCGGAAGTCGTCGCGAGTCGGCAGAAGGTGAAGCTAGGCCGTGCTTCTTGAGAGCACGAACAACGGGTCTTTACCCAGGTAGCCGGCCTGTTGGATATCGAAGTGCTCCTCTGCCGTCTCGAGGAAACGTGACGTATTGTACGCGGCGCTCTTTCCGCTCGCTTTCGCCTTCTCTTGAAGAAAGCGAGGCAGCCTGGACACCTCGAGCCGCGCGGAAAAGACGAGCCTGCTCGAACAGATCCGGGCGAGCCGGGAAAGGATCTCCCGATGACTGTCGTAGGCGTTCCGGCAGAGTTGGCTGCCCCAGAAGAGGTAATGGTAGGTGCCAAGCAGCAAGACCGTCTGAAAGGGACCGCCATAGGCTTCCGGTCTGCGGGACACGTGGTCGAGCGTGGCAAGATGGAACCCGGCAGCGCGGAGCCCCAGGTGCTCACTTACTCGCTTGGATATCGAGACGAACGGCTCGTGGACGTCAATCCCCACCGCGGCGCGACAAGCGGGACGCTCCGCCGCCTCAAGGACGAAGAAGCCTCGACAGCAGCCGATGTCCAGGAAGCTCTCCAACGGCTCCGGGTAGAGCGAAGTCACGATTCTGGACCTCACGTGAAGCTTGAACCCGGGGGTGACGCGCCGGTCAGCGATTTGGTAGTTGTGGTTTCTCGGATACCCAAGCAAGCGTCGGTTGATGTCTCTTTCGAGCTGGCTCGGGGGCCGTCGAGCGAGCTTGCAGGCAGCCAGCTTCCCATAGGTGAGAATCGCTGAGACAGCCGATGGCGTTGCGGGCTTACGGCTCGCGCGGTGCAGCCGCGGCGGATGCGCCACAAGGCCGTGGTTCGGGCTTCCGACGGCGCTCTGCATCGGCGTCTCGACGTTGTCCGGCAGGGTCGGCTCGTTCATACGGACAACTCCCGGGGCCCGCGGCCATGGCCCCGGCGGATCGCTTCGCCGCCGCGGCCTTCGCCATCGCCGCCCTCTTCGCCGTCGCGGTCTTCGGCTATGCTTGGAAGGACGCGGTCTTCCGCCTCCGGAAGGGGCTGCGGAAGGGCATGGCTCATCTCCCATAGCCTCGCCCGCTTCATGAACGAGTAGAACCCGGCCAACGCGCACACCTGGAGGCCCGCCCGGCCGTCGAGGAACCCGAGCCTGAGCACGTAGTCGCGCAGGAACCGCAGCGGCCCGCTGGCGAGCAACCCGGAGAGACCGGCTCGCCTCCCCTCCTCATGCCAGCGTTTGGCCTGGCGCAAGGTGTAGCCGTGGAACTTGCGAAAATACTCGTCGTACGACCAGTAGGGGTAATGGAGGAGACGCCCTCGGAGACGCCCGACGTCGCCGGAGGCAATGGCCGTACGCCCGTGGTAGCCCGGGCCCGGGTAATGGGCCAGATCGCGGCGGAACAGGCGAAGCACGCGGTCGGTCTGCCACCCGCTGAATCGGATGCGATGGCCGAGGAAGTGGTTGGCGCGACGGATCCAGTAGCCGTCTCTCGCGGGTCCGTGGCGGAGGACGTCGCGGATCTCCGCGGCCAAGGACGGGGTCACTCGCTCGTCGGCGTCGACGACCAGGACCCAGTCGTTCTCAGCTTGGGGAATCGCCCAGTTGAGGAAGTTCCCGTAGCTGACGTACTCGCGCCGGATCACGCGGCAAATGCCGATCCGGCGGACGATCTCCAGCGTGCCGTCGGTCGAGCCGGAGTCGGCCACGAGGATCTCGTCGGCCACGGGGCGGACCGACTCGATCGAGGGGCGAATGTTGCGTCGTTCGTCCTTGCAGGGGATGAGGACGGTGAGTTTCGGCGTCGTTGAGTTCACGTCGAGCGGACGTCTGAGCGGTTTGTCGTGACCGCATTCATGCGGTCGGAGACCACGTACGGACCCGATGAATCGGGTCATTACCAGGGAGGCGGCCTACCCATGCTGCGAGACCGGCGAGCCCTCGGGCTCTGCCCGCTTCGGCCTGGTGTCCGCGTCGGTCCTGCGGACCGCGAACGGCTTGCGGGCGAGGAGGACTGCCGCGCGCCGTCGTGCCTCCCGACGGCGGATCACGTCTTCGTAGACGGCGAGGACCTCGTTCACGTTGCGTTCCAGGGTGTGTTCCAAGGCCAGACGTCGGGCGGCTTGGCCCATGCGCAGGCGCTCGGCCGGGTCGAACATCGGCTCCAGTCTGGCCAGCAGATCGTCGACGTTGGCCGGATCGGGGACCACGTGCCCCTCGACGCCCTCGGTCAACAGCTCGGCCGCCCCGTTCAAGCGGCTGGTGATCACGGGCAAGCCGCTGGCCAGGGCTTCCAGCACGACCAGGCTGCACGAGTCGTGGAAGGTGGGATGGACGTAGACGTCGGCCGCCGCGTAGAAGGGGACCGTGTCGCGGACCGTGCCGGTGAAGGTGACGTTCGAGGCAGCGCCCGCTCGGGCGGCCGCCCGCTCGAAGGGCCGCAAACGCTTTCCCCCCACCACGGCCAGATGGACCGGGCGACGCCGGGCGGCCAAGCGGCCCATCGCCTTCAACAGCGTGGGGACCCCCTTGAGCACGAAATTGTGCGCCACGATCAACAGAAGCAGCGTATCATCGTCCACCCCGAACCAGCGGCGGACCGCGCGGCGGTACTCCTCGCGATGCGCGGGCGAGAAGCGGTCCGGGTCGACGCCGTTGTAGCCCAAGCGAATCTGCTCGCGAGGGACGCCGTGGATCTCCTCGAAATCGGCGAGCGTCCGTCGCGAGAGCGCCAGCAGGATCCGGCCGTCGTTGACGAACTGACGCGCCATGAGCGCCTCGAACCGGCGGTAGCGGGGAAGCCACCGGTCGATGGTCCGCTTCATCGGCCGCATCCATCGAGGAAACACCATCAGATTGTGCTCGACCAGCGCGCGTCGCGAGCCCCCGTGCGGCTGGAATACGTCGCAGTACCAGCCGGCGCCCGTGTCGTGGATTACGTCCAAGCCGAGCGACCGGAGCCTTCGCTCCGCGGCTTCCGCAAACTCGATCTGCGACCGCACGCCTTCCAGCCGATGAGGCACGATCGGGATCGTGCAGACCTGATCGCTGAAACGGCTGGCCACCACGTGGACCTCATGGCCCCGCTCGAGCAGCTTCGAGGCGAACTGGGCGCTCCACTGCTCTTTGCCCCCGCGAAGCGGATCGAATTGTTCCACCACTAGGCCGATTCTCATCCCGCCAGTCCCTCTCTACGCTCTATCCGTCGTTGCTTGGCCACAACCGCCCGGATCAACCGCTTGTCGCTCGGGCGCAGCCTCCCCACCCCCAAGTAGTGACGCATGAACGCCAGCCGGTGCCTCGGCGTGATCCGGTCCCGCGGGGCCGAGTAGGCCAGTTGGGCCAGATCCTTGACCAGCCACCGCCGCCGAAAACGCCGGCGACGCTCGACCCGCTGCAAGTCGATCAGTCGCACGTGGAACCGTCCCTTCGCCGGCTCCCGCACGAAGAAATGGCAGCAATACAAGTCGCGGTGGTTGTAGCCCGCGCGGTGAAACTTACGGGCCGCCGCGGCCACCGCCCGGATCAGTTGGTCCAAGTCGCCGTCGCGGGCCGTCCTGCGGCCCGAGTCGAGCGCCGGAAACCGTCTCCTGAGGAACGCATCCAGGGGCTCGTAGCCTTCGAGCTCGTCGGTGAGCACGAACGACTCGAGGTGTCCGTCCGGGCGGAGGTCTTCGCCATAGGCGACCAGCCTCATGCAGGCGATGCCGTCGGCCGCGAGTCGCCGGATGTTCCGCGCCTCGACGCGTCCGGCCGTCTCCCCCGGACCGACGCCGAGCTTCGCCCGCAGCCGGCTCCGCCATGTCCGCACGCGATGCCTCTTCAAGAACGCCCCGCGAGCCGGTTCTCTCGCACGTCGCAGCTCCAGGCGCCAGTTCTCCCGATCGGCAAGCACGCGCAGACATTGCCCCTCGGACGTGGTCATCACGGCGTCGAACCCCGCCAGGCCCGCCGCCTCGAGCTCCGGCCGCAACCGGCCGTCCAGCCACATCTTGCCGTCCGGAGCCTGTTCCAGTCCGGTCTCGGCCGGGTCGGGTGTGGATAGGGGATACTCGCTACGGATCACGCGCTGCGTTCCACCGAAACGGAAATAGGGCGCCCGAAAGCGCCACCGATAGGTCCGTCGGAAGCGGTGCGATTGGGCGCAACCGCCGCTCGCGAATCGCTTCTCCAATCCTCCTACGCTGCCTGCACGGAAGCCTCCTCATCGAGCAACTTGACGACTTCCGCATGAACCGTCTCCACCTGGAGCTCCTGCATGCACTGGTGATGCCGCAGGGGACACACCGGCCGGCCACAGCCGATGCAGTCCAGATCGAGTTGAAGATCAACGCTCCGCACGGTAGGGTTTGCGACCCAAATAGGCATCGTCGGTCCGAAGAGCGTGATCACCGGCTTGCCGAAGGCGGCCGCGACGTGCCGCGGGCCGCTGTCGGTGGAAACGATCAACCAGCTCCGTCGGATGCACGCCTTGCTCGTCGCCAGGCCCAGCCGCTGGTCGGCCAGCGAGAACACGCGAGGGTGGCAAGCCTGGCTCGCGATCCGCCGGGCGATCCCCCGCTCGTCCGGGCCGCAAATGACGAGCACGTCGTGATCGGTCTCGTCGGCCACCCGACGGGCCAACTCGCCAAAGTGTTTCTCCGGCCACAGCTTGGCCTCGCCGTACGCGCCGCTGGAGTTCAACGCGATCACCCGCCCGTCGGTCCTCAGACCCAGCTTCCGCCAGATCGACTCGGCCACCTCCTCTTCGGCCTTGGTGCAGACCAGCTCGAGCCGCCGCGACTCGGGCGGGCAGCCCGCCGCTTCGGCCAGCGCAAGGTAGTAGTCGACCAACGGCACGGAGGCCACACGGCCGTTCTCCCGCCGCGGGTAGACCTTCCCGGTCAACAGCGGGCCGCGCCAGTCCGCCACGTAGCCGATCCGCTCCCTGGCCCTTCCTTGCCACGCCAGGATCGCCGTGCGGAGCGAATTCGGGAACAACAGGACGAGGTCGAACCGCCGGCGGCGCATCCGCCGCACCAGCGAACGTTGCCCGATCTGCCGGTCTTTCGCCCGAGGATCAAACGGCCACTGTTCGTCCAGCCAGTTCGTTCCGGCTAACAACTCCGCCAGGTTCGGCCGAAGGATCCCCACCAGCCGCGCGCTCCCATCAAAGTGACGCCGAATCGCCCGCAGCGCAGGCGTAGCCATCACCAGATCGCCGAGCCAATTGGGGAGGAACAGGCCGATGTTCATTCAAACAGGGCTTCCAGATCCGTGTTGAAGTTCACCTGATGAAGCGACCAAGGCCCGTTTAGGCGGACCAGCAGGAACGTCCAGATCACGTACTTCCGCTCGTACTTCACCACGTACTTGTACCGGACGAACGTGGTGCCGAACTGCTTCGTCTCCAGAAGCTCATATCCGAGGGGCTCACCGCAACTTGAAGTGCGATCCATCAGCAGCCCGAGCTGCGCACGAAACATCTGCCAATTGACGTCCGGGGGCTCGGCCTGACCGTTGGCCCGCAGTTTCTCAAGGAGAAGATCGATCCCCTCGGCTTCCCCGAGCATCAGTCGATCGAGGGCCTGTTCACACAGGAGACGAGGGTCGTCGTCCGACGGCGAGCTCGACTCCTGCACGAAGGCAGCGGTCGCCATCAGTAGCATGGCGACGCAGGCAGTGACCAAGAGACCCTTGCGCATGGTAGCCCTCCTCCTGCGGGGTCGCGAAAAATGCGCAAAACAGGGGGTTTGAGGCGCACCGGTTGGCCCGCTTCTCGACCCTGTCGGAAGGCAGGAGAATAACCGGCAGCAGGGCTTGGGCCAATAGCAATTCGGCAACCGGGAGGGGGGTACTCCTGCGCTGCCCTCTCGGTGCAAGGAGCAAAGCGCGTGGCTACGCCGCCGGCCCGCCGTAGCGGCCCTCGCCGTTGATGCGACCGAACAGGTCGTCCACCACCCAATGGATCACGCACGCATGGATGCTCTCGACCATGCCCATGTCGTCCAGCGGCACGTGGAGGCCCGCCTGCTGGAGCTGCTTGAGCTTCCCGCCGTCGAAGCCGGTCATCCCGAAGGTCCTCAGCCCATGGCGGTTCGCCCAGTCGACCGCGCCCAGCACGTTCGGGCTGTTGCCGGAGCCGCTGATGCCGATGGCCACGTCGCCGGGCTGTCCGTAGTTCATCAGTTGTTGGAGGAAGATCTGGTCGTAGCCGCAGTCGTTCCCCACCGCCGAGAGCCAGCCGACGTTGTCGGTCAGACTCAACACTTTGAGGCGTTTCTTGGTCTCGTCTCCCAAATCGGCCTCTCGGAGGGTGCCCTTGCCCAGGTCTTCGGCCAGATGCGAGGCCGTGGTGGCCGAGCCGCCGTTGCCGAAAACGAACACGAACTGCCCATTCTCCCATGCCTTGTAGATCGCGTCGGCCAGACCGGTCATTTCGGACCGATCCACCCGATCCAGCTCGGCTTGAAGCCGCTTCATATAGTCATTGACATCGAGATGGACGCCCAGCATGCGATGGATACCCCACTTCAGGATGGTTTCTATGCCCCATGTCCGGCCAGCTTGCCCGTAGAGAAGGATACTCCGGCCCTCAAGTCGCGGTCAATATCCGATGTCGGCCAGTCGTTTAGGGGGCATTCATGAAGCCTGGAACGCTGGCGCCCGCGCGGTGCGAACGGGAAGATGCGCAAAGGGCGTGGGCTACGAAAGAAGGCGATTATTGGTGATTGAAGGCAAGTTGGCAGCACTGTCCGATGCCCACCCGCTAATCTGCCGGAGTGAGGGCTGCAAGCCTCGCTTCCATTTCCGCTTGGCCGGTCAGAAACTCCAGCCCGATCGTCACTGCCCAGAGCGGGCGGCGACCGAGCCTCTCGACACTGAGCTTGACGAGGTCCTTGTGGGTGCAGACGACGGCCGCTACATCGAGTCGGTCGGCCCAATCGGCCAGGGATTCGACGTCGGCCCGGCCGTAGCTGTGATGGTCGGGGAACTCGCGGAAGTCGACGGTCCGGTAGCCGCACCGCTCGAGCGTGTGGCGAAAACCGGCCGGATTGCCTATGCCGCAAAAGGCAGCTACCGGCTCGTCGCGCAGGATGTCGAGCGACTCCCTCTCGCCGTGGGAGGAGAGCAACGTTTGCGGGGCGTGCATCACCTCCGCCCAAACGGCCTCGGGTGCGTGGCGGCGGACCTGTTCATGGACACGGGCTCGCTCGTCGGGCTCGAGCAGGTCGGCCCGAGACAGGACGACGACGTCCGCCCGGCGAAGCCCCCGCAACGGTTCGCGCAATGTCCCCCGGGGAAAGACGTGTCCGAAACCGAAGGGCTCCAACGCGTCGAGCATCACCACGTCGAGGTCGCGGTGGATGCGGCGGTGCTGGAAGGCGTCGTCCAGCACGATCAGTTGGCAGTCGAACTCCTCGACGGCCAGCCGGGCGGCCGCGACCCGATCCGGGTTCTCGACGTGCGGCACGTCGGGCAGATTCTGCTCCAGCTCCAGGGTTTCATCGTTCACCGCCCCCGCCCGCGCCCCGTACCCTCGACTGACGAGCGTCACGCGCACAGCCCGGCCGCGCAGCCATCGGGCGATCCACTGGACCATGGGCGTCTTGCCGGTGCCCCCGAGCGTCAAGTTCCCGACGCTCACCACCGGCACCGGCGCCCGATGCACCGCAGCGCCCCCGGAATCATACCGACGATTCCGCCACGCCACGGCGAGCGTATACGGCACCTCCACCACCCGGAGCCCAGCCCGGGCCAGCGCCGCCCCAACGCCCCGCCGCCGGCCGCTGACCATGTCTCGAAACTCCGAAGGGCTGAGCACGTGCGTCACCTCGAACGAATCCTTGCGTGAGGCATCTGCCGTGCGCGACCGAATCGTGGAGGTCAAGAACGCAGTACGTTGGCGACGACGAGTGCATTCAAGACGAGGTTCAGTACGACGATGCCGCCGATGATCGCCAGTCGCTGCGAAACTGCGGTCGCGCCCGGGCGCCCGTTGATTCTGATGTAGATCAACAGAGGAGCAACGATGGCTGCCAAACAGAGAACCTTGATGACGAGGAACAGGAACACCTTGCCATTGACCGCGGCAGCCAGTAGCAGGCCGGCTTCCACGGGCAAGACTTCCAGGAAAACGGCGCACAACAAGCTTGCCAGCACCAGCCAGCGGTGTCGAACCGCGTTTCGGGAGACGGATTCTCCAACGGACTCGGACGAGGAAGACTCGTGGAAATTCACCCTCTTGCCCCTTTTCTCAAGTACGTGCCGGGCGATGCGGCGCCAGCCCTCAGCGGCGTTGCGGGCCGCTTGTCGCCGCACCGGCGCGTTGACATGGATTCTCAAGCAGCCCGTTCAGTCGATCGGGAAATCCTCCTCCGTGCTCTGCTTCCGGTAGATGGGCAGGTGGCGGTAGTAGACTTCCAGGATCATGGTGGCCATGGAGGTGGCGTAGAGTCGGCCGCCTCGGTCGGTGACGTGGCCGGCGCCCATGTACCAACTGCCGGTCTCGTGGCCTTTCCGGGCCTGGGACTTGACGAGTTCGTCGCGCATCGCGGAGTTCCATTTTTTCCAGCGGTCGCCCTCCCAGTGACGCATCACTTGCGTGGCGTAGTAGTTGTAATACATGTTGCTCGGGGAGGGGCCTTTGTCGCTGATCCATTTGACACCACGTTCCAGCGCCGGGTTGTCTTTCTTCCAGCCCAGGTACATCCGGCAGAGCAGGCCGACGGCCGTGGTCCCCTCGCGGTTGGCCGCGGGGTCGGTGTAGCCGTAGTGGGCACCGTTGTTGGCCTGCACGCTATCGAGGAACCGGAACGCCTTCTGGACGGTGATCGGGGGAACGCGCAGATAGGCCATGTGGCCGCTCTTCATGGCCATGATCTGCCAGCCGACCGCCGACGTGTCGCCCGCCTGACGGGGCGAGTACCGCCAGCCCCCTCCGACCGGGTCCTGGGCATACGCGATGAAGTTCAGCGCCTGCTGGGCCGGAGCGTAGAGCCCCTTGTCGTGCGTCATCGCGTAGGCCTCACAGAGCACGATCGAGGCGATTCCGTGCGAGTACATGCTCCCGCCACTCTCGTGCAGGCTCCCGCCCTGCGGGCTGACCTTCATGTGGTTGACCAGGAAGTAGAGCCCCCGCTTGACCTCGTCCTTGTACTTGCCGGTCTTGTGCGTCTGCCCGGCACCGAGGAACGGCAACAAGGCCATGCCCGTGGCGCCGTTTCGGGCCTCCGCGATGTTTCCGGGGTTGCGACACTGCCCGCGGCACTGGGGGTGCAGGGCATGATTGAAGCTCCAGCCGCCGTCGGCCATCTGGTGCTTGGCCAGCCATTCCAACGCCAGGGCCACCGCCCTCTCGCTCGCCTCGTTCCCGCCGTCCTG
>DATKZH010000339.1:0-4649 GCA_035528065.1 Thermoguttaceae bacterium | reverse complement strand
CGTGACCACCTCGCCAGCTGCCTAAACCACGCAGCTTGACGCGATCCGGGGGTTGCAACCAAATGATTTGCTCGCCAATTTCCGAGGCTTCGAGGCTTCCGACATAGGAAGATGGTGGTTCCAAGTCTTGGGTGCCGATCTGGTCTGCTACCCGTCGAAGGTTGGCAGCATCCCCGGCGAGGGCACGGTGGATTTCAGCACCCGCGAGCACGCCGCCTTCACCCACTCGCTCAAGGAGTTGTTCAAGCAGGGCATCCATCCGCTGCAAGTGGCTCGCGAAGCGGCACTCGCCCAGGGTGCTGAGTTTCACGTCATGCTCCGCCCCGCAGGTTGGAAGGCATCGATCCCTTATGAGGAGACTTTCAACAGCGCCTTCTTTGAGTCCCATCCGGAGTGGCGCTGCGTGGATCGTGACGGCACGCCGACGCTTTACATGAGCTATGCGGTGCCGGAGGTGCGGCAGCATCTGTTGGAGATTTTCCGCGAGACGCTCGCTTTGCAGCCTGACGGTGTGGGCTTTTTGTTCAATCGCGGGATGCCGATGATCCTATGGGAAGAAGCGTTCTGTACTCGCTTCCGGCATCTGCACAACGCGGACGCCCACGAAGTGCCCGAGGACGATCCACGCATCCTCGCAACGCGTGCTGCGATCATGACGGATTTCCTACTGGAGGTGCGCGCTCTGCTGGACGAGACGGCTCGTGTGCAAGGCCGCACGGAACGCTACAAGATCTCGCTCGGCACCTTCAGCAAGGAAGCGGACAACCAGAAGTTTGGCTTCGATCTGCCGCTGTGGATCCGGAAAGGGCTGGTGGATGATCTGGGGGTGGCGTGGTTTGCCCATCACACCTCGTTCGCTCAGCCAGACATGGCCTATTACACGCGTCTCACGACGGGCACGAAGGTCGGCGTGTATCCGTTCGTGATCTCGTGGAAACCGGGCACGCCGCAGGATCTCTGCAAGAAGGTCACCGCGTTCTACAAGCAGGGTGCGACCGGCATTGCCATCTGGGACCCGAGCGTCGAGGCCGGCTGGAGAGAACGTCCCTACGGCAATGTCTTCGACACGTTGAGCCGTCTTGGCCACCGCGACCTCGTCGCCCGCTGGGCAGAGAAAGGCGTGCCTTTGCCGCTCGCCATCCCGTTGGCGCGTCTGGACGAGAACTACTACAGCCGCTGGTTCCCCACCACGGGATTCTGAGACGCTTGATCCCAAACGTCAATCGCCTGACTGCCGCACCATGCAGAAAGGCTCCTGAACGAAAGCCTCCTTCCAGGTGATCCATGTTCCATTCCGATGGCGTTCGCAGTGCGCAGTGGAAATACATTCGCAACCATGCCCAAAGTCCGTCCGATCAAAACACGGTTTGCCCTCGCCGCCCTGCTGCTGACGCCGCTGGCCGCGCTGCTCGCCGCCGACTAATCGCTCCGGCGTCGAGCTGGCGTTCCATCTACTCATACGTATGGCGAGACGCGTCAACAAACGACCCTGCGTGATACACTCCTCAGAAGGGTGCGGCCTTCCCGCGGATGACTCCGGATTCCGCCCTGCACGCCCCTTCTTACGGGTGGTAGTCGTGATGGCTTCCGCCATCGTCCAGAAGCCTCTGGCAAAGGCTTCTCAACGCGCCCGATCTAATGAACAGTTGCTGGGACATCCGAAGTTGCCCGCTGTTGACCTCCCCGTCGCCGGTTCGATTCCGTTTCAAGAAGGGGGATTGACACGTCTCAATTTCCCGACAATAAACTCTTTCTGTCGGGATGCGGGGTGACGTGGGGAGAGCCCTGTACTACGGCCTGTGACAATCTTCACACGCCGCTCGTGATCCGTAATTTCCCAGGCACTTCAGTTGCAGTTGAAGACCGTTCTGTAACTTGTCCTCTATTTTCGACCAGGAGCAAATGGTATGAACGGCACACCGTTGTCGAGGCGTTTGGGCTTTCGCAAACGTACCGTATTCGGCCAGACGCATGGCAGGCGATCACGTTCCGCTGTGCGTTCCCGCAGGCTTCTCGCGGAGGCACTTGAGCCGCGTCTGCTCCTTACCGCGTTCACGGTCGGCCCTGAAGGGCAGTTTTCCACTATCCAGGAGGGGATCGACGCCGCGGCAGCCAACCAGGGCGACGACGTCGTGACAATCGCACCCGGAACATACTACGAAAACTTGGCGATCAACGACTATTCTGGGGCCTTGACGCTTCGCGGGAGTACGGGAAAGGCAGCCGATATCGTCGTCAACGGCGGTGGAAGCGATGTCGTGTCGGTCACGCTGAGCAATGCCGTCACTGTGGAAGGGATCAAGATCACTGGCGGGGGCGACGGTCTTTACGCCACTGGGTCCGGCAGCACGACTTTGGTAAATGTCGAATCTGCGGGGAACTCCGGGCGCGCGCTGTACATGGAACAGCCGGGCTCAATCCAGGTGATCGGGGGCCGCTACCATGACAACGTCGGCGGCGTGAAGTTCAATGGCCCCGCAGATGTGACCTTCGACGGGGTGGAGGTGGCTGACAATCAATGCCTGCTCGAGTCTGACGACCGTGGCGGAGGAATCTACGTGATCGATGCATCCGGGCCTGTACTCATAAGCGACTCGCAAGTCCTCCGCAACGTGGCAACCG
Organism: Thermoguttaceae bacterium; assembly: GCA_035528065.1. Classification (GTDB taxonomy): domain Bacteria; phylum Planctomycetota; class Planctomycetia; order Pirellulales; family Thermoguttaceae; genus DATKZH01. The sequence continues at coordinate 2,027 of DATKZH010000339.1, read as the reverse complement.
GGAGCGGCGGCGGGATTTACCTCGAGGGGGGCGCCGGGGCGACGATTCAGGACACGCGAGTGGAGGGGAACGTGTCCAACGTAACGGGAGCGGCGGGGGGTGGCATCTACGTTGGATATCTGGGGATCGGAAAGAGCGTGGCGATCCTGCGCTCCACCATCGCAGATAACCGTGCACCGGCCGTCGGGGCGGCCGGCGGAGGACTTCACAGCTTCGCCAGCGTCGAGATCGTCGACAGCACTTTTTCCGGCAATCAAGCCGCACGCTATGGTGGGGCTATGGTGCTGCACGCCGGGCTGCAATCGGACATGCAGGCACGGATCCGCAACAGCACGATCGTCGACAACCAGGCTGGGACGTATGGCGGCGGAATATACCAGAGCCTCGGAACGCTGGACATCGAGGCATCCACGCTGGCCCGAAACACCGCCCGAACACAGGGCGGCGCGATTAGCCTGAGCAATGCCACAGCCGTCCTTCGGAGTGCCACGATTTCTGACAACACGGCCCCTGCTGGCGGCGGAATCCGGGTCAGCGGCGGCGCGCTGGACATTTACGCTTCGACCATCGTCCAGAACCATGCTGACCAGTCCATGGGCGGCGGCGCGTACGTGGTCGGTGGAACGACCCGAGTGGGCAACACGATCATCGCCCAGAATACCGCGCCCGGGACCGGTCCCGACTTCATTCTTGTCATTCCCGGCTCTGAACAGGGCGAGCCTGTGAGCCTGGGGCATAACCTGGTCGGTGACGATACCGGCTGCCAGGGACTTTTTGTTGGGCCAGGTGACCTGGTAGGCACTGCGAGCGACCCGCTTGATCCCGGGCTAGGCCCGCTTCAGGACAACGGCGGACCTACGCATACTCATGCCCTTCTAACTGACAGCCCAGCCCTGGATGCTGGGGATAACGCAATCGCGGCACTACTCGATCAACGTGGATATCCGCGAATCGTGGATGGCGACGGCGATGGTCAAGCCGTGACCGACATCGGGGCCTACGAACTTCTGCGTCCCGGTGTCAGGCTCGACAACCGGACGCTGTACGTCATTGGCAGCGACCTTGCAGATACCGTCGCGATTACATCGCATGGCAAGAGGAGCCTTTGGGTCCAAGCGAATTTTCTGCCTGGCGGCTTGCAGGAGTTCGCTTTGGGCGACGTCGACCAGATCGTGACGCATCTCTACGCCGGCGATGATTCAATGGAGATCTCGCCACGGTTGAAGATTCCCGCAGTAATCGACGGCGGGGCCGGACAAGACCTTTTGCGCGGCGGATCGGGATACGATGTCTTGATCGGCGGAATCGGCGACGACGTCCTGGGCGGGGGCAAGGGCGACGACGTCCTGCTGGACGGAACCACAACCCTGGACAACGACGACGCAGCACTGTTGGCTATCCTGGCCGAATGGAACTCCGGTCGGAAATACGAGTCGCGTGTCGAGAACATCCGAGCGGGCTCCGGGCCGATCCTGGGCAATACAGGTTTCCGGTTCGCAAAAGGAAGCACAGTGTTCGATGATGGGGCTTCTGATCGACTATCCGGCGAGCAAGGCCGCGACTGGTTCTTCTTCACGCTCGGCGAAGACCTCCTGACCGATCACCAGAGAAAAGAGGCCGCCAACTGAGAAGCTCTTTCAAGACGGCATGAGAGCTACTCGAACAACCTCGTCAAGTGTCTGCACAGTTCGTCCACAAGGCTCGTGGCGAGGGGGCGAGACGCTGCCCCCGCCACGCTTTGGTCACCCATTTCCCGTAATTGAGGCTGGGCGCCGGCAATTGTGGCGAACGCGATCAGCACTTTCCCCGTGGGGTCAGAATACTCAGCCGACATCCAAACTCCTTGAAAATCTGGAGTTCACGCGCGCCGGCAGGATGAGCCATTGTGGTTCATCCGACTGAAGCGTACCTGGGGTTGCAAAGAGGCGGACATGCTGGTTCTTTGTGAAGTTTTGGGATTCGACTTCACAAGGAGAAGCCAGCATGTCCACGAGTTTACTTTACCACGCATTCGGGGTCCGAGGCTA
>DATKZH010000338.1:0-22060 GCA_035528065.1 Thermoguttaceae bacterium | reverse complement strand
TCGACGCCGACATACTTCATGGCTTGGCTCCTTTTGTGGAAATCGCTGGTTTGAGACTCGTACAAACCCCCGGTTTACCACGTGTTCAAGGACCAAGCTAGTTCGGCTCGGCCTCCGCTTCCATAGTATCACCCTACGCGTCGTGACGGAAAATTCACCGGGCGATTGGATGACGCGAATGAACGTGGAGGGTCGTTCCATGGAGCTTCTGCGAGTGCGGTCACGATGGCTGGTCCTTTTGCCGCTCGCTCTCTTCGTCGCGATTTGTTTTGGGACCGACGGCGTCCGAGGAGCCGGCGACGAAGCTCTTGAGCCGGTCGAGGCCGGCGAGCCGAAGGTCGACAAGCCGCTTCTGGCCCACTGGACGTTCAACGAGCGGGGCCCCACGGCCACGGTCCACGAGGCGTCGGGGAAGACCGCGTTGGGCGTGACGGCCGATCGGAGCGTGCCCCGCACCCGGGGCGTTCACGGCAACGCTTTGGACCTTTCCGGCACGCACCGGATGCCGGCGGCCATCGGCCCGGAGCTGGAAGGCTTGGCGAACGTCACGTTCTCCGGGTGGACCAGGCCGACCGACCTGAGCGGCTACCGGGAGATCTTCCGCCAGGAGTGCCCCGAGCGGCTCCTCTTCTCGTTCCAGAACAACGGCACGGTCTTGTCGCTGGGATTGAACGTGGACGGCTACGAGGAGTGCGACGCGCGGATCGATCCCGCCCAGGTCCTCGACGGCGCCTGGCACCACTGCGCCGGCGTGTTCGACGGCCGGACCGTGCGGGTGTATCTCGACGGCAAGGAGATCGGCTCGATGGAGCGGCCCGGGGCGCTCACGACCGGAAGCGTCGCCCCCGCCTTCATCGGCTCCAGCAACGGAAGTGGCGAATACTTCCAAGGGGCACTGGACGACCTGAGGGTCTACAAGGAGGCGCTCAGCCCGGAGGAGATCGCCTCGCTGTATCGGGGCGGGCTCGATTCGATCGCCCGGCTTGCCGACGAGCTGGAGAAGGAGCTGGCCGGCTTCTACTCGCCGGGAGGCTCGTTCGCCGAGACGCTCGCCAACTCGCGGAAGCGATTCGCGGAGCAGGGGGGTGAGCTCGACCGCGATCTGGCCGCGGTCCTGCTGACCAAGCTGAAGGCCCAGTTTCCCGAGGACTATGAAAACTTCCTCCGTTGGACCGGCGCCAACCCGATCCGGTACCTCACCGCCGAGGACGTCGACTTCCTGATGAGCGAGGCGAGCCGGCTCGTGGAGCTATTGGTCGAGTACAAGCCGCTCACCGAGACGCAGTGGAAGAAGCAGACCCCGGAGCAGCTCCGCAAATGGAAAGAGGCCGAGAAGATCCAAGAGCGGTTCGAGAAGCTCGCGGCGCTTGGCGCGGCGGCGCGATTCTCGCCCGAGTGGATCGACGTCCTTTTCGCGGCGGCCGAGGGAATCGACTTCCGGCCGTCGGTCTCCGAGGCGGTGGCCCCGTACGTCAAGCCCCAGACGCCGCCGGTCGTGAACCTCACGGCGGCCGAAGCCCGGGAGACCTTGGAGCGCGACTGGCTCCACCAGGCCGACGGCAAGCCGACGCCCGAGCGCATCCGAAGCGAAATCGCTTGGACCCGCGAGCTGGCCGAGCGGATCGGGCGCGACGCGGGCTTCTCCAAGAAGGGCGCCGACCTCTCCGCGGAGCTTACCGCGCTGGCCGAATTGGAGAAGCAGGCGGCCGCGGTCTCCGAGCCGGACCAGAAGCTCTACTTCCGGGTCCGGGAAGTCAAGCGCCGGATCATGTTCCGCAATCCCGCGGTCGATTTCGGCAAGGTCCTGTTCGTCGACATGCCTTTCCCGCAGGGCAAGGAGTGGCCGCACCAGACTCGCCACCGCCTGGGATACATGGCCGTGCCCGGCGCACGGCTGTTGATCCTCGACGGCCTCTCGCCGGAAGGCAAGCTCGCGCAGCTTGCGCCCCAGCCTCCTTTTCACGGCTCCTTCTGGCGTCCCGATCTCTCGTACGACGCCACGAAGGTGCTGTTCTGCTTCAAGCCGCACAACGAGAAGTCGTTCCATCTCTACGAGGTCAACGTCGACGGGACGGGACTCCGCCAACTGACCGACGGACCGTACGACGACCTCGACCCGATCTATCTCCCCGACGACGAGCACGTCCTCTTTTCCACCACCCGGGGGCACACCTACGTCCGCTGCATGCCCCCGACCAACGCGTACGTGCTCGCCCGCTGCGACCGGAACGGCAAGAACGTCTATCTGATCTCGCACAACAACGAGCCCGACTACCTCCCCTCGGTGATGAACGACGGAAGGGTCATTTACACCAGGTGGGAGTATACGGACAAGCCGCTGTGGCGGGCGCAGGCGCTGTGGACGGTCAACCCGGACGGCACGCAGGTCAGCACGTACTGGGGCAACCAGAGCGTCTGGCCCGATCTGTTGAAGGACGCCCGGAGCATCCCGGGCAGCCGCCGGGTGATGTTCACCGGAAGCGCCCACCACAACTGGTTCAGCGGCTCGGTGGGGATCATCGACCCGGACCGGGGCTACAACTTCCCCTACGGAGTGACCAAGATCACCGCCGACGTCGAGTGGCCCGAGTCGGGCAACGGCCCCGTCGACCCCGTCGAGTCGCCCCGCTATCACCCCAGCGGGCAGTACGCGGCCTACTACTCGCCGTATCCCTTGAGCGAGCGCGACTTCCTCGTCTCCGCAAACCGCGGCGGCAAGTTCGTCCTCTACCTAATGGACGTCGACGGCAACCGGGAGCTGGTTTACGAAGGCACGAACAACATCTTCCACGCCTTGCCGCTCGTGCCTCGCCGCAAACCGCCCGTCATCGCCGACCGCGTCGCCTGGCCCGAGAGAAAGGATCGCTTGAACCCGGCGGCCGGCGTGGTCTACAGCAACAACGTCTACTTCGGGGCGCCTCAGGAGTTGCGGGGAAAAGCCAAGTACCTTCGCGTCCTCAGCATCGAGCCCAAGACGTACACGTACTGGCACAAGAGGCCCTACATTTCCACCGGGCCGGTCGTGTCGATCGTGCAGTCCGAGGGCGTCAAGCGCATTTTCGGGACGGTCCCCCTTGAGGAAGACGGCTCGGTGGCCTTCTCGGCGCCCCCGAACGAAGCGATCCATTTCCAGCTCCTCGACAAAGACTACCGTACGTTGCAGACGATGCGGAGCTTCACCGGCGTGATGCCCGGCGAGCGCCGCGGCTGCCTCGGCTGTCACGAGCTCCACAGCACCACGCCGCAGCGCGGGCCGGGAAAAGGGGACGCAGCTCTTTTGCCGGAACGGCCCGAAGGGTGCTTCGCACAAAAGAGCTGCGTCCCCTTTTCCCCGTCCCCGATCGCCCTCTCCAAACCGCCGCAGCCGATCACGCCGCCGCCATGGGGCCAAGACACGGTAAGCTACGAGCGCTACGTTCAGCCCGTGCTGGATAAGTACTGCGGCAAGTGCCACCAGGGCGACGGCGAGGGGCGCAAGAAGCTCGATCTCACGTTCCGGCCCGGGTTCTTGATGTTCAACGAGCCCTACGTCACCCTGACGGGCAAGCCGAGCTGGGGCCGGCCGTACGACCAGCCCAAGGACCCGCCGCCCGGCTGGGGCATCGCGGGCACGCTGATGGTCGAATCCTACGACCAGCGTGATCCCAACGGCTATCGAACGCCGCCGCCGATGACGTCGCTCTCTTACAAGAGCAAGCTGATCGAGATCGCCTCCAGCGGGGAGCACAACGACGTCAAAGTCGATCCGGTCAGCCTCCGCCGGCTTATCGCCTGGGTCGACACCATGTGCCCCTACCGCGGCGCCGAAGAAGTCCGGGCGATCCCCGACCCCGAGTTCCAAGGCATCGACTGGCTCGCCATCCGCCCCAAGATCCAAACCGCCCCGACGATCATCCGCCCGGGACCGTTGGATTGAAGGAAAAGGGGCGAAAGGGTATAACCTACTTCGCCGGAAGCGGACCACGTCCTTCTTCGCGGAAAAACTAGAATGTCCCCTTTTCCCGCCTCCAAACCTAGCAGACCCACCCGCCGCAGTCAATAGTTATGTATGGTGTCCCCGGAATTCATGGCAAGCAGTGGTTTACTCTGCCTTGGGATTCTCGCGATTAGAGAAAAAGTGCAAAACCTGCAATCGACAACACTGCACGGTTTGCAGGTTTTGCAGGTTTTCGTCACTGCTTCCGACGTTTGCCGGGGCGACTCTTCGGAACGGGCAATTCGGCATAGTTTGCGTACCGCTTCACAGCGTCACGGATGCCGTTTGGAGAGTCCAGCAGATACCATTTCGTTTGGTTCAAGTCGCCTTGAATTTCAGGAATCGTCCGCCCCGCCCTTCTCTGTTCGTAAATCCACTTGTCCCGCTCATAGTTATCGGGCGTGGGGTAAGCCGCAGCCGGGTTGATGTCACGGATAAGTCTTTGGAGTTCGCTACCGTTGAAACCGTCACGGAAACTTCGACGGTGAAACCTATCAAGCCTATCAAGAGCAAACGGCAAGTCGGGCTCATCGGGAGAGCCCGGAAGTAATACGGGTATGACCGGGAACTTCGCGTCCGCCTGTTTGCGTTTGAGAGCTCGTTCGATTTCAACCTTCTGCCAAGGCCCAAGTCCCGTGGGCCCAAGGCAAACCACAAAGGATGAGGAACGGTCGATTCCTTTCCCAATGTCGTCTTGCCAGTCCTTACCGCCCGCAAGTCTTGCTCTGTCCATCCAGACGAATAGGCCCCCTTTCTCCAGCATGCCGGCCAGTTCTTCAACTCCCCGCCGATCATCGCTGTTGTAGGAAAGGAACACGTCGGAAGTCTCACGGCCGTCGCCGTCTTCACTCGCCCCGCTGGCCACCGCATCCGGGGTTTGGACCGCTGGGGGCTGCGAAGTCTCGACCGCACCGCCGGGGCTGGTTCTGTTCGCCGCCTTTGCCAGGGCCCAAGCCAAGATGCAATCGGCAATTCTCTCGAAGCCGTGTTGCTCGAAGTCCGCAGCCGGGATGCCAGCCGCAGCCGCAGCCGCCCGCCAGTCTTCAATCGTCCCAAGCGGGGGAAGTCCGGTCAGCTTCAGCCACTCGCTGTTCTGTCTATCGTGCAGCCTATGCACCCGTTCATCGTCGCTGCGATACCCCCGCCGGTAATCGTCTGAGGCTGCAAGATGCGCCACGTTGTTTTCGTGACTGCTTGCAGTGCCGATCAACGCATCGGCAGGAAGTCCGGCCAACCGCTTGATTTCTTCGCCAATCCAGGGAAACAGCCTACGGAAGATCCGTAGCCGTTCGTTCCATAGTCCCCGCCATATTCGCTCTAACTCCGGATCGTCGAAATACGGACAACGAAGATGGGCCGATGGATACAGCTTGAACTTGACTGTATCCGATTCGCCCTGAGATGCCTGTTCGCTCATAGAATCCTGCCTTTCTTCGGGCCGGACCGGGCGGCGTGTGCCGAAAGGCAGGAAGACACACCGCCGCGGGGTCCGCTTGGCGTCCAGAGTGGCCACACCGGGCGCCGTCCCGATCTAACAGCTCGCACTCTGTTGTTGTGCGATTTCTATTCAGTTCGTTTGACGGTGAGCGTACACAGGCCGAGTTCCTTAGAGAGATTCAGGTTCACGGTAGCGTTCCCAACTTGAATCCTCTCAGGCGAACCATCCGGAGAATCGGCAATTCTCTTCAAGGCTCCATTGAACCAGTCCACGCGTTCGGACCAGGCGGGAAGGGCGTTCTTGAGCAGGACAAGACAGATTCCCGTATTGCGGATGAGAATGGTCGGGGCGTCTTTGGGAATGCCGATCACCACGCTTGCGCTGTGGACATCTCGTGGGTCCCCTATCACTTCGATTAGGGCGAGCTTGTCGGGTGTCTGGGCCATGCGCCGTGGTCTTTCCTGGACTGGGCTAGAATCCTCAAGATGCAAGAAGTACTCTTCAAGATTTGACAGGATCTGTTTCTCCGTCCTTCCGAGTCCGACGTCGCTCGCCGCTTGCTGACTTTGCGCAAGCGTCCATTTCCGCTGTCTCACGAATTCCTGATCCTCTGAGCAGAGAATGTCAAGCTTCACCTCGATGGTGGACCCATCCTTTTTCTCCAAAGTGAGCGTCCCCATCGCGAACTTAACAAACTTCGCTTCGGTCTTGAAGCGTCCGTCGGCGGTTGTCCAGGTCCTCCACTCTGTTTCGCCGGCTCCAGGTGGCTGCTGCTCGACTTGCATCTGCACTTCTTTGGCCGTCCGTATTCTCGCCAGCACGGGAGCCACCGCGTAAGGCTCAACAACGTGAATCGTCCGGCTTGCTCCTATCGTCGTCGTGTATGTCTCCATCCCTGTGATCTTGAACGCTCCAGACAGTGGCCCATCGTCGGATGGCGAACTGATTCGCTGCTCTTCGCGGAGATTGCCAACCAACGGCCCTTTGAGAAAGAACGTCCAGGTGTGACGTTCCGGACGTGGTGGTGGCGTTGAGCGAACTCCGGGCGGAATGTCCGGCGGAGACAACGTTACAGCGGCCTCGATGATCGCTCGTTGCCCGTCTACGACCTGCAAGACGCGGTAATGCGCGGCGCCGAGACGGTTCTCGCGTAAGACCAGTACTCCGATTTGGCCAACCTTGGGATTCAGGATCGAGATTGCGGGCAGGTCGCCGCTTTGAATCCGATGTTCCAGTCGCTCGATTTCCGCTTTTTTCGCGTCGTTCGTGCCGAACATATAGCGGCCAGATTCTTCAACGAACTGCACACTTGACTTGGCAGAAGAGGTTACGCGACCTCGTTCGGCAGCCGCCAGTCTTTTCTCCAATTCGGCAATTCGTGCTCTCACCCATTCCTCGATGTTCTCTTCTGTGACATGTTGCGTTTTCGAGACGTCCCTACTAGCTGCGTTCGGGGTGGGGACAGCAGCAAGCAGTTCGCCAGGACAACAAGCACAAGAGACCATTCCAATTGTGACGGCACAGACAGCAAGCCGCGACAACATCGGCACACCTCCTGCCTAGGCGTAGAGTTGGGGAATTGTTCAGCCGGGGGTCATTCTACCGCGTTGTGCATCACCGCGAGTTCCGGGGACATCATACGTAATTATCTTCGTCCGGGTTTCTTTGGGCCGGGTTTCTGGCGTCTGAGGACACGACCTAACTTCTTCTCGAGGCGCTTCTGGAAATTCTCCTCGCCCAGGGGTCGGCCGGTTCTTTCGTGTTCGCAGAACGCCTTGATCTGCTCGTCGGTTGCGGCGCTGGTGAGCAGGCGTCGCCAGTTCTTCGCCAGCGCCAGCAGCGGCCCGACCTTCACAAGGCAATCGTCCTTCCGCTTGATGTGCGCCCTAGCGCTGCTCCAGCGATACTCGCTCGGCGCGGTCGTCAGCCGCGCGCGGACCGGGTTGAGTTCGACGTAGCGTGCGCAGGCGAGCAGATGCGGCTCGTCGAGCACGAACGACGCAAAGCGGCCTTGCCAAAGATGGCCCCGCCATTGCTCGCGAAAATTGACCCGTCGCGTGTAACGCCGATGCGCCTCGCCGATGGCCTGACGCAGGCCGTCCTCCGACTTAGGAACCACGATCAAATGCACGTGGTTGGGCATCAGGCAGTAGGCCCAGACCTGGACCTTATGTTCCCCGCACCACTGGGCCATCAGGTCCAGGTAGGCTTGGTAGTCGTCGTCGCAGAAAAACGTCTGCTGCCGACGGTTCCCCCGTTGGGTCACATGGTGGGGCATGCCCGGCACAACCACTCTTGCTAATCGAGCCATGCCGCAAGCCTAGCAAACCCGCCCGCCGCAGTCAATAGTTATGTATGGTGTCCCCGGAACTACATCCCCCGCGCAGAATCTGCCGTCGGGCTTCGTAGGCGGCGATGCCGACGGTGACGGAGAGGTTGAGGCTGCGGGCTTCGGGGCGGATGGGGATTCGGAGGGTGCGGTCCGGGTGGGCCGCCAAGAAGGAGTCGGGCAGGCCCTGTGATTCGTTGCCGAAGACGAGGACGTCGCCGCGGCGGAAGCGGACGTCGGTGTAGGGGGTCTCGGCGGTTTTGGAGAAGAGCCAGGGCGTGGGGTTCGGAAGCCGGGCAACGAGCGCGTCCCAGTCGTCGACGGCTTCCCACGCCAGGTGTTCCCAGTAGTCGAGGCCGGCGCGACGAAGCTGGCGATCGTCGACGCGGAATCCAAGCGGCCTGACCAACCACAGCTTGGCCCCCACGGCCACGCACGTCCGGCCAATTGCCCCGGCGTTCTGGGGGATCTCCGGCTCGTAGAGCACGATGTGCAGGAGGGGGTTGTAACGGGGGGTAGGTTCCGGCATGCCAGGGCGGTCAGACGGTTTTGGCGGGAGAATCGGGCCAGTCGGGCGATCCTCAGAATAGGTCGGCGCCCGATGCGGCACAAGACGCGCAAGTGAGCACTCGTCGAACCGGCCGACGGCCCCCGCTCGATGTCCCTGCGGCGAGCCACGCGCTCGCGTGGTCGGCGGGCGTACAGGGCGCAAGCCATTGGGCCGCAGCCAGTTCGGCGTCAGGGACGCGGCCCTCAAGCCGGACCGTTCACGCCCGCGAGTCCGCCAGTGTATAGCTCTATAGAGGGATACGCTCCGTCGACGGAATGGGGCCCCACCGGCCCGAGTCATATCACGCGTGCGCTGTGAGGAGACCGGCCCGTGGGCGTCTGAATACTACTCGCGGGGGGTGCGCCTTCTTGCGGAATGGCGCCATTGCCGGGTATGATAGTGAGGACTGTGGTATCACCGATCGACGTGAGAGAGGGGACTGCCTATGGCCAACAACGATCCTCGCCGTTGGGCCCGATGCTGTGATCTTGACCCGACGGGCGGGACCGTGGTCCGCGAGCCGCCTGGGGAAGGGCCCGGCTATTGGGCCGGGGCGCCGGGCGTCACCTACTGCGGGAAGCTCAACCGGTTCTACATGGTCTACCGGCTGCGGCGTCCGCGGGGGGTCGATCCGGACCGGGGCGCGGAGATCCGCATCGCCACGAGCCGCGACGGGATCATGTTCGACGACATCTGGTCGGGCACCAAGGACCTGCTGGGCACCACGAGTATCGAGCGGTGTGCCCTGGTCTACCTGCCGGACGGGCGCTGGCGCCTGTACCCGAGCTACGTCGATCCGGCCGACGGGCGTTGGATGATCGGCCTGGTCGAGGCCGACGCCCCCGACGCGTTCGATCTGAGAACGACGCGCCCGGTGCTCACCGCGGCCCAAATCGCCACCGAGGGGGTCAAGGACCCGTTCATCTTCTGCGTGGCGGGGCTGTATCACATGGTGGTGAGCCACGCCACCGTGGCCACGGCGGCCCCCCCGGAAGAGCTGCACGGTACGCACGATGCCTACAACACGGGGCTGATCTTGTCGAGCTCGGGTCTGGCGACGAGCACCGACGGGGTCGATTGGCAGTGGGAGCGGGAGATTCTCCGTCCGAACCCGGGGACCTGGGACGGCTACGCCTCGCGGATCGGCACGATTTGGTATCGGGAGCCGGTGTGGGTCGCCCTCTACGACGGCTCGGCCGACGTGAGCGAGAACTACGAAGAGCGTTGCGGTCTGGCCTACAGCTTCGATCTGTGCAGGTTCCAGCGCGTGACGCGGAACGGTCCTCTGTTCCAGCGGCCTGAGACGAAGGGCGCGCTACGGTACTTCGACGTCCTCGCCCTGCCCGACGTGACCTATCTCTACTACGAGATGGCCCGGCCCGACGGCAGCCACGACCTGCGGGTCCATCGGATGGTGCCGGAGGAGTAGGGGAGGGGCGAGTGGCTCGGCTGGCGTGGCGGGCCGTGCTTCCCTGCCGAAAGGACGAGGGGGCAGAGCTGCATGCCACTGTCGTGTTCGCGAGAATGGCTCATTCTGCCGGAATCTGGGTGAACTACAGACGATCTGGCAACGCAAACACCTTTGCCTGTAATGTGCATCTTGCGCGTTCAGGATCTGCGACAGTGCCATTCAGCTCGGACCCCGTTTTCCCCTTTTCCCCTTCCGCTCTCCGTGCCGAACGGAAGCGGTCGCCGGCCTTGTCGAGCCACTGGTTTCCGTGAACGGCTTCCATCTCTCCTTCGAGAAGGGGAAGCAGTCCCAGGTTCAGTAGCTCAAGGCCACTGCCTTGGCAGCATAGCCGAATCGACGCCCTCCCAGATACGCCGCCACCGACCGACTGGCATCGTCGCTGCGACGCCCCCTCGACCAGGGCGGCTCCTCGTACCCGAAGTGCGCGGCCACGGCCTGTAGAACCTCATCCAGCGGCGGACGACTCTGCAATCGCTTCATGTCAGGCACACTCGGGTCGGCCGGCCGATCACCCAACAACCGCCGCATCCGGTCCACGAACGCCTCCCCGCCCAACAGCAACCCACCAACGGCTTCGGCAAACGGCGATTTCGGCGGTGCCTCGACCCCCGCCCGCACAAACCGCCCGTACGCCCGCCGTGCTTGTCCCGAGTCCTCGCCGAACTCCCCCAGAACCGGCTCGCAAGTCACCCAGCCGACAGCCTGCCCCTTGCGGCAGTAGCCCGGGTAGCTGCTCCACGCATAGTCCTCGGGGCGACCGACGAGGTTCACCCGCACAGGGTTGAGGTGGATGTAGCGACTCACCTCCAAGAAATACCCTTCTTCCTCGATCAGATGCGCCCTGAATCGGCCTTGAAGCAGGTGCCCCACACGGCGGTGACGGCGGTTGAAGTAGCTGGTGTAGCTGCCGTTGAGATGCTGCATGCCGGCGGAGAGGTTCGCCTCGGGCGTCTCCACGAAGAGCTGATCGTGGTTGTTCATCACCACGAACGCGTATAGACGCCACCCGTACGTCTCCACCGTGCGGCGGAGCCAATCGAGGCGTTTCTTGCGATCGGCGTCGTCGCGGACGATGGCCTTCCGCTCGTTGCCCCGCGACATCACGTGATACAAGGCGCCGGCAAACTCGATCCGCAGTGGTCGAGCCATCACGACGTCCTCCCGATTTCGGCTGCCCACGCAAGGCCTATTCACTGTTCAAGCTCTGACCCTATTACCTCCTCGCGAGTGGTGTGAATCGCTTCTCTGGGAACTCGGCCAAGAACGCACGGAGCCGCGTCGCAACCGTATCAACCCTCGTGTCATCAAACAAAAGATGTCCAAGTGGCCCAAAAAGCGACCTGAACACCGCCACCCGCCGCCGTTGACGAAAACCTCTGCCGAGGCGTGGTTATGCTTAATTGAACGGTATTGGGCTTAAGGCGGCTATTCCGGACTCACTCCGACTCCACGACCTCTTTGACGAGTTCATTGAACTTCTTGACGAATTGTTGGTCAGTTTGGAACAGACCATCATTCACATCTCTGGTGAGATTATCCACCGTTTCTTTGAAGGACGCCAGAACATGCACCCTCGCTGCAACGTCTTGGTAGGCCACCACATTACTGTCCAAGAGCATTCGCCCTGCCGCCACTACGCCAGTCCACGAGTCCTTTTCCCTACCAATCAATATCAGGCAACCGGGCAAGTGAGGTTGTATCTTCCATTTACCGTCCTCAACAAGCAATGGATACTCCCCTCCATCAATGTTGACACGGGCAGTTGTATCGGTCTTTTCGAGCACTTCGCAGTTGTCTCCAGCGAATTGTGCGAACAAACTGTCGTGAAATTCGACGAATTCCCCGACAGGGCCCCCTTTCAATGCCGAGGCAGCCGCACGCAACCCCTGCGTCTCCAACGCTTGGGATAATTCATCAAGGGATTTCACCACATCTTTCACAATAGATTCGGCGTTTCTTGCAGCCTTCGTTGCATCGCTCACAAAACATTCCGTCAAACCGGCTAGGTCCTCTGCTTCTGCGGCAAGCCGGGCGTTCTTGACAACGACTTCCGGAGATACTGCATCTTCGTATTTTGGCGGTGGCGTGCTCCGACCTTTAGTATCCGCAGACGAAGACACCGAGAATTCCTTTTCCAGCTCGTTCAAGATACCAGATAACTCATCTTTGGATTCTGCTGGTGCACGCAGGGGTTCCCCGAATGCCTCGGAGATTACTCTCCTAATCTCCGGATCAGAGTAAATACGGTCCAGGGTTTCTCTGGTCCTTTTTAGTTCACGTTCAAGCTGCTTTCCGTATTTCTCTGTGAGCGCCTTATCGATGTCGGGCGGAGGATCACCAAGTTCTTCCATCCTCGTTCTGATAGCAATTTCCTTCTTAGTGAGAGCCTTTAGTTTTGCGGCAGCCTTGTTGGCGCTGGCCTCGTCTTCGACTGTCGAAAGAAGGTCGTTGAGTTCTGTTTGAAGTTCGAGCATATCGGCCGCGACCTTTTTATGGGTATCAGGCCAGGCAAACACCCCGACGACAATGCTTGCTGCCGCAAGGAGGATTACCAGAGTAACCACACCCCCCGCAACAATGTAGACCGGCTTGCCGCCGTAAGGACTCACGGTCGTGGGACTTACTTTCTGGTCGTCGTCCTCTTCTTCTCTTAGGGGCCGGGGCAACGGCGGCGGTCCAGCAAGCTCGGACGGACTGTCGGCCTCTTGTCGCGAAGGCTGGTGAATCGGCTCGAATAGCCCTCTTACACGTTCAGCACGAACCCACTTCCCCTCCACGCCTTTCTTGACAAGAGCGTCGGGTAGAATCTTGCCTGTCTGAGCCAGTCGTTTTAGCTCGGAAGCCGACAGCGGCCCATGCCCGATGCCTCTTGATTCGTAGTACCATTCGGCTGCCATGGCAGGCATCCCCCTGTCTAAGTCGGTCCGCTCTCCCTCCTCTCTTGGCTTCATAGAGAGCGGCTTCTCGTATCATCGTAGAGAACGAATCGGAACGTGTCAACGAGTAGTATGGTAGCGCATGATGGCAGATGTCAATGAGGGGGATCGGGGGGGATCGGGGTCAGAGCTTGAAGAGTGAATAGTTCGTGCCGAACTCACAGACCGATCTCTGCCACGGAGTCAAGGGTCGGGGGTCAGAGCTTGACGAGTGAATAGTTCGTGCCGAACCGACACACCCTCCTCTGCTGCCGAGTCAAGGGCTATTCACTATTCAAGCTCTGACCCCACTACCCGGCCAGCTACCGGACCCCTTCGTTGAACAGGACCCAGGTACCCGTCTTGCCGGAGACGGCGATGTCCAGCCGGCCGTCGGCGTTGAGGTCCTCGACGCAGATCTGCATGCCGGTCCCCACGCCGGCGCCGGGGGGGGCGATCTCGTGCCGGGCGAACTTCCGGCCCGAGGCGTCCCAGCGGTAGTAGTAGAGGCACTCGGGGTCTTTACCGCCGGGGTCTCGGCCGGCGTGGCCGCGCACTCGCTTCCCGGTGACCAGCTCGCCCTGGCCGTCGCCGTCCAGGTCGGCCCAGACCAGGCAATGGACCTGGGACCAGGAGTCGTCGATGAGGTGTTCGGTCCAGGTGGTGGTCCCGTCGGCCTTCGGCTCGCCCTGCTCCCACCAGTAGAGGCCGAAGTCGTGGGCTTTCCCCCAGATGAGGTCGGCGCGACCGTCGCCCGTCAGATCCACCACCAGGAACGGGCAGCTCGGGTGGGGCAGCGCCGTTTCGGGCCGGAACTTCCACGGCTTGGCGAGCGGATCGCCTTCGGGGCGTTCGTACCAACCGGTCTCGACCAGCAGGTCCTCTCGCCCGTCGCCGTTGAGATCGCCGAACGCGTAGCCGTGGCCGCCGCCGTCCTTGCCGAGCACGATCTCTTCGAGCGTGGGCGCGCCGTCCGGCGTCTTGGCCAACTTCCAGGCGACGACCGGCCACTTCTTCTCCCAAGAGCTGACGAAGAACTCGGGCACGCCGTCGCCGTCGAAGTCGTGCAGCTCGTACGCTTCATTCTTGGGGCGCGTGTCCTTGAGCAATTGCTGCTTCCATTTGTAGCCTCTGGCGAGCCCTTCCTTGCCCGGGTTCTTGTACCAGAAGATCTCCGACTCCGACCAACCGCCGGAGATCACGTCGAGCCAGCCGTCGCCGTCGACGTCGTAGAGGTGATCGCCGTTGTTCGCGTAGTACTCGTCCATCACCTGGGGGACGTCGCGGACCGGGCGGGGCACGAAGTCCGGGCCCTGGAACCAGTGGGTCCCGGCGACGACGTCCGGCTTGCCGTCGCGGTCGACGTCCCCGACGGCGCAGCCCTCGTTCGGGCTGACGAGCAGACACCGCTTCGAGAACTTCACTTCCCCGGCCGCTTGCCCGCAAGCGCAATCGCCCGGGTGCCAGGCCGCCAGTCCCAGGCCGACCACCATCGAAACGCTCATCATGTGACCAGTGCGACGCCAAAGCATGGGTACTCTCCTTTGAACCAATCAACCGGGCATTCCCAGCGCCGAATCGGGCAAGAGAGCCCCGGCGCGGCAGCAACTACGGTACCACAAGCACCACGCCCCGGCAACAAGCCGCCGCGCGCCGTCGGCAGACGCCGGGAGTCGCGGAAGCCGCAAGGGATGCTGCGCCGAAAGAGAGGCCGTCCACCGCGGGCCGATCATAGGCCCAGGGGCCGGTCCAGATAGTAGCGGACCTGTGCCAACACTTCCTGCCGATTCTGCCCCCACGGCAGGTACAGCCCACGACAGGCATCCAGGGGGCAAGGGTCGGCATGAGGGAGCAGCAGGACCCCGGAGGAGCAAACCTCGTAACGACGGATCCCTCTCCAGGGAACGCGGCGACGTCGGCCGAACACAAACTGGCTCACGCCCTCCGAGTTCAGCTCGAACGAGACGGGCAGAAAGAACCGCCAAAGCGCGATGGCGAGCACGCCCACGGCAAGCAGGGCCAAGTGCGTTTTTCCCGTGAGCGACCAGACGCCCACCCCCGCGCCGGCCAGTGCCGCCAGGACGAGCGTCGCGGCCACAACGCTGTCGCGCAAAGGCCAACTCCGCCACTGGACCGACGGCGGGGGCCCTGTCGCTTCGGATCCATCGTGATGCTCGGGAGGGAAGCTCACGGGCCTGTTCCCATAGGATTCGTCCGTTGGCGAACGTCGCCCCATCGAGGGGGGCGTTCCGCGGACGACAGCCCTCGGAGAGAAGTCAAGAGGTCAGTACGGACCGGCCAAGCGGGCGTTGCCTATCATCCACGGTAATTCCACGGCGGATGCTTGGCAAGCATGCGGATGGCCCGTCTGGGATGGCGCGGGACGTCCCCGTGTCCTCACCCCAGTCAGATATCGGGGCGATAGGGCAGAGCTTGAAACCACCCCCATTACGGGGACGACGGGCCGCCGCGTTGCTGGCTGCTGACGACGGCCACGGGGACGGCAATCGTCGCGGCAATCGCGCACCAGGTCAGCAGGTAGTTCTCGGACATCCACTGGTAGACCCGGCCTTGGGAGTCTCTCATGGGCCCTCGTCCACGCACCAACTGCCCGTCGGAGACGATCAGCACGCCTTGATTCGCAGCCGGGGGCGCCGTGCGGGGGGCCCAAACGCGGCAAGCGCGAACGACTCCGGCAGCTCCGACCCCGTATACCCCGCGTCTGAGATTCGAGAACGCGAAGCGCCCCTGCGGGTCCGTCTTGGCTACACCAACCACGCCCTTCCCGCACAGCAGCGCAACGGGCGTGGCTGCCACGGGGGCGCCCTGCGGATCGACCACGGCTCCGTACAGCGTGCCCTGGGGACCGAGGGCCACGTCGAGAATGGAAATCGGCGGATGGCCTTTCGGCGCTTGGGCTTGCTGCTGGGCCGCGAAGGCCGCTTGCGGCAGCAGGAGTCCCAGGCAGGCGATCGCTACTACCCCACTTCGGAGTATGGAAGATACCCTCATTATGGCTCCTTCGTCGGTTCGAGGGTGCTCTCGACTCTCAAAATGCTGACCCGCCCAGACCGGATAATACCCTTCCGGAGGGAAGTCACATGACTGAGTATCGGTCGCGATGGGAGGGTTTCTTCACTTGCGACAGTCCTGCCAGATGTGCGGGAGGCGCACGCCTGACAATCCTGCCGGCTGCGCAGAGAGCACGTTTGCCGGATCGCACGCGCTCAACCGGGGCACCGGCCACACGACGCCCGAGGGGAGGGGCCCTCTGAAGTCCGCCTAAGGCCCTCAGTTTCACCAGACTGAGCCCACGGGTACGTTAGGTCCAACCACCCGAATCGACCAACCGCGTGAGCGAGGGGATGAGCTGTCGTGCCGCCCGGGCGCGGTGGCTCAAGCGGGCCTTGACCGCCGGATCCAATACCCCGAACGAGCGGTGATACTCAACCACCTCGAATATCGGGTCGTACCCGAAACCGTGGGTTCCCTGGGGCTCGAAGAGGATGCGTCCTGAGCAGGCCCCCTCGCTCTCGGCCCGAATCGTGCCGGAAGGGTCGGCAATCGCCATGTGGCACACGTACCGCGCGGTCCGCTTCTCCAAAGGGGTCTGACCGAGCTGCTCCAGCAACAGGCGGTTGTTCGACTCGTCGGTGGCATGGGGGCCGCAGTAGCGATGGGAGAGGACGCCGGGCGCCCCGCCCAAGGCGTCGACCATCAATCCGCTGTCTTCGCCCAGGACCCAGCGGCGAAGATGCCGGGCCTGTTGGATCGCTTTCAGCAGGGCGTTCTCGGCGAACGTCTTGCCGGTCTCCACCACGTCGATCGCGCTGGGGAAGTCGGCAAGCGTGCGAAGCTCGAGCCCCACCTCGTCGAAGAGCTCGGCCAGCTCGTGCCTCTTCTTGCGATTGTGCGTTCCCAGGACCAGAAGCAAATTGGACGTCATCAGCGGACCCCGTCGCCAGGAAATCGGATTCCGGCCAAGGCCTTCGACCGGCGCGTGGAAGCACTCGGCGCCTGCGAGAAGTCCCAGTCTACAGGGCCTTTTCAAGATGTCCCAGTAGTCCGCCGGACATGAATGGACGGGTTCGGTGCCGCCGGCGTCTCGCCCGTGGCGGAGCGAGAGCATGGGCAAGATGCCCGGGAAACGCGAGAAGAGAGCTCCGACAGACGATCGGTGCGTCGCGTTCGAGATCACGCGTCGACAGGCTCGCAGCGACGCGATTCAGCGAGGTCGGACCTGGCTCGCCCCGATGGATGGACTCGCCGGGAAGCTCGAAATCGAGGCTCCCCGCGCCCGAACGAGGCTCAGACGCCGCTAGAACAACTGGGTGACGCCGCGGGCATACTCCGCGCTGAGCGACCGTTTGGGGACCTCTACGACGATCGGATTGAGGTCGAACGGGATGCCCACCAACGTCTGTTGAGCCATGCCCCCGGTCTGACCGCCGTAGGGCGTCTGCTTCGCCCCGAAGCCGTCGATCACCGCCTGGATGGCGGGGTTCAAGTCGGCCCGGCCGTCGGGCAAGCGCCGGGTGACGAAATCAAAACTGCCCACGGTAACGATGCTGGCGTAGCGATCGTGAAACTCGTATGCCTCGTAGCCCTTCAGCCGCAGCGCCTCGGTCAGCTTGTGCGCTTTTTCGGCGGCCTCGACCAATTGGCTCTTCATCTGCTTTCGGCCGTTCTGGATCGCCGAAATCTCCCGCTGGTCGATGATCATCCGGCCCCGGAACGTGGCCACCTGCACCGTGTACTTGCCCGAACAGTCGAGCAGGCAATGCTCGACACCTTCGTTCGCCTCCAGCACGAGCGGATCGAGGCTCTGAGGGGCGAAGTAGCCGTCGGGCACGAGCGGATTGGTGGTGATCATCGCGTGGCCCATCGGCCCCTTTTCCTTCTTTGGGTTGCCGGGGGCAAGCACGTGCTGCTGAATCGCCCGCCATCCGGCAAAGGTGCGCGTGGTGGGATTGTCACTGTCGACGTTCAGGCATACCGGCCGGTAGTACTTCAACCTCTGGAGCGTCTCCTGGGCCTGTGGGTCGTCCACCTCCGAGTAGTTGCCGACGAGCACGGCCACCTCGTCGATTTCCGAGCCCCGCCGGTACTGCATTCTCGGTGGCTCGCCGAAGCGGTTGACGCCCCGTCCGTAGATGTCCTCGCCCAGGTCGAACTTCTTCCGGTAGGCGTAGGCCTCCAGCTTGTATCGCTCGCGGAGCTCGATGACCAGCTCGCGGGCTTGCTCCTCGGCGTTCTCGCCGGAAAAGCTACAGCCCATGATCATCCACGGGCCGTTCTTCTCGGTGAGCCGATACGATTTCTCCGGGTCGGCCTCGACGCGGCGGAGCGTCAGCAACTTGTCCCAGGGGGCCGCGACTGCCGCCGCCGAAAGCGCGCCAGCCACGACAACGCCGATCAACCCAAGCCGAAAAGCACGCTTTCCGCTCATCGCACACTCCTTGCGCTCCGGACGAGACGAGGACGAGATCCCAGCAGGGCGAAGCCGCTCGCCGGAAAAGCGGGGCGGAGTCTAGCAAATGGCGAAGCGGAGTGCCAGCCCGGATTATCGCCACCTGCGACGGGGCATCTTGTGCCCCGGAGGAATGGCAGACGGGAAGCGGCTGGGCCCTCTCACGCCGATCCCCTCAACGGGCCGTGAACCCGCCTGAGGCCCGTTGCCGACGCCCCTTTGCCCAACTTCCCTCCACCCGCTTCATCGCCCGATCACGGCGGCGGCCTCGTCGCAGAGGCCCCGCGATTGCGCTTCGGTCGTTGCCTCGGCCACGGCGCGAACGATCGGCTCGGTGTTGCTGGGGCGGACCAGGAGCCAGCGGTCGGGCCAGTCGAGGCGGAGGCCGTCGAGCCGGTCGGGCTGGGCATCCGCGAAATGGTCGGCCAGCGCATCCAGACCGGCGGCAACCTCCTCGGGCGGCATGGGGATCTTCGTCTTGACGATCGCGTAGCGGGGCAACTCGTCGGCCAGTTCGCCAATGGGCATCTCTCGCCCCGCCATGGCGTCCAACAGTTGGGCCATCCCGACGAAGCTGTCGCGGACCAGGCCCACGGCCGGATCGATGGGGCCGCCGTTGCCTTCCCCGCCGAAGACCGCCTCGTGGGCGAGCATCACGTCCACCACGTTCGCCTCGCCCACCGCGGAACGGGAGAACGGCACTCCGTACTTCCCCGCCAAGTCTTCGGCCATCCGGCTGGTGGAGCAATTGGTCACGATCGGGCCTTTGCGGGCTCGGAGCACGTGATCGACGCACATCGCCAGCGTGTACTCTTCGCCCAGGTAGCGGCCCGAGGCGTCGATCACGGCCAGCCGGTCGGCGTCCGGGTCTTGGCAGAAGCCGACGTCCGCCCCGGCTCGCACGACCGCCGGGCAAACCGTGACCAGATTCTCTGCGAGCGGCTCGGGCGTGTGCTCGAACTGCCCGTCGGGCGTGCCGCCCAAGAGCGTCACGCCACAGCCCAATTCCTCCAGCAATCGGCGGCCCAAAAGGCTCCCCGCCCCGTGGTTGGAATCGAGCAGGACGTTGAACTGCCGACGGCGAATCCGGTCGACGTCGACGGTGGCCAAAACCGCCTCGAGGTGGGCGGAGAGCGGATCGCGACAACGCTCCAGCGTGCCCGGCGGATCGGTTGCCGGGCGGTCGCCAGCGCCGGCCCGGTAGCGAGCGAGCACTCTCTGGCCGAACCGGTCGGGAATGACGCGGCCTGCGGCGTCAAAGAGCTTCAGCCCGTTGTACTGGGCCGGATTGTGGCTGGCCGTGATCTGCACGCCGCCGGCCGCCCGAAAATGGCGAATCAGCACGCCCGTGGTAGGCGTGGCGGCGACGCCCGCGTCGATCGAGTCGCGTCCCAACGCGCCCAGGGCGGCGTGAATCGCGTCGGCCAGCATGCGTCCGGAAGGGCGACCGTCGCCCGCGATCACCAGGGCCCCCGGAGGGGCCAAGTCGGCCAGCGCCGTGACGTAGCGCACGGCGACCTCGGGCGTCAACGTCCGGCCGACGATCCCTCGCAGCCCCGAAACGCTGATGATCGGCTCACCAGCCGCGGGATTCGCGCTCATTCACGTTCCTCCAGGCAGTTCTGGCGCGTTCCGAGTATAAGGCTCAGCGCCGTTGGGCGGAACCGGAACGTACGACACTCAACTCTAGTTCCCGCTCGGTGACGCCTTCGGCATTCGGCGCAACTCTCGTCCCAGAAATGCCTTACGACGATATGCTATGCTTTGATTAAGACGTGCACGTGCCGCAAGGGGCAGACGGCAACCGTGACGAAGCTTCCGGGAAGGGACGGGCGATGCGTGTCGGCAGCCAACTCTACGGGGCCGATCTGGCCGTACAACGCAATCTGCTGGGCGCGTATGCCCAGCTCAGTCTTGCGAGCACCCGACTGTCGACCATGTCGCGGATCAACCGTGCCTCGGACGATCCGGCCGGGCTGATCGCCGTGGAGCAGCTCGAGGCGGAGCTGGTCGCGATCAAGGCGGCCGGCGACAACGCGGCTCGGGCGGCTGGGGCCGTTCACGTGGCCGATGCGGCGATGGGCGAGGTCGGCAACCTGCTCAACTCGATCCGCAGCAACGTCATTGCGGCGGCAGGCGGAGGCCTGAGCGAGGCGGAAATCGACGCCAAGCAGATGGAAGTCGACGCCGCCCTGGAGGCGATCGACCGGATCGGCAGCTACACGTCGTTTGGCGGCCGCCAGCTCCTCGAAGGCGGCAGCATGACGTTCAACGTGTCGCCCGACGTGGCCGACACCACCACCCTCGAACTGCCCGCCGTCGACACGCAGTCGCTCGGCAGCGAGGCCGGTCGGCTGGCCGATCTGGCCGGCGGTGGAACGGCCAGCCTCGCGAGCGGAAACTCCGCCGAATCGATCGACGTCCTCGATGCGGCTCAGAGCCAAGTGCTCCAGGCCCGGGCGCGTCTGGGGGCGTTCGAGAAGTACACCATCGACTCGACCCAGCGCGTCCTCGGGGCCATGGAAGAGAACATCCGCTCGGTGAAGAGCCGGATCGGCGACACCGACGTGGCCGTGGAGATGTCGCGCATGATCCGGGCGGAGATCATGGTCCAGGCGGCCACGTCGACCATGGCGCTGGCCGGAGAGCGTCACCGCATGATCGGCGGGCTGCTCGGCGGATTCTGAGCGCGAAGACGCGAGCCCGGTCCCACAAGACGGGCCGACCCTTCCATCCGTCCTACCTCGCAGCGCAAGCATTCTGACGGCGTGCCTCGGCACGACGGCAGGCCCCAAGGGCCACCGGTCCCCAAATCATATGTCACCCAAATAGTGTGAAACAATTCCACCACCAGAGGGGTACCCGGGCGGGCAGGTGGTGGTAGACTAGATGCCGGTGTTTGGGGAGACCCAAGGCGGGGAGCACGTCCTTTCGACTCCTCAAAGGCCAGGGCTTTGTCAATCCTCACTAGCAGGTTCGCTGGATCGTAGTGGCCCGATTCATCGGGTCGACTTGCTGATGGAAACGCACGCGTGCGGTCGCTGCTAACTCGTGCAACGAGACTTGACACGGCACCAGGTCCGCCTCCCACGTTTCCTTCCCGGGCAGTCGGGCTGCGGCGGATGGCGCTCCGCGCTAGAAGAGGCGCGTGCGTGAAGGCTGGCGTCGGTAGACTGCGCTCCATGCCTCGGTCTACCGGGATCCGTATCTCCAATGGGGGACGGCTATTTTTCACTCCCTTCTGGCCAAGGAGTATCCGTCATGATTGGTCCACGTTGTAGGCAAGGTTTCACCCTGGTTGAATTGCTGGTAGTTATTGCGATCATTGGGATCTTGATCGCGTTGTTGTTGCCGGCGGTACAAGCGGCGAGGGAAGCGGCACGACGTTCGCAGTGCACAAACAACCTGAAGCAAATCGGGTTGGCATTTCACAATTTTCAGGACACCTATGGAGAACTGCCCACCGGCGCGCGGGATGGAGACCACCGAATCCCGAGCGCGCTGAACGCCTGCTGCAGGTCCACCACACGGCACGGTTGGAGTTGGTCGTATCACATCCTGCCGTACATCGAGCAGTCCACCGTTTACGAATTGGTCACCGACGCCGATGATCCGGTTCCGCCGAGCGCTAGTACGTACAACCCCAAGGAGGATCTGGTTGCCCAACAAGCGATAACCGGCTACTACTGCCCCACCCGACGCAGCCCGAAGCCGCATGGCACCTTCTACCGCTGTGACTACGCTGGCAGCGCCGGCGAGCGGGGCCCCGGTGGGGTTCGTGATACGGCGAGCGGCGGCCTCAAGGGTGTGGTCATTCAGACCGATCGCGAGAAGACGCGCATCGAAAGGATCCGCGACGGATCGTCGAACACAATCATGGTCGGCGAAAAGGCCCTGAACCCCGAGTCGTT
>DATKZH010000337.1:0-5771 GCA_035528065.1 Thermoguttaceae bacterium | reverse complement strand
GTCGACGCCGACATACTTCATGGCTTGGCTCCTTTTGTGGAAATCGCTGGTTTGAGACTCGTACAAACCCCCGGTTTACCACGTGTTCAAGGACCAAGCTAGTTCGGCTCGGCCTCCGCTTCCATAGTATCACCCTACGGCCCGGTTTGGATCAACCGCGCATTTCGCCGACGACGCGCACGATCCGCCGCACCGCCTCGTCGATCTCCGCTTCGGTCGTGGTCGCCCCGAGACTGAACCGCAGCGAGCCGGCCACGATCTCGTGCGGCAGTTGCATCGCTTGGAGCGTGGGCGAGAGCTCCGTCGAGCCGCTGGAGCAGGCCGAGCCGACCGAGCACGCCACGCCGGACACGTCGAGGGCCACCAGCAACACCTGGGCGTCTAGGCCGGGGAAGGCGATGCTCGACGTGTGCGGCAGCCGTGCCGCGCCCGAGCCGTTGACGACCACCTCGGGAAAGCCCGCCTTGAGCCCGGTCTCGAAGCGATCGCGCAAGGCGGTGAGCCGCCGGGCGTGGGCCTCGTGCTCCTTCTGCCATAGCTCCAGGGCGGTCCGCATGCCGCAGGCCAGTGCGACCGGTTCCGTGCCGGGGCGCAGGGCCTCTTGCTGGTGTCCGCCGAACAAGATCGGCTCGATCGGTGCGCCGTGGCGGAGGACGAGCGCGCCGATGCCGAGCGGGCCCTGGAACTTGTGGGCGGCGACCGTCATCGCCGAGACGCCCAGCCGGCGGAAGTCGATCGGCAGCTTGCCCGCCACTTGCACCGCGTCGGTGTGGAGCGGCACGCCGGCCGCGTGGCAAATCGGGGCCAGTTCGGAAACCGGCTGGAGCACGCCCGTCTCATGGTTTCCCAGCATGACGCTGACCAACCGGGCCTGGGGCGTGATCAGCTCGGCGAGACGGTCGGTGCGGACGACCCCGTCCGAGGTGACCCCCAGCAGGTCGAGCCGCCAACCCTGCTCCATCAGGTGCTCGGCCGGCTCGATCACGCTGGCATGCTCGATGGCGGAGACGATCGCTTGGCCGGGCTTGCCATCCCCACGCGCCCGAGCCATGCCGACGACCGCCCAGGAGTTCGCTTCCGTCCCGCCGCTGGTGAAGACGAGCCGATCGGGCGGCGAGGCGCAGAGGTCCGCTCCCAGGATTTCGGCGGTCGTTTCTCGGGCGTCCTCCAGCACCTGCCGCGCCCGTTGGCCGGGCCGATGTTGACTGGCCGGGTTGGCATAGCCTTCGGCGTAGCATCGGGCCATGGCCTCGGCCACCTCGGGCCGGGTCGGAGTGGTCGCGTTGTGGTCCAGGTAGATGGTGTCCATGGGCAACCTGCGTGGCGTGGTGAATTGTCGACCGGCCGGGGCGATTCGACAAGTGCGAGGGCTCGCTGCCGTCGCTCGTTGCCGGCCCCCCGTGGTGCCGCTGCGAACCTTTCCCCCGAGCCCTTGTCCGATCCTATTGCGGGGGGTATGATGGGCGGCTTGTTACCTGTCTTGGAGTTGGTTATGCGCCACGTGCTTTCGGCTTTGGTCCAGAACGTGCCGGGGGTGCTCTCGCACATCTCGGGGATGTTGGCCTCGCGGGGCTACAACATCGACAGCCTCGTCGTCGGAGAGACGGAAAACGCTCGGCTTTCGCGAATGACCTTCGTGGTCGTTGGCGACGACAACGTGCTGGAGCAGGTCCGCAAGCAGCTCGAGAAGATCGTCACGGTAGTGCGGGTCGAGGACGTCAGCGCCAGTGACCACGTGGAGCGGGACCTGATGCTGATCCGGGTCAAGTCCCCCCCCGGGCGGAGGAGCGAAATCCGCGAATTGGTCGAGATCTTCCGCGGCCGAATCGTCGATGTCTCGCCCGACCGGCTGATGATCGAGATCTCCGGCCAGGAGCGGAAGGTCGAATCGTTCATCGAGCTGATGCGGCCGTTCGGCATCCTGGAGCTCGCGCGGACCGGCCGGATCGCCATGGTACGTGGCGCGAGCACGCAAGAAGGCGACGGCGCCTACAGGTGCGCCGCCGATCCCGAGCCCTGACCCCCCTGGAGCATGCATCATGCCCGCTACGATCTACTACGACCAAGATGCCGACCTCTCGTTGCTCAAAGGCAAGACGCTGGCCATCCTGGGCTACGGCTCCCAGGGCCACGCCCACGCCCAGAATCTCCGCGATAGCGGCCTAACCGTGGTGGTGGCCGAGCTGCCCGGCACGGCCAACTACGAGCAGGCCGTCAAGGACGGTTTCCAGCCCCTCTCGACCGAGGAGGCCACCAGGAAGGGGGACATGGTCACCATCCTCCTCCCCGATGAGCTTCAGGCCGACGTGTTCCGCACCCAGATCCGCGACCATCTCTCGCCGGGAAACGTGGTGGTCTGCTCCCACGGGTTCAACGTCCACTTCGGCCAGTTCGAGGTGCCCAAAGGGGTGTCGACGGTGCTGGTCGCGCCGAAGGGCCCGGGCCACCTGTTGCGGGCGGAGTTCGTTCGGGGCGCGGGCGTCCCCTGTCTGATTGCCCTGGGCGAAGGGGCCGGCGACGAAACCCGAAAGCTGGGCCTCGCCTATGCCAAAGGGATCGGCGGCACGCGGGCGGGCGTGATCGAGACCACCTTCGCCGAGGAGACCGAGACCGACCTGTTCGGCGAGCAGGTCGTCCTCTGCGGGGGAGTTAGTGCCCTGGTCAAGGCCGCCTTCGAGGTCCTCGTCGAGGCCGGCTACCAGCCCGAAATGGCCTACTTCGAGTGCATGCACGAGCTGAAGCTGATCGTCGACCTGTTCTACCAGGGCGGGTTGAACTACATGCGGTACAGCGTGTCGAACACCGCCGAGTATGGCGACTACACCCGCGGCCCGAGGATCATCACCGACCAGACCAAGGCCGAGATGCGACGGATTCTCGAAGAGGTGCGAAGCGGACAGTTCGCCCTGGAATGGATCCTGGAGAACAAGGCGAACGCCCCCTCGTTCAAGACGATCCGTCGCCGCGAGCGGGAGCACCCGCTCGAGCAGGTGGGCCTGAAGCTGCGTCGCCTGATGTCGTGGATCGACGCCAAGGAGGTGTAGGCCCGTCGAGGTGGAAGCCGCAGGCGGTGGGCAGGACGGCACCGCGGCGACTCGGCTCGCCCGTGCGAAGCCGCCAGCGGCCGCGTTGAGCGTTCCACCGGGAAACGACCGTTGTGCTGCTATCGATCGCTTCTTCTTGTTCTTCCGCCGATGACCGAACCGGTTGATCCTGGTTGTTCACGTGCCTTGTTCGAGGCCCATTCTCGCAGCTTCGGGAGCAACCGGTACGTTTATCCCGTGTTGAGCCGTCGCTCGCGCGGGATCTCCATCGGGGTGAACCTGAGCCTGGACAAGCGGTGCAACTTCGATTGCATCTACTGCCAGGTCGACCGGACCGAGCGGGGAGAGAGGGGGCTTGTGGCGGTGGACCGCCTGGCGGCCGAGCTCGACGCGATGGTTCGCCTGGTCACTTCGGGGCGGATCTACGAGAGCCCCAAGTTCCGCCACGCGCCTCCCGACTCTCGGCGACTCAACGACATTGCCCTGAGCGGCGACGGCGAGCCGACGCTCTCCGCCAACTTCGACGACGTGGCCGCCGCCTGTGCCGAGGTCCGTCGCCGCCACGGCCTCGTCGACGCGAAGCTCGTGCTGATCACCAACGCCGGCCTGCTTCACCACGATCGGGTGCGGCGCGGGTTGGAGATCCTCGATGCCAACGGGGGCGAGATCTGGGCGAAGCTCGACGCGGGAACCGAGGAGTACTTCCGCCTCGTCGCCCGATCGGCGATCCCCTTCGGCCGAATTCTCGACAACCTCCGCGACGCCGCCCTGACTCGGCCCATCGTGATCCAGTCGCTCTTCGGCCGGATTCACGGCGAGCCGCCTCCGCCGGCCGAGCAGGAGGCGTATTGCGAGCGATTGCGCGAAATCGTCGACGCCGGCGGCCGGATCAAGCTCGTGCAACTCTACACGATCGCCCGGCCGCCTCACGAGAGTTGGGTCGCCCCGCTCGCCAACGACGTGCTGGACGGCATGGCCGACTTGGTCCGACGGCGCACGGGATTGGAGGTGGCCACGTTCTACGGGTAGCCCCCTTGGCCGGCTCTGCCGCTCTCACCGGCGTTCCGGACTCCTGAGTCGCGGGTGCGCCCGGATACGCTATGCTTGGATAGGCGCGTTGCCGGCTGAATCTTTGCCGTTTTCTGCCGGCGAAGCCGCAAGCGGCGTTCGTCACGGGGGTGCCTCACCGTCCGGCCCCGATACCTCGATCGATTGCCCGCCATGCAAACCGAGCAGTTCCAACTCCACGCCGAAATCGAAGAGCGGCACTGGTGGTTTGTCGCCCGGCGGAGGATCGTGCGGAGTTTGGTCGGCCGGGTGTTGCCGCGTTCGCCGGAGACGACGATCGTCGACGTCGGCTGCGGCACCGGGGCCAACCTCGCCGCCTTCGCGGACGAGTACCGGTGCGTGGGCATCGATACCTCCGAAGAGGCGATCCGGTTCGCCCGGCAGCGGTTCCCGGCCGTGCAATTCCTGATTGGGCATGCCCCGGGTGATCTAGGCCCCACCGTGTCCGAGGCCCGGCTTTTCCTGCTGATGGACGTCCTGGAGCACGTGGAGGACGATTTCGCCATGCTCTCGGAGCTTCTGGGCGCTGCCCGGCCGGAGAGCCACTTCCTCGTTACGGTCCCGGCCGACGAGTCGCTCTGGAGCGAGCACGACGAGAGTTTTGGCCACTATCGCCGCTACGAGCGGGAGCGGCTCGCGCGACTTTGGGCCGATCTGCCGGTGGCCCCCCTCCTGGTCTCCTACTTCAACACGCGGATGTACCCGCTGGTCCGCACGGTTCGGGCGTGGAACCGCCTTCGAGGCCGGGCGTGCGGCCGGGCGGGCACCGATTTCTGGATGCCGCCCGGGCCCCTCAATCAGCTCCTGGAAGCCACCTTCGCCGGCGAGGCCCGGGTGCTGGAAAGCGTTCTCGACGGGCGCCGCACGCGCGGCTATCGGAAGGGCGCAAGCCTCGTGGCCCTGCTGCGTCGGGAGCCGGGTCGGATCGTCAAGCGTAGCCGGCCCGACGACGTTGCCGCCGACCGCCGTCCCGTCCTGGCGGCAACGTGCTGAGGTCATGCTGACCCCAATCGCCCCTGTTCGTAGGGTGGCCGCACCCAATCATGCGGGACGCTTGTCGCGTCCCCGTCGCTTGGGCGCGGCTTCCCGGTCATCGCCGCTCGTTTGGGAAGCCTACACGGCCGAGCCCGAACGGTCTATAATTCCGCCCGGGCGCAAGAAAAAAAGTGAGGGCCCCTGCTCGCCGGCACAAGAGCCCTCGATTGGCTGCCCGAACCAACTGAACTGGTAAGTTCACTTCGTCCGAAGACCCACAGCCATTAGCATCCTATCGGGACGACGGCCCGACGGACTTTAGGTGAGTGTGGAAGTGCCCTGACGCGCCCTTACCCAATACGCGCAGTCCACCTTCCGGGCGCGAAACGAACCGTAAACTCTCGCACGCATTACCATTCTCGACCGGATCGGCCAACATGACCCAACCTGCAAAGCTTGCTCTGGAAGACGGAACCGTATTCACCGGCGAGGCCTTTGGTGCCCAGGGCGAGGTCGACGGGGAGGTCTGCTTCAACACCTCGATGACCGGCTACCAGGAGATCCTTACCGACCCCAGCTATCGCGGCCAGATCGTCACCATGACGTACCCCGAGATCGGCAACTATGGGGTCAACGCCGAGGACGTGGAGAGCCGGAAACCGTTCCTGGCCGGGTTCATCGTTC